>CAJWLO010000001.1 GCA_913043235.1 uncultured Fidelibacterota bacterium
TGCTCTACAAAATCTTCATCTTTGCTCATTGCGCCCTGAACACCACGACCGCCTCTTCTCTGTGTTCGGTAGGTGTTTAATGCTGTCCGTTTAATATACCCTTGGTGGGTAATTGTTAAAACCACTTCTTCTTCAGCTATCATGTCTTCCATTGAAAAATTGGAGTCAACAGGAATTATTTCTGTTCGCCTCTCATCTCCATATTGGTCGCGAATTTCCAACATTTCCTTTTTAATAATATTCATTCTCTGGCTTCGGCTTTCAAGAATTCCTTTCAAATGTGATATCAGTTTGATTAATTCTTTATACTCATCAACAACCTTTTCCACCTCCAGGCCCGTAAGCTTCTGAAGGCGCATATCTAGAATAGCCTGGGCTTGAATCTCTGACAGATTAAAGCTATTCATAAGTCCTTCCTTGGCTTGCAATGGGTCTTTGCTGCCTCGAATAATCGCAATAACCTCATCTATATTATCCAGCGCTATTTTTAAACCTTCCAAAATATGGGCCCGGGCTTCTGCCTCCTTAAGCTCAAACTCTGTTCTACGAACAACAACTTCATGACGAAAATTGATAAAATGTTCTAGCACTGTCTTTAAAGACATAATTCTAGGTACACCCTCAGCTAAAGCTAAAAGAATTATACCAAAAGTGTCCTGTAGCTGTGTGTGTTTATAAAGCTGATTCAGGATAACCTCAGGAACAGCATCCCTCTTTGTTTCTATCACAACCCTGATACCATCTTTGTCCGATTCATCACGAAGATCTGTAATTCCAATAACTTTTTTGTCCCGAACAAGATCTGCAATTTTCTCTACAAGATTAGCCTTATTAGTCTGGTAAGGAACTTCTGTAATCACAATACTGTTTTTACCGCTTTTTGCTGTTTCAATATGGGCCCTAGCCCTCATTTTTATTTTCCCCCGCCCTGTCTCGTATGCGTCTTTCAGTCCGTCCATACCAAGAATTAATCCTGCTGTTGGAAAATCTGGACCATTGATGTGTTTCATCAGTTCGTCGGTAGAAATATCGCTTTTATCAATTAATGCCACGATGCCATTTATTATCTCTGTTAGGTTGTGCGGAGGAATTTTTGTAGCCATTCCTACAGCGATTCCCTCTGATCCGTTTACTAAAAGCGTGGGAACGATTGAAGGTAAAACAGATGGCTCTTTTAAGGTTTCATCAAAGTTTGGTTCCCATTCCACCGTATCTTTTTCTAGGTCCTTAAGCATTTCGCTAGACAATTTTGTCATTCGGGATTCAGTATACCGCATAGCAGCAGCATTATCGCCATCAATGGATCCAAAATTACCCTGTCCGTCTACTAGTTCATATCTCATAGAAAAATTTTGCGCCATACGTACCAACGCATCATAAATAGAACTGTCACCATGTGGGTGATACTTACCAAGAACATCTCCCACAATCCGAGCCGATTTTTTATATGGTCGATTCCAGCTTGAACCGAGTTCACTCATGCCATATAAAATCCTACGGTGCACTGGTTTAAGCCCATCACGCACATCCGGAAGGGCCCGGGAAACAATAACGGACATAGAATAATTAAGGTAGCTTTCCTTCATTTCATCCACGATATCTCGTGGTAATGTGTTGTCTCTATTAAAATCAATCATAAATTTATTTCAGTTGGTTAAACGTCTAAGTTGACTACAAATTTTGCGTTTTTTTCTATGAACGTCCTGCGCGCTTCTACGTCACTGCCCATAAGATTTTGAAAAGTTTCTGCCGCCTCTGCTGCGCTTTCTACTGTTACCTGCAACAAAGTTCTTCGCTCAGGGTCCATCGTGGTTTCCCACAGTTGCTCAGCGTTCATTTCCCCTAAACCTTTATAACGTTGAATGGCAACCTTAGTGTTTTTGTTGTCTTTTTTCATTCTTTCCATCAATAGGTCGCGTTCATTATCATCAAATGCATAGGCTTCTTTTTTTCCCTGAGACACCCTATATAAAGGAGGAAGGGCCATATATAGATACCCTCCATCGATGACTTCTTTCATTTTTCGGTAAAAAAAAGTTAAAAGCAGTGTTCTAATATGGGAACCATCTACATCTGCATCTGTCATAATAATTATTTTATGGTAGCGCAGTTTTTCTGCGTCAAAATCTCCAGCGGATTTTTCGCCGCTGTCATCGTCTGACCCCCCAAAGCCCGCACCAAGGGCTGTAATCATAGCCTGAACTTCATTGTTGGACAATAGTTTATCAATCCGGGCTTTTTCAGAATTAATCACCTTTCCCCGTAATGGTAAGATAGCCTGAGTTCTTCTATCTCGGCCCTGCTTTGCCGAGCCACCTGCTGAATCACCCTCAACAAGATATAGCTCACAAAAAACAGGGTCCCTGTTAGAGCAGTCCGCTAATTTTCCAGGCAAGGAAGATCCCCCCAAGGCGCTTTTTCTTCTAATAAGTTCCCGTGCTTTTCTCGCTGCGCTCCTGCTTCTTGCGGCAAGAAGGGCTTTTTCTATAATGCGTCGCCCAATAGATGGGTTTTGCTCTAAAAAATCTAAAATTCCCTCATAAACTATTTTATCTACGATTCCTTTTACTTCTCCGTTTCCGAGTTTTGTTTTTGTCTGCCCCTCAAATTGCGGTTCAGCAACTTTTATACTGATTATCGCTGTTAAACCTTCGCGAAAATCCTCTCCAGTAAGGCTGATTTTCTCATTTTTTTTGGCCTTAATAAGGTTGTTCTTTGCGGCATGATTATTCATGGCTCGCGTCAAGGCAGATCGGAAACCTGATAAATGGGTGCCCCCCTCAATGGTATTAATATTATTTACAAATGTTAGTATATTGTCATTGTAGGTATTTCCATAGCGAAGAGCGACATCTACTGGAACATCTCCATCGTCTTTATTTACCGTAACCACCTTATTATGTAGGGGGTTGTTGTTTTCATCAAGGTATTTTACAAAATCGCTTAACCCCCCTTTGAATTTGAAAGAATCGGCTTCACCATCATCTGATCTTTCATCTTTTAAAACTATTTCCAAGCCACTATTTAAATAGGCAAGCTCTCTAAGTCTTTCCGCAATAATATCATATTCAAAGTCAATTGTTTTGAAAATAGTTCCATCAGGGTAAAAACAAACTTTTGTCCCTGTTTTTTTTGCTTTACCAACAATCTTTAATTTATTCTGCGGATCACCAATCTTATAATCTTGGCGATAAATGCTTCCATCTCTTTTAACCTCTACCCACAGCCATTCAGAAAGGGCATTCACCACAGACACCCCTACGCCGTGGAGACCTCCAGAGACCTTATAAGAGCCTTTATCAAACTTTCCACCAGCATGAAGCACTGTCATAACAACCTCAACCGCCGGTTTCTTTTCTTCTTTGTGGATGTCCACTGGTATGCCGCGCCCATTATCTTCAACGGTCACGGAACCATTGGGGTTAAAAACAACAATAACCCTTGTACAATATCCTGCAAGGGCTTCATCGATTGAATTATCCACAACCTCATAAATAAGGTGATGGAGTCCACGCTTTCCCACGTCTCCAATATACATAGCCGGTCTTTTTCGTACAGCCTCAAGACCTTCCAAGACTTTAATACTTTCTGCGCTATATTGCCTTGCTTGTATCTCTGCGTTCATATAAATCTAATATCCTTAACTATGTTGTTTTTTAATTCTTTATTGATGGCTTTTATGATTTCCTTTTTTTGAAATAACAGCTCCTGTCTCCAGGCTGGTGTTGTTGTTCGAACAACCAATATTCCTCGTTCAACAGATTCAGCTGATGTGTTTTTAGCCACACTTTGCCCCACTACGCTAGGCCATAGTTCCAGCGCCCCCTGCTGGGCGATTGCTTTTTCCAAGCCTGTTTTTTTTAAAAAGTTTTTAATGGCTCCGGAAATATGCTGCATCAGCGCTCCAGATGGTAAGTACGGTGGTCGTGGATGTTAGACATTAAGCCGCTTTGCTCAACATTTATAAGATCTGTTGTTGTAACAATTGTTTGCACTGGGTGTCCAGAAACTGTTTCAAACTCTTGTAGGAGACGAACAATGCTTTTACATCTGTCTAGGTCCAGCTTATCAAATAGGTCGTCCAGTAACAGAGTGGGGGTTTTCCCGGTTTTTTCTTTGATAAAAAACAGCTCTGCCAGCTTTAAAAGAATCAAGCATAGTTTATGTTCACCCTGAGAGCCAAAGGTTTTAATGTTTCTTCCAGACCACATCGCCAATACATCATCTCGGTGTGGCCCATGTTCTGTCCTGCCTAACACCAGGTCTCGTTTTATTGTCTTTTCCAGTTTTTCTATATATTCTTCCTGGTTGTTTCCATGGTGTTGGTATATAATTTCTGTTTTTATCTCTCTATCGTATTGTTTTGAGGCCTTCGCGTGTAACACTTTAAAATCAGTCATAAATTTGCAACGTAAGCCCCAAAGCCTTGTGCCATAAAGAGCAAGTGGCCTTGTCCACGTTTCCAAACCTTCTTTTGTAATTTTATTTTCTCTAAGCTGTATAAGGGCACTATTTCTTTGTTTCAGTGTTCTGCTATACCCCTGGAGAGTTTTAAGGTATTCAGGTGACACGATAGAAAAGATTCGATCAAAAAATTTTCGTCGTTCTATTGGTGGCCCTTTTGTAATGTCCTGTTCTTCTGGAGAAAGCACAACAACAATATTTCGCCCAAGCAAATCTTTTCTTTTGTGGACATTCTTTCCATTTAATTTTATAGCCTGTCCAGAGATTTTAGAGATTTTAGCAGCAACATGGTCCTCCTGGCCTCTGGTAAAAAATTCACCCCGGATAAAAAGTTCTTTTTTTTCTGTGTTAATTAATTCCCGCTGTCTATGTGTTTTAAAACTTTGACCAAAAGAGAGGGTGTTGATGGCTTCCAACACCGCTGTTTTTCCGGATCCGTTTTCACCCCAAATCACAGTAACCCCGGGGCTAAAACTAAATTCTGATTCTTTATGGTTTCGGAGAGAAATAAGATTGAGACGGTGAATGGCCAATGGCTGAAATAAACAGCTTTTTTATCAATCATTCAATCGGATCGGCATGAGAAGCATTAAGCTGTCACTGTTTTCTTCCGTTGATTCTGAACTGAACAAGGCTGCACTAATTGGTGTGTTTAGTTTTATCTCTGCCCTATCTCCTTTGATATGCATGACAACGTCTTTTAAATATTCCGCATTATAACCGATACTAAGATTTTCACCACTATATTCAGCAGGGATGTTTTCCATTGCGCGGGAAGACTTTTCAGGGTCTTCTGTTGTTATATTACTTTTTTCTTTTTTTAGATTAAGCGCAACCTGATGTGTGGACTTGTTTGAAAAAATAGAAACCCTGCGAATAGCACCCAAGAGTGTATTTTTATCCACCCGCAATGTTTTTTCATTGTCTTTGGGGATAACGTTCTCATAATCTGGAAAGCGCTCATCTATCAATCTAGTCAGCGCGGTGTCTTGGCCAATTTTCGCCGTTAGGTGGTTTTTTCCAATATATAAATCAATGACCCCCGTTGATGGTTGGGCCGACATAAACAATAAAAACTTTCTAGGTATGATAAGGTCACCACTATAGCCCCC
This sequence comes from uncultured Fidelibacterota bacterium, assembly GCA_913043235.1. Taxonomy (GTDB): domain Bacteria; phylum Fidelibacterota; class Marinisomatia; order Marinisomatales; family UBA1611; genus UBA2134. The sequence goes on from CAJWLO010000001.1 coordinate 5,577, forward strand.
TGATTCAAAATCTGTCCTAGTATATCTTACCAATCTGTGTCCATCGGTTGAAACTGCGGTAAGCTTGTTTGAACTAAATCGAAAAAGCACACCTGTCAACGCTGGTTTAAGCTCGTCGCGGCTTACCGCAAATGACGTAGCGTCTATCACGTCTTTCAGGAGCCCTGCCGAAACCTTCGTTGATGTGGTGTTTTGATTTCCCGGTGTTGTTGGGAACTCATCTGATGGTTTACCCATCAAATCATAAACACCGGAATCAGTTGATATTTCAGCTCTATTTTTATCATCAACCGTTAGTGTTAAACGAGTATCTGGCAGCTCCGAGGTAATGTCCAATAGCGTTTTTAGAGGGAGGGCTATGGTGCCTGCCTTTTCTAGGCTTACTGATATTTCCACTTCTATTGTTATTTCGAGATCCGTTGCCCTTAGTGTTGTTTTCTTTTCTGTTGCCTCTAATAAGGCGCATCCCAAAATAGGAAGAGTAGACCTTGCCGGGGTTGCCTTGGAAAGCTTTTGTAGGGCTTGTTGAAGCTCGGCTTTGGATGTGGAAAATTTCACGAATGACCTGTCTAGAACAACAAGGTTAAATGAATGTTTTTTTTCTTGTTAATTCAATCACAGAAGCTACCAAAACCACCCTTTTTTTAAAAAGGTTTTCTACGGGTTCCAGAGACAATAAAACACTTGGGTTTTTAAAGAGCCCTGTAAACTGAAATTTTTTCTTTTTTTCCTTTTACATTTATAGGCTCTAGTTCTTTGCAAGAGACCTTGTCTTTAACAATATCATAAACTGTTTTTGAAATTAATATTTCATCTGCACCTGCTGCTGAGCAGAGTCGTGCGCCCAGGTTTACCGCATCACCAATAATTGTATAGTCCATCCTTTCCTGAGATCCAATGTTCCCTGAAACCGCAGCTCCTCTATTAATTCCAATCCCTACATGAACCGACTTTTCTTTTCTTTTTGCTCTTTCTTTATTAATCAGTTTAATCTTTTCTTGCATTTCCTGGGCCGTAAACATTGCCCGCTCTGTGTCATCATCTTGGGTGGTGGGCGCCCCAAAGACAATCATTAATTGATCGCCAACAATCTTATCTAAGGTTCCGTTATGCTTAAACACAATATCAATCATAGCAGAAAAATGTTCGTTAAGCGTGGATACAACGCTTTCCGGGCTCATACTTTCGGCCATGGATGTAAACCCTCGTATGTCGCTAAACAAAACAGTTATTTCTCGTTTTTCTCCACCCAAATTAAGTTTTGTTTCATCGTCCAATATTTCATCCACAACCTGCTTTGAAACATACCTTTTAAAAGTGTTTTTAACTCGGCTCACATCTGAAATGTCTTCTATGGCTAACACAAGCCCCCGGACCCCTCCATCTCGGTCTTCTCTGGGAGATGCGGATGCGTTAATTCTTGCGTCTTTTGATACCGTCAAAAAAGGAAGATTCATTTCTGTTTGTATTTTATTATTCATTTCTGTTTTTTGCACAAGCTCAAGAATTTCATAATCTTTTTCAAACAAAAACATATAGTGGTTACCTATAACTTCTTCATCTTTCATTTTTAATATTTTACTACCAGCATCGTTTATAGAGTCAACCTCTCCAAGTTCATTTAATGTAATGACTCCGGTTGCGATACTTCCCAAAATGCTATCATTAAATTGTTTTGATTCAGTAATGTCCTTAAACAGTCTGGCGTTATCAACGGCAACCGCAGCTTGGTTACACAGGGCTGTTAACAAATCTAAATCCGTGCTATCAAAATCAACAACTCCATCTCTTGTTTCTTTATTGCAAAGAACCATATAGCCAATGTTGTTTTTTATTGTTTGAATTGGGGCTATAATAATGTGATCTTCCTTAAGTTTTTTTTGAATAGTTGTTTTAAAATGACTTGTAAACACAACGCCTTTTCTACTTTTATTTATTGTTTCAAATATTTTTAGTTTTTTGGATAATAACATTTTTGACGTATCCCAATTAAAAGAAGATGAAACTTTAAGAATTGGACTGTTTTTTTCTTCTTGAAGAATAAAGCCCTTCGATGTGTTGAGAACTCCAACCGATCGCCAAAGTATTTCTTCCCCCAGTTTTTCCACATCCAACATAGAACTGATAGCAACGCTTATGTCAAACAACGTTTGTTGTTCCAAGAGCTTTAAATTTAGGTCTTTTCTTTTTTTATCCAGGTCATCTAGCAGTCTTTTGTTGTGTAAAGATTTTACAAGGTGATTAGAAACAACGCGTATAACATTTTCATCAAGAATTGTGAACTTTTCACCCATTATTTTCTCGCCAATAAATAGTATCCCAAGGGGTTCTTTTCGAAAAAATAATGGAATTGTAACTTCGGCCCCCAGATCATAAATAGCGTCAATAAATGCTTTATGTTTTATTTGTTCTGCTTGTTTTCTATCTAAAAAACCCTTTGCATGGTATTCAAGTTTTTGGATTAAATAGGTGTCTGCTGATATCGGCTCTCTATAATCAAAGCCCTGTAATGACACGGGGAAATAGACGTCGCTTTTTTTGCTATATAAAAAAATGGCGCCTTTTGGGGCCATTATTATCCCCAGCATCAGTCTTAAAATGGATTTTGTTACTTCACTCGTTTGTTCTTCATTTATTAAAATATCTCCAAGCTCTATTAAAGCAGAAAGATAGTGGTTGGTTTTGTCGTCTTCGTGAAGCCCACCACCAATATCCGAAGACATTTTATATTAAGACAGGCTTTTTATGGCTTCTGTTTCATCGGTGTATATTGTGCTGTACTTTGTAAGGCCCATTATATTAAATGTTTTGTCTACAATTGGGGCCAAATTACAGTACCCAAGGCTACCATCAACATCTTGAAGCTTTTCAATTATTTCTATTAGTATTGATACACCAATGCTGTTTACTACCGGGGATTTTTCCATGTTCAACACAAAATGTTTCTTTCCTTTATCGATCTGAACATAGCACTCATTCGCTATTATTTCACCACCAACGTTGTTGAGATATCCATCTGTATCCATTACAATGATATCTCCCTCTTCTCGAACATTAATATTAAAATCTGGCATCTTCTGCTCCCGTTTATGTTTTTTTAGTCATTGTGACTGTTGTGCCCTCATCAGATGAGTCAAACTTCACTGTGTCCATAAGCTCTTCAATTAATTTAAGACCCCAGCCTCTTTTGTAATTAGACGATATTTTTTCTTCTATATTTGGAATATCAACTTTTGATTTATCAAAGCCTTTTCCACTATCTGTGACCTGAATAACAAGACTGTCATCTGAAATTCTAAAGTGTATTTCTATTTCGCTACTACTTTCGCTGTGCTCAAAGGCGTTAATACAAGCTTCGCTCAGCGCCATGTTTATTTCAGCTGTTTTTTCATCATCCAGGTTCATGTGTTTAGCAACCGCCGCTGATGTTTGGGTTGCAAGAAGCTCCATGTCGGGCATGACGGGAATCGTGAGCTCGACTGTTGGGTTTAGTTTTGTCATCGTATTGTGCTCCTATTTCATTTTAAAAATAATTTCATGTGGCTTTATCTGCTTTTTTTACGACAACCACAGTAATGTCGTCTTGGTTTTGTATTCCATCTAACCAGGCGGCTCCAAGATCAAACAAAGATTGTTTTATTTCACCCGCACTATTTTTTCCATTCTCTCGAACACAGTTTAATACGGCTTCATAGCCTAGCATCTCTTCGCTTTTATTTGTCGCCTCAGGAAGACCATCCGAAATAAAAACAAATGCGTCCCCAGGTTCGCTTGATATTTCCAATTGTCCATATGTTTCGCCTTTGAAGCTTCCTAGAGGAAGGCCTTCTAATAATATTTCATCTACCTCTTTGGTACTTGATTTATAATGGTATAGTGGAGGCATCGCTGCGGATGTAAGCTCAAGCCTGTCCGACCAAAACCGCGCAATGCTTATGGCCATTTTATTTTTACCAAGCTCAATAGCCTTTATTGTCCTATTTAATATATAAGAAACTTCATTTGGCGGTATGTTTGGAGGTGTCCCGTATAAGCCCGCTTTTGTAATTGAAACCATCATTCCCGCTGTCATCCCGTGGCCAGTTGCGTCGCCAACCACAACATAAACACTGTCATCTTTTTGTGGAAAAAAATCATAATAATCTCCACCAACTTCCGTTGCTGTTTTAATACCCGCAGAAATTTCAAGGTCCATTACTTTGGGGCATTTTTTTGGAAGCATTTTCATCTGAAATTCCCTAGCCTCTTCCAGTTCTTTTGTTCTTCTGCCTTCCTCAAGTTTTGCTAGCTGTTTTTTATCTCTGTTCCTCACCGCACCGATCGTTGTTAAAAAGGCCAACCCTAAGTACGCTGAGTACGCCCACAGCGTTTTATAAAACGGAGGCCTTACAATGAGCTTTAGTTCGTTGCTTGGCTGGCTCCAAACATTATCGTTGTTGCTTGCCATAAATGAAAAAGCATACTCATCTGGTTGAAGCCCTTGTAAAACTATCTTCCTTTGGCTTCCTAACTCTACCCAACCGGATGTAAGGTTTGAAACCTTATATCTGAATTTGTTTTTTTCTGTTTTTTTATAGCTAATACCAACGATACCTATTTCTATTTTTATCTCGTTACTAGACACAGTTACTGATCTTTCACTAATGTCTTTCTTGATTTTGTTGTTTTCTGTATCATAGGTGTTAACATAAGATATTGCCAGCGTTGGTGGGGTTTCATTTTTTTGAATGTTATCTGGATAAAACGAAACAATTTTGTCACCGGCACCGACATATATACCCCCTCCATTATTTTTGGTAAAACAGTTTTGTTTAAAAATGCGGTGTTTCATTCCGTCTGTTGCTCCAAAGTTTGTGAAGGCCTCGTTTTCAACGTTTAACCGAGACAGGCCGTTTCTTGTTCCTATCCACAGCTGTCCTGTGTTGTCTTCTTGTAAGGTTAAAATTGTATTGCTTGGTAAGCCGTCAGCGATAGTATATCTTATAAACCCGTCGGAGTTTGGATTGTATTTATACAAGCCATCACCTCCTGTGCCAACCCAAAGCGTTTTGTTTTTATCTTCGTATAGGGTGAAAACAACGCTGGATGAAAAACTTTGTTTATTTGTTTTATCTAATGTGTAGTGTTTAACAACAGACATATTATTTTTATCCAGCCTGTAGAGACCGTGTTTTTTTGAACCAACCCAAAACTCTCCTGCCCCCGTCTCAATAAAACTGCTTATATCAGAAAGGTGATAGTTACCCATTTGATCTGAAAACTCATATCTTTGTAGACCATCATCATTTATTATTACAACCCCATCCTTAAAAGAAAGAAAAACATTGCCTTCTTTATCAAGATACATCTCGTTTATGCCCCCATCTAACACTGTATTGTTGTCTTCTTTACTATAAACAAACCTTTCTACTTTTTGTTTGGTAACAAACTCTTTTCCGGTTCTTAGATCAAAACCCAGCTCTACTTTTGATAAGCCGCCAAACTTTGATGCAACCCAAATAACGTTTCTTTGATTGTCTATTAAAAACGGGCCTGATTCATTTGATATAAGAGTGTTAACATCTGTTGGGTCAGAAATAAATTTTCTAATCGTAGTTCCACTATAATCAAACTGGTGAAGGCCTGTCTCGCTAGAACACCACAGGTTGTTGTTTTTGTCCACAAAAAGTTTTTCAATCCCAGGATATCCTAGAATAAGGGTAGAAAAAACATCTACCAGATCAACTTTTTTACTAACCCCTCTTGGGGTGCCAAGCCACGTTCCATATTGTGAGTGAGATGCCATTGAGTTTAAAGAAACATCAAGAATAGATTGTTTATTTTTAAGGTCTCTCTCTATCAAAACAATGTCTTTTTCTGCTATGGACCCATATTGATAATAAAACGCCGCTGTATTAAAAAGCACAAGCTCTCCATTCATATCAATCCAAAGATTTCCTTCTGTGTCTTTTATAATGTTATTGATTGGCTTTCCAAAAAGAAGTTCGTGTTCTACATCATACCAGCTTTCCATATTTTTATCATAATAAACCAGCCCTGAATAGGTGGACATCCAAAACCCCCCCTCCATTGTGTTGTTTTTTTCAAAAGGCAATATTTGCGTTACTGCATACATGCCCGTCATTGAAAACCATCCATTATAAGCCATGCGCTCAACAGTGTGGTTTTCAAGGTTAATTCTATCTAGGCCATAATTTGTGCCAACCCATAAAAACTCATCATCAATATGGAGGGTGTTGATTCCATTTCCTGATATACTGTTTTCTTTTTCAGATGAATAAAACCTTTTAAATATATTTTTCTTGTCGTCGTAATAGTTTAGCCCGTTGTCAGACCCCACCCACAGTCCGGAATCTGCCTGAACAATTGGCGTTTTTTGAAAAGACGAGAATCCATTGTTGGATATTGATGTTGGATCAAGGGCATTAAACAAATATTTCGTTACGGCGTTTAGGGTTGTATCAATTTTTAAAAGTCCTTTGTCAATCGTTGAAACCCAGATGTAGCCTTGTTTGTCTTGAAAAAAAGAAGTTGGTCTACTTTTAGTGCTGAACCTTTCGAAAGAATCGTTCGACCACCTATATAAATCAACACTGTTGTCTGTACCAAACCAAACATTTCCTTTATTATCTTTAAATGACGTCCAAACCCTGTTCCCAGATATTGTTTTATCATCAAAAGGGTTGGATCTATAAACCGTTACACCATAACCGTCGTACCTATTAAGGCCCTCATCCGTGCCAACCCACAACAAGCCCCTTCCATCAATTTCTAATGTGTGAACCTGATTATCAGAAAGGCCTTTTTCAACTGTTAGGCTTGAGAACGTTTGCCCATATAATAGCATGCACAATCCTAACCCTATCAGTGTGTTTCGAAAAAACAATGTTTGTTCTTAAAGCTTAAACCTGAATGGAAGTGTCATTTTAACCTTTACCGGGTTTCCTTTTTCATATCCCGGTTTTATCTTAAGCTTAGAAACAACACGAAGCGCTTCTTCATCGCAGCCAGCACCCAAGGAACGAATTACTTTTTCTGCGCTAATTTTTCCTTTTTCATCAACGACGAACTGCACATAAACCATTCCTTGAACTTTTTCTTTTCTTGCTTTTGGAGGGTATTTTAACATCGAAGCAATGGTCTTTAACCCGCCTTTTATCTCTGGCATCTTTTCACAGGCTAAATATATTCCTTTATCATCTTTGAAAGATCTTTGTTGGGGTTTTATTAATGATGTAATAAAAACAAGGAAAAAAAAGAATGTTTTTATTACATCTATTCTGTTGACATCAGGCATTTCAAATTTGCTCCTTTGCTAGTTTTTTTACGATTGCCAATTCCCAATAACTAAAGTTATCATTAATTATATTATTAAATTCTTTGTTTGCCAGCTCTTTTTCTCCGGCAGCCTTAAGGGCAAGTCCTTTAAAATAATTGTAGTATGTGTTGTTTTTATCTCCTTTATTAAAAAAAGAAACTGCTTCTTTTGCGCTTCCTTCCATTAGTTTAGTCATGCCCATTAATCCGTTATATCCATAAAGAGCGGTTGGGTCTTTTTTTTCAGACTGTGTTTGCTTTAAATCTCTCAATGATTTTTTTGCATCTTCATAATTTCCAAATAAAATATCAACCCAAGCTTTAAGATATTTTTCCCTGGCGTCTATTTGACTGTATATGTTTTCATCATTTAATTTTTCTGCTCTACTTTTGTTTAGTTCTATTATTTTTTCTAGGGTATTATATGATTTTTCTTTTCTTTGGCTGTGGGCATAACAAATTAGTTTATGAAAATTTATGGTGGATGTTTTTTCTAAAAGAGCAACATCAGAAAACCCTTTATTCACTAGGCTTTCCTCAACTTTTTCTATATTGTTGAGAGCCCCTGGAAAATCATTATCAAAAAGAAAGGATATTGTAAGATAATAGTTTAAGCCGAACCAACCGTCAGCTGATTTTGATTCTTTTATAGCAAGTTTATATCTGTTTCTTGCGGCATTATAGTCACCATTAAACATATAGTTGTGGCCTGAAACGATATATGCCGTACCAAGGCTTGATGTTCCTTTTCTTTTTTCTATAGATTTTTCATATAATGGGTTTGCTTTATCAAACTGACTTTGGCTTCTATAAACGTTCGCTTTAATGTGATATGGGTAGCCTGAGTTTGGTCTAATTTTTATCATTTTATCTATATAAGATAGTCCCTTCTCTATATCTCTTTTCTCTATTGGCAACATTGTAAAACCACCAGAAGGAATATGTTGTCCTGCTAAAAAATTATAAGCAATAAAGTTATTATTATTTATAGATATACCCTTCATGAAGTTTTTTTCTGCTTCTTTTAACTCATTTCTATTACTATGAACAATACCAAGCCAATTATATGATTCATAATAATCAGGAAATTCATCAACAAGTTTGTTTGCGTATTTTAATGCTGCATCAAGGTTGTTTTCTCTAAAGGAGTTTCTTATATGTAAAATGTATTTTTCTGAATTTGTTAAACCCGATATAAGACTTTTTGCCTTTTCTATATACTCTTTTCTTTTTATCGGATCGCTTATATCATTTAATTCATAAGCAAGTGCAAATTTTTTATCATAAAGTATAGCCGAATCAAGAAAAGCTCTCTTTTCTATATCGCCGCCAGCCTCCCACTCAAGAATAGCTTTATTATAAAAAGATAGTGCTTTTTCTGATTTTGTAGTAATAGGTAGCTTAACAATATTTGTTTTACCACATTGAAAAACTATTAAAGTAGATAAAATTATTATAAGTTTTTTCACGTTTTTCTCTTCTATAATTTGTTTCGTTTAAATATTAAGATATGAAGGTACGGCAGTAATCAAAATAATTCAATCTTTGAAAATATTTGTTTATATTATTCCAATATTACATATTAAATAAATATATATTATTTATATATATGTTAATATGTTTAAAACTATAATATATATATAAGAAAACAATTAAATAAAGCAACCTAATATATAACACTTAAACAATCACCTTATGTGGGCTTAAAATAAAAATTGTTAATAATAAAAAGAAAGAATACATATTCTTTCTTTTTATTTTATTACAAACAATTTTTATTGAGAAAGTATATAAGTATGTGGATATAATTACTTTTTAATTTCTATATGAAAATTTTCCCTTGCATTTAATATCCAACCTTGATACCAATCCATTTTATTTTTATTTAAAGCCATTTCTTCTAGTTCCGGCCAATTATCGCTGGGGTTTGGTCGACCTCCTTTTTTTACATTTTCTAACCAAAGCAAATGATATCCAATAGGTGAGTTAATAGGTGGGCTGCAAGAGTTTAAATCAATATATTTCACTGCTTGTCCAACTTCAACCACAGGATAATCATCTGGATTAATCCAACCAAGGTCGCCACCGATTTCTCGGGTAGTTTTATCAAACGAATGTTTTTTAACAAATGTTTTAAAATCATCAAGCGAAGAAATAGAGTCTTTATATGACAGCGCTAGGTTAAAAGCCCGTTTTCTATCTTCATCGGTTATTTCTGGGGTGATAAGAACATGTCTTACTTTTATTTTATCGCCTTGTTTTTCCAATGTTTCAATTATATGATAACCAAACTCTGTTTCTACAGGGTCGCTTATTACACCAGATTCAATAGTAAAAGCAACAGTTTCAAAGTTTTTAACAACAGAACCTCTTTTTACCCATCCAAGCTCTCCTCCATTTTTTTTGGACCCCGGATCCATTGAATATTTTGATGCTATTTCAGAAAAGGAAGCACCATTGGTTATTTCTGATTTTAATTTTAAAAGGGTTTTTATGGTTTTGTTTTTTTCATCTTCATTAGACATAATTGGCACTAAAAGGTGTCTTATTTTTGCCATCATTGGTAAAACGGGCAAGCTATCCCTATATGTTTTATAAAAATCTTTAACTTGGGTTCTGTTTATATTAACAGTGTTCATGAGTTGTTGTTGGTATTTTTCTGAAATAAGCCTATCCTGCATTTCAAACCAAAACTCCCGACGGAAGGATTTTATGGGCTGTCCCAACATTTCTTCTGCGCCTTTTTCGCCCCCAGCTTGAGAAACAAGCATTTCTATTTGTTGGTCAAGGGCAGAATCCACCTCTTTTTCACTAACCGAAATAGAATCAAGAGCGGCCATTTCTAGAAGTATTTTTTGATCAACCATAGATTGAAGAATAGAGTTTTGTAAATGAACAAATAAATCAGGGTTTGTTCTTGGGTCAATACGTTGCTGAATAGCTGCCATGTTTATCATTTGTGCAAGGTCGCTTTTAAGTATAATGTGGTTTTCAACGATTGCCGCTACCCCATCAATATATTGGACATTATTTTGAGAAACCAAAAATGAGACAATAAATATAAAAAAAGATTTTTTCATATAATCAATTGTATAATACGTTTATAAAAATTTTTGAATTTCTTCTGAGACTATCAACAAGAGAATTCATTGTTTTAACCTGGTTTTGTTTTATAAGCCTTTGATATATTTCATCATAAGCATCCTCGAGGCCAACGCGAGACCCTTTCTTGTTTTTTTTTAAAATATCTATAACATGAAAACCTTTGTTTGTTACAATTGGTCCCACAACACCCAAGTTTTCATCTCTGAAAACAACATCATCCAGTTCTTTTATGAGCCTACCTTTTTTAACGGTTTCTGTATCAACGCCATAAACAGAAAAGAGTTCATCTATTGTTTCTCCAGAATTTTTTCTTATTAGTTTTTTTCGTATTTCCCGAGCCTCGGAAATATTGTCTGTTATAAAGTGGCGTAAAATAGCCTCATCAGTCGCTCTCATAAAGCCAGAAATATTTTCCTTATAATAGCCACGAAGGCTCTCATTTGTTAAACCAGAAACCGAAGCGGTTTTCGTCTCTAAGTAAGACGACACAACCAGCTTTATAAAAAAGTCCCTGCTTTTATTTAAAAGAAGCTTATCTTTGTCGAGCCCTATTTTTTTTGCCTCTTGAAAAAGTATAGCGTCATTTACCCAATCGTGAATATAGGTTCTTATTTGTTCTTTGGAGCGTTGATGAGGGAATAAGGCGCTCTCAAGCATTTCAAGGGTTAATAAGTCTTCGTTTACGCGAGCAAGAACAACAGATGTGTCACTGGTTTTTTTGCTGCATGCAAAAACAACTAGTAAAAACAACAAGATCCAAACGAGCTTCATGATTAGAAATTACTTGGCATGCGCTTTTAAAACAATTTTGCAAAGCTACGCACAGCAGAAAGCCCAAATTCAAAATCTTTATAATGAAAGGTAAAAAGTAAGTTTTGTGCAGTTGTTTTACCAAAGTTAAACAGGAGCTTGTTTGTTGTAGCCCAATCAGAGACTTGGAAAATTAGATTTTCAACAGACATAAAAGACCCTATGTCATCAAACTCAAAAATAGCGACATCATGGCCAGCTTCAATTCGATTTATTGATGTGTTTTTGAAAAGAATGCGAATACAAGCCAAGTTGGTTAAGTTTTCTGTTTCCTTTGGAGGGTGGCCAAACCGGTCACGAAGTTCTATCCGCAAACGTTCAATATCTTCTATATCCACGCCCTTTGATAGCTGATCGTAAAAACCCAATCTTTGGGATGGGTTTTTTATGTAATGATCGGGAATAAAAGCGTCTACATTCAAAACAACATCTGGAAATCTTTCAGGTTCTTTGTTGTTGAGCGCAAGGTCTATTTCATCTTTCAACAGACTGCAATACATCTCAAAACCAACCGCACCAATGTGACCGCTTTGTTTGTAGCCAAACAGGTTTCCAGCGCCACGAATTTCAAGATCTTTCATTGAAATATCATACCCAGAACCCAACGATGTATATTGTTCTATTGTTTTTAGCCTTCGAAAGGCGCGTCGGTCAAGCTGTTTTTTTGGAACCAACAATAAACAGTGAGCCTGCCTTTCTCCTCGCCCAACGCGTCCGCGCATTTGATAAAGCTGTGATAATCCAAAATTTTGAGCATCGTTCACTATTATACAATTGGAGTTAGTAACGTCAAGGCCAGATTCAATTATGGATGTGCAAACAAGAATATCAATTCCGCCTTCAAAAAAAGAAAGCACCCTCTCTTCAAGATCTCCACTAGGCATCTGTCCATGGATATAGCTTGATACAAAATTTGGAAATGTTTTTGAAACCGTATCTGTGATGAAGGGCAGAGAGTTGATATTATTGTTTACAAAATACACCTGCCCGCCACACATTAGTTCGCGCTCAATATATTTGTTTATTAAACCCCAGTCAAAAAAACAAACGTCAGTATTGATGGGTTTCCTGGAAACGGGCGGTGTCTGTATTTTGGTGATGTTTCGCAAACCAGCTGTTGATTGTTGTAGCGTTCTTGGTATTGGTGTTGCAGATAGCGTTATTACATCCAACTGGGCCTTAAGCCCTCGAATTTTCTCTTTATGGCGAACGCCAAAGCGGTGTTCTTCATCAATAACTAATAAGCTTAAAGCTGGAATAATCACATCAGATGATAAAAGCCGGTGTGTACCAATTAAGAGGTCAACTCGACCAGATGCACATTCTTCTAAAATATTAGATTGTTCCTTTTTTGTTTTAAATCGAGAGAGTAACGAAACCCGAACGCCAAGTGGCTCCAGCCTTTCTTTACAGGTAATATAGTGTTGATCTGCTAAAATTGTGGTTGGACAAAGAAGCATGCACGATTTTTTTGATATAACAGCTCTCATTATAGCCCTTAAGGCAACCTCTGTTTTTCCAAAACCCACATCCCCACAAATAAGCCTGTCCACGGGTTTAGGTTTAAGCATATCGCTTAAAATAACATTGATTGCTTCTTTTTGATCGGGTGTCTCAGTAAACGAAAAAGAAGATGCGAGGGCGCGCTCAAGCTCGCTATCTTCGTAGTATGAAAAAGGTCGCGGGTGTTGTTTTTTTGTGTAAGCGTTTAACAACTCTTTTGCCACAGCTCTAACTTCCCGCCGGGTTTTTCGCAACTCCATTTCCCACCGTTTTGAGCTTAGCGATGAAATGACGGGCTTATCGGTTGTTCCTAGGTGCCGATGTAAAAAACCCATATTTTCTATTGAGACAAAAACAGACGCATTGTCTTTATACTCAACTTTTATAACATCTCGAGAACCCATTGGTTGTTTTTGTGTGACCATTCCTCGATAGATACCTACGCCAAAGCGCTTATGAACAAGGAAATCTCCGTCTTCTAGGCCTGTAAGGCTTTGTAGCGTAAGGCTTTTAATGTTTTTTTCAGGCGCAGGGTTCCATTTTTTTATATGTTTCTTTTCCATCAAAAGGTCGTTTGTAGATATAACAAAAAAACCATGTGTGGTAGAATAAAAACCTTTATTAATTGTTGCATTAAGAGCAGCACATTTTAAACCAAGCGACTTTTTAACCAGGGCCACTGAATCTTTTTTTCCAGCAATAAAAACACGAAAATTAGAGTTTTTTTGAACGTGATTTTTCAGCTCCTTAAGGCGTTCGGTTTTTGTTGATTTTAAAATGGAAACATCCAAGGTTTTTGTGTTGATAGTTTTTCCATCCCTCCTTTTTTGATAAAAGCTAAAGCTGTTATTTTTTTTAGATCTAAATAGAGCGCTGCCCTTTGCGTGCTTTATAAGATTAATATTAACAACCCTTTGTGGTTCTGGCGTCAGCCCTTTTATGGTGGACTGATTTATGTTGTTGTTGGACAGCTGGGTAGACGGGTCGAAATAAGACAGCCTGTCCACAGTGTTGAAGTTGAAAGAACACCTAAGTGGAAAAACAAAATAAGGAGGAAAAACATCAACTATGTCCCCTTTGTTGCGAAAGGTGCCCGGGTCGATCACGGTGTCAGAAGATTTATACCCCAAACGGATAAGGGCTTTGATCATCTTGTCTTGGTCGTTTTTTTCCCCAAGCTTCAAAAAAATAGATTCACATTTTTTCGAAACATCTAGCGGTATATCTTTGTTTTTCAGCGCGGAATCGGTGGTAACAAAAACAGGGTTGTTGTTTAATTTAGGACTGAATAAAGCATCCTGCCGATATCGATCGCGGGAAGAAACAAAACCGGGCACTATATCAGAACTTGATTTTTCTGGATAAAAGAAAACAAAGCGTTTTCCAAAAGATAATAAAGTGTCGTAGATAGTATAAGCCAGATCAAAAGTTTCTAAAGAAAAAACAATCGGCGATTTCAGTATTTTCCGAACATCTAGCAAAAGAACACAGACAGCCTCCTGAGTTAGCCCTGTTAGGGTTGAGCCTTTAGCACAGGCTTGTATTAAATCTTTTGGAAAAACCGTTCCGACGTTTGATGTTTCACGTGAAACAGGTGAGCTCATTTTCGACGTAGGTTTATCATAACAACAGAGATGTCTGCCGTAGAGATACCCGAGATTCTCATTGCCTGTCCAATGTTTTCAGGGCGAACAAAAGAAAGCTTATCCTTTGCTTCTGAAGAAAGACCCACCATTGATACGTAACTTACATCCGTAGGTATTTTCTTTAACTCGTTGTTTTTTAACGCTTCGATCTCTTTAAGGTGCCGGTCTAAATAACCACTATATTTAATTTCCGCATCTACGTCCTGAAACACCTCTCTTGTGCCCCAGCTTGACAACTGGCTATTTCCATTTAGCTCTTTAAGAAAGCGCTTGGGTAAATCAAAGATTGAAACATCGGGCCGTTTTAAAAGGGTTTTCGCAGGAACCCCCTGTTTTAATTTTATTTTTGGGTTATTTATTTCTTCTGGACTGAGCGATGCGGTTAGGGATCTTCGTATATTTTTCTTTTTCTGAATGCGCACGTCAATACACATCTTTCTTTTTGATGTTAGAAGGCCGGCGGATTTCGACAGTTCATAAAGGCGCTCTTCTGTGTTTGAAAAGCGAAGCATTAGTCTATATTCGGCACGAGATGTGAACATTCTATAAGGTTCAAATGTGTCTTTTGTTATAAGGTCGTCTATCATAACGCCTATGTAGGCCTGGTTCCGAGAAAGAATAACAGGGTCGTTTTCTTTTAGGTAAGAAACGGCGTTAATGCCAGATAAAAGCCCTTGGGCTGCCGCCTCTTCGTAACCGGACGTTCCATTGATTTGACCAGCAAAAAACAATCCACGTATTTCTTTTGATTCAAGGGATGATTTCAGCTGGGCAGGATGAAAATAATCGTATTCTATAGCGTAACCAGGGCGAAGAAGTTCAATGTTTTTGAGAGCTGGAATGGCGCGAAGCGCTTCAAGCTGTACGCTTTCTGGAAGGCTAGTTGAAAAACCGTTTATGTAAATTTGATCTGAACCAAGCCACTCTGGTTCTAGAAAAAGAGTGTGAGAGTTGTTATGAGAAAAACGGTGGATTTTATCTTCAACAGATGGACAATATCTAGGCCCAACGCCCATAATGTCTCCGCTGAACATGGCAGATTTTTCAAGGTTGTTTTTTATTATATCATGACATTCCAAACCTGTCTGCACTGTGTGACACGGTATGTTTTTTGGGTTGAAATTGTTTGTGCTATATGAAAAGGGAACCGGGTTTTTATCTCCAAAGGCCTCACTTGTTTTTTTCCAATCGATAGAGTGGCTACTTGCTCTGGGTGGTGTTCCGGTTTTTAAACGACCGCACCTAAAACCCATATTTGTTAATACTTCGGTTAGGCCGGATGAAGGCCCCTCACCCATTCTTCCTGCAAGCACTTTTCGTTCGCCGATGTGGATAACGCCAGATAGGAAAGTTCCGCAGGTGACAATAACGGCAGGTGCTTTAATTTTTTCACCGCACCGTAATACTGCGCCGATAATAACGCTTCTTTTTATTATTAAATCAACAACTTCGCCTTCTATTACTTTAATTGGATGGGTTGCTATTTTTTCCCTCACAAGTAATTCATACGATCTTTTGTCTACCTGTGCCCTTGGGGACCAAACAGACATACCTTTTGTTTTGTTTAACACCTTGAACTGAATACCCGATCGATCTGCAAACTCACCCATTGAACCTCCAAGCATATCAATCTCACGCACCATTTGGCCCTTTGCGAGGCCGCCTATTGCGGGATTGCATGACATTCTTCCTATAGCGCGAGCGCTCATTGTAACAAGAGCAACTCGGGTGGATAGCTTGGAACAAATAAGCGCTGCTTCTGCCCCAGCATGGCCACCACCAACCACAATAATATCAAAATGATTATTGTGTTTCATGTGAAACGTTATTTTCCAACACAGAAATTGTTGAAGATTTTGTTTAAAATATCATCAGGATGCGTTCTCCCAAGAACCTGGTCTAGATGTGAAACTGACTCACGAATTTCAAAGGCAACGAGTTCATATCGTGGTGTTTCTTCTTTAAGAATATCACTTGCGGACATCAGGTGTTTATAGCATAGAATCATAGAGTCTGCCTGTCTTTTTGTTGTAAGCACGGAGTCTGCTTGCTGTGAGCCGTTGGCTAAAAGAGCCGATGATATAGCGGATTTTAAGGAAGGAATTCCGGTGCCTTTTTTTGCAGATATAGGTATAACGGTTCTTTCTGTGTCATGATTATTTCGATTATTTTTAATATCAATTTTGTTTAATACATGAATATTGTGTTCTTTATGTTCTATATTATCAATTACATCATAAACGCAGATAGATAGGTCGCTATCTTGAACAATATCCTTCGAACGACGTACACCAGCCATCTCTACCTCATCAATTGATTCTCGATCACCAGCAGTATCAATTAAGCGTATTGGGATTCCTTCAATTATAATATTTGCATCAATATAGTCTCGAGTGGTTCCTGGGGCATCGCCAACAATGGCCCTATCTAATCCAACAAGGGCGTTGAACAGGGTTGACTTTCCAACGTTTGGCTTTCCCGTAATAACAACAGATGCTCCAGTGAAATAATAGCGGGCATTGTTGGATGTAGACAAGATTGATCTACATTTTTCTGCTATATTAGTTATTGATAATAAACACTTTGAGTTAATGTTGCTGCCGGTTTCATCATCAGAGATGTCAAGCTCGTACTCACAAACAGATAAAACAGAAATCACATCTTCCCGCAGGTTTATAAGCAGATTAGAGACTTTACCAGAAAGCGCATTATTGGCGAAAGACAAAGATTTTGAAGACCTGGAAGAAATCAAAGACGCAACGGACTCGGCCTGAACAAGGTCAATCTTACCATTAAGGAATGCCCGCTTGGTGAACTCTCCCGGATGTGCAAGGCGAACCCCGGTGCTTAAAAAAGAAGTTATAATAGAGTCTACAATTAAAGGGTTACCGTGACATGAAACCTCTATTACGTCTTCACCAGTATAAGAATTTGGTGATTTAAAATAAGTAATTACGCATTTGTCTATTACAACACCATCATCGTTAAAAACTGAACAAAGGGTTGCCAGCCTTTCTTTAAAAAAAGACGAATGTTTTTTAGAAATTAGTGCAGTCGAGTTAACCGATGTTGGGCCGCTAAGTCGAATAACAGATATGCCTCCAGTGCCTGGAGGGGTTGCTGTTGCGATTATGGTATCAATCACCACGTTGAAAATTAAGAAGCGGGTTTTAACTCAGTGGGCTGTTGAGGCCCTCCAGTAATAAACTTTTGCTGAATAATAGTTAAAACATTAAATAGCGTATAATATAGATTAAGACCCGATGGAAAAGCATTAAACAATAAAAAGAAAAACCCCGTCATAAAGTACATCATGATTTTTTGTTGTGCCTGTTGTTCTATACCACCAGACATCATTCTTTGTTGAATAAACATAGAAATGACCATAAGAATAGGTAGGACGGCGACATGAGACCCATATATAGGTATTGAAAAGGGAAGCGTAAAAACAGCATCAGGCGCGGATAGGTCTTTTACCCAAAAAATGAAAGGCTCTGCACGCAGCTCGATTGTAGTGCGGAAAACTTGGAAAAGAGCAAAGAGCAAAGGCATCTGTAAAAGCATGGGAAGGCACCCCCCAAGCGGATTAACACCCTTGTCTTTATAGAGTTTCATGGTTGCCTGGTTTAGTTTTTGAGGATTATCTTTGAACTTTTCTCGTATCAAAGATATTTCAGGAGCAAGACGCTGCATGGCGGAAGTGGACTCGTAGCTTTTTTTTGTCAAGGGATAGACCAAAATTTTTACGAGGACGGAGAAGACAACCAGCACAAAACCATAGTTTGGTATATATTGATTCATCTTTTTTAGAAGCCACAGAACGCCTTTTGATATTGGGCGTATAATCCAAAAGCCGAAGTTCATAACGTTTTCCAGACCCTTTCCAACAGACTTTATTCTGTCATATTCTAATGGCCCAAAATAGACGCGGAGAAAAGACGGAGATGATGCGGGCAGAGTGACGGCAAT
The DNA here is from genome assembly GCA_913043235.1 of uncultured Fidelibacterota bacterium. Classification (GTDB taxonomy): domain Bacteria; phylum Fidelibacterota; class Marinisomatia; order Marinisomatales; family UBA1611; genus UBA2134. The sequence goes on from CAJWLO010000001.1 coordinate 23,927, forward strand.
GTCATATATGTCTCGACCATTGTTTTTACCCGAAAGAATGGCAGATGAAACATCGTGCGAAAGCGCGGGGATAATAGATGCAATAAAGTATTTTGTGCGCATAGCGACCCAATCGGTGGACCCGTTAAGCCTCATGGATTCCGATTCTCCATCATTTACTTTTAGGTCTACAAGCTCACCGCCCTGGAATGCGTACGAATAAAAATAAACAAGGTCATCCTTTTCGTTTGTTTCTGTGGGGGAAAGTCCGCCATACCAGCCAAGGGAGTATGTACCTGCAAACACAACATCGGCAACGTCCTCAAGATTTATATTAACATCGAAAACATATTTATCTGGGTAAAAAGTAAGGGATTTTTTTATTTTTTTATTGGCACCTGTGTTTATAGAAAAAGAAAAAGTGGTTGGCTTTGTTATTGGGCCGCTATAATAATTATTATCAGGCACCCAAGGTGCGCTAAGGTCCACATCTTCACCATCAATGTTTTTATAGCGAATGGCAAGGTTTTCTTTATTCAATCTGTTGATGAGGTTTAAAAAATTGTTGTCCTGGTCAGCATAATTAAATGTTTCAAAGGAAATCAAAGAGCCTCCATGTTTTGAAGATATGCTTGCGCTGAAAAGCTCAGTATCGATTTTGTAAACACGTTCTTTATTATCCCCTAAAATAGGACGGGAAACGCTGGAGTTTTCTGTGGAGGCTGGTGGGTCAATGAGCTTTTTATTTGACTCAGGCTTGCCTGGGGCGTAATTGTCAACCACCCGCAAACTGTCGGCCTCAACTGGAATGGGTGCAACAATTTCCATATAGTATGGGGTGAAAATCAAAACTAGGGCAATAAGGAAAAAGGCCAGTAGGGTGTTGCGGTCCATTTTAAATTAAATTAAAGAAACCAAAAGAAGAAAAAAGAAGTCGTGGTTAAAGTGCGTTGAAAGAAAACAATAAATTCATATAGAGCAACTCAATAAACTCTGGTGCGCGCAAGAAAACAAACAAATCTACACAGAGAGTCGTTTGCGGCCTTTTTTTCGTCGCCGCCTTAGAACAGAGCGCCCACCAACAGTAGCCCGCCGGGAGCGAAAACCGTGTTTGTTTTTTCTTTTTCTTCTGCTGGGTTGATAAGTTCGTTTCATTTTGTATCCAAAAAAGCCCGGGAAACTACAAAACAGCGCCACTTAACACAAAAATAAAAATTAAGACACAAACAAGGACGCCTTTCGTTTATTTATTGGCAATATAAGATAAAAAAACTATAATTTTTAACAGAAACAGCCATGTGGAAAACTTGTGGATAACTACATTAAATGAAACACGAATCTCTCTGGGCGTCCATAGAAAAAGAACTGTCATGCTCACTCCCCGCGCACGCTATGAGTACGTGGTTTGATCCAATATCCCCACTGGGGCTTTCAGATGGAGAGCTGGTATTAGAGGTTCCAAACCAATTTTTTTATGAGTGGATAGAGTCGCACTATAAACACAGCCTGAAAAGGGCCATTTCTGTTGTAACGGATAAAAGAATAAAACACAAACTTGTTGTTTCGACCGGGAAAATAGATCTTAATAAAGGTGGGGAAGGTGTTTTTCCACAAAGTCAAACAGGAAAAAAACACCAAGCACCAAATATAAATAAGAATTATCTGTTCGAGTCCTTCATTGAAGGTGCAAACAACCAATTCGCGAAAACAGCAGCAGAGACAGTAGCTGAAGACCTAGCAAAAAAATCATTCAACCCATTAATAATTTATGGCGGAGTCGGACTTGGAAAAACCCACCTTATACACGCTATTGGAAACAGGGTTTTTTCTGAAAACCCCACAGCGAATGTCGTGTTGGCCACAAGCGAAAAATTTACCCTAGATTTTGTAAACAGTCTGAGGAGAAACAAAACGGTTGAGTTTGCAAAACAATACCGAAAGGCCGACGTTCTGCTTATTGACGATATACAATTTTTTAGGGGGAAAGAGCAAACACAAGAACAATTTTTCCACACATTTAATGAACTGTACCAATCTGGAAAACAAATCGTTATGACTGCAGACCGATTCCCCGGCGAAATGAAAGGCCTTCAGGACCGTTTGCTTTCGCGGTTTCAATCTGGTCTGTCTGTTGATATTCAGCCGCCCGATTTTGAAATGAGGGTTGCTATACTATTGGATAAGGCAGAGCAAAATGGTGTTAATCTATCATATGATATAATTGAGTTCATTGCTACGCATGTAAAAAACAATATACGCGACCTAGAAGGAACCATTATTAGAATACTTGCTAAGTCATCACTTATGAACCAAGATATAGATTTTAACTTGGTAAAAGAAGCCGTAAAGGAAAGGGTGGGGGAACAAATAACTCAAGGTCTTTCTGTTGAAGACGTGGTGCGCCGGGTGTCAAATGTTTTCAGCATTAAAGAAAAGGAGATTGTTGGTAAAAGCAGGAAAGCTGAAATTGTTGAAGCCAGGCAAACAGCCATGTATCTATCGCGATCTTTAATTGGCGATTCACTAAGCAACATTGGTGTGTATTTTGGAGGCAGAGACCATACAACGGTAATCCACGCAATGCAGTCAATTGAAAAGAAAAAGAAAATGAATGAGAGACTGGACAAGACAATTACAAAATTACAGAGAGAGCTAAACTTTGGCGCTGCTTAATAAAAACCAAAACATAAAAAACAGCCCGTAAGTGCTTTAACCGGGTTGAAAAGCGCGTAAAACAACTATTCAAATCTAAAACTTGACCAAAGTGATATCTTTATTTACATTTGGTTTGGAAGAAGACGGTAATACGCCTTCTTTGTGTATCTGCCACATACCTCAATCGCCACGTAAAAATAATTATTTTAATAGAAAATACAAGATTTCTATATATTTATAATTATAACAATAATAAAAACAAAGGAGCAACGACCATGAAAAAAACGTTAAGAAAAACAGCGTCGGCCTTATTAATTATATCAATATCTATTACGCTTGCCTTTGCGCAAAAAAGCAATGGTTTCAAAACACTAGACCAACAACATCAGATTGAGACTTTAGCTAAAAAGGGATTATTAACAGAGCCTCTTGATGAAGGTGTTTTGCAAAATATTTCTAATACGATCACAGTAGAAAACACAAAACCATATAAAGGGTTTCGTGGGATCAAACAATCAAACAAACAAGACAACCTGCCGAATGATGCCATCGGAAACGCAATAAGAACCATTAATGGTTTGGAAAATATGAGCTTTTCTGACCGACAAAAGGGGCTTGAAAAACTTGAACAAAGCATGGCGAAAATGAACTATGACGAACTTAAAAGCATTCATTTATATACTGGCTCTCCCATAGTTGAGCAGGCCCTATACGTTGCCTGGCTCAATATGGACAGGAGCGGCACGTTTTCTTTTCCTCGATCAACAGCAAGCGAGTCCGAGCCAAACAATACAGCTTCAACGGCAAACGCACTTTCAGATACAATCACGGGTTACCTAACGGCGTACGATGAAGACTGGTACTCAATTACAGTAAGTGGGGCAGGAGACTTGAAACTGGAAACACACGCCACAGACGCAACAAATGGCAATGTGGGCGACACAAAACTTTATCTTTATTCCGCAGATAACACCACCAGTTATGTTGCATATGATGATGATGGTGGGGTAGGGGCCTATTCAAAGATTGCTCATCGCGTTGATGGTCTTGCTCCTACACCAACCAATTTGTTTTTCTCCGAATACTCAGAAGGAAGCAGCAACAACAAATATCTAGAAATTTATAATGGCACTGGCTCAGATGTTGATCTAAGCGCTTATTCACTTTCATCCTGCAGCAACGGTTGTAACACAAATGATGAATGGGATTATCCAAATAATGTCACATTTGCATCAGGTACTATTTTAGCTGATGGTGATGTATATGTGGTCTACCACGGAAGCGCAGATGCAGCGATAGCCGCTGAAGGTGACCAGACCTTTACTTATATGAGCAATGGAGATGATGTTTTTGCCCTTACACTTGCTGGCGCAACGGCTTCATCATATACAATTATTGATATCATTGGGGATATGGGTGATGATCCCGGTAGCGGTTGGGATGTTGCAGGAACAAGCAATGCCACAAAAGACCACACCTTAGTAAGAAAATCATCTGTAATCGGTGGAAATACCAACTGGGCATCTTCAGCGGGAACGGATGCCGCAGATTCAGAGTGGGTCGTCCATGAAAAAGACACATGGACCTATGTCGGATCGCATACAGTGCCCAACCTGAATCAATATTTTGTTAAAGTAACAGGATATTCCAGTACAACAGCAGGCAGCTATGCGCTTACCTATGATAATACGCCATTTAACGCCCTAAACGGATCTGTTGTTATAAGTGAAATAAACTATAATTCTTTGCAACCATCAGGATCATATAATGATTCAACTGAATTTATAGAACTTTATAACGCAGGAACAGCTACTGCGAGCCTGGATGGATTAACCTTCTCCAGGGGAATAACCTATTCTTTTTCATCTAGCGCAGAGATTGCTGCGGGTGGTTATTTTGTGGTTGCTAGAGATTCTGCTCGTTTTTATGAAATGTATGGATCTAGCGCAGATGCATCTTGGGGCTATGATACCTATAATAGCCTAAGCAACTCCGGCGAACCTATTGAAATTGTAGACAGCCTTGGTGCCCTTGTAGATGAAGTAACATATGATGATTATTCTCCATGGCCTTCTGAAGCAGACGGTGATAATGCCGATGGCGATGGTCCCACCTTAGAGCTGAAAGACGCCGCTCTAGATAATAGCCTAGCTTCAAGCTGGAAGGTTTCCGGCATAGACCATGGAACGCCCGGCGCGGCAAACTCGATGAAATCAGACATAATGCTTACCAGCACGAGTATTACTTCATATCAAGCAACAGGCTCAACACAAGATGGAACAATCCAGGTGAAAAACATGGGCTATGGAGACCTGACAATAGACAATATTGTTTCGTCTCAGTATGTACCGGCTACTATTTATTTGGCTGAAGGCTTTGAGTCTTGGCCCCCAGAAGGCTGGACCCTAACGTCTTTCAGCAGCAGTGGCGCATCTTCTACATACTATAATTGGGCACAAGATTCGGGAAATGATTATGGACCAGGCACTGTTACCGAAGGAAGTAGCGCTGCTTTTTTTAATGTATATGATTATTCATCAGGGTCTATGGGGCTTATGACCACACCAGCTATTGATCTAACATCAGCGACATACCCATCCCTTACATTCGATTATTGGAACTCTACCGGATACGATACTGTTTTTACTTCGGTATCAACAGATGGCACAACATTTACTGATGTAGACACACTCCCGTCTGGCGCTACCAGCTGGTGGGCACGGTCTATTGATTTATCAACATACAACGGAGAGCCAACTGTTTATGTAAGGCTGAGTTGTACTAGTGATTATGGTGTTAATAACCCACACATTGACAATCTAAACATAGGAGAACCCGGCTCGACGGTTGTTCCCGACTGGCTAACGATTACTGCCCCTTCCGCAATTGCCCCAGGCGACTCGGGAGACCTTTCTTTCTCCTTTAGTTCTGCTTCTATTACATCTGACTATGATGGTTCTGCGTCTGTAAATATTCACAACAACGACCCAAGAGATACGCTAAAAACAATTACTGCGTCTATCTCTGTGCGAGGTGATACGGCCGTTATGTCTCTAAGCAACTCCAGCTGGACCACGGGCTTATTTGCGGTGGGAGACACCAGTGGGTCGATGTCTACAACAGTAACAAACCTTGGTGGTGACACCCTTGTGCTTGATTCGGCAACATTTGCCGGTGGGGCTTCAAGCGCTTTTTTCACAGACCTTGTCCCGGGCACAGCTATTGTACCAATTATTGGGTCATCGTCCTTTACCACAAAAGCAACGTCTACCACCTCTGGGGTGCATCGTGACACCCTTACTGTTCATGCCAACACGGACTCATCTAGTAATGTGAAAATAAATTACGAAAGCCGTTTTGTGGATGTTGGAACGACCGACACTCTTTACTCATTTGATGGTGCAGACGGAGACGACGGGTGGTCGCTTAATAACGGAATATATTCAACTTTACACAATACAAGCGGTTATATTAATTCTATAGATGGCAACATAGTATCTCCAAGGTCTCTTACATCGGCCGCGGACGAAGTGCTCTTGTCTTTTGCCAATCCCAATGACCAAGCCCTAGAGATACAGATTTATCACTCAACTGATAATTCGGCTACCAAATGGACCGGCTGGACAGCCCTTGATACCCTAGAGCTTCCTGCTTCAGCCACAAACGGAGCCTTTAGGCGCTCTGTTCACTCGATTACTCTACCAGCCGCAGCGGACACTGGATATATTGGTATACAGTTTGTTGCTCCAACCGTTGTAGCATATTACACAAGGCTGGAAGCCGTTGCTATGGCTAAACGAACACCAGAAGCAGCGACCGGCGGCGGCGGCGATCCGTATACAACAGAATCGTTTGAAAATGAGTGGCCGCCAGAAGGGTGGACACTTCAAACCAATTCAGGGAATGGTTTTACACAATCATCGTCACGAGCACACTCAGGCTCCAATTCAGCGTTTTACAACGATTGGTCCGGTGCTCAAGACGGTTGGTTAATAACGCCTGCCATGGATCTCACTGGATATACAGATCCAACAATTAGCTACTGGGAGTACCAATATTATGCATCATATTATACGTTTCATGAGGTAGCGGTTTCCACTGATATGGTAAACTGGACACAGTTGACAACCGGTGTTGGTGTCTCTTATACCTGGACCGAAAAGACACTCGATCTGTCTGCTTATGCAGGACAAACTGTCTATGTTGGGTGGCACTATACAGGAAACTACAGTGATGAATGGAATATTGACGATGTTTCTATGCCATATGTTCCGGTTGTTGTTAACGAACCAGAGTTGGCGGTATCGGGAACCGGAAGCATTAACTTTCATGCTCTTGCCTATAACCCATTATCTACAGTCTTAACAGAATCAAGAACCGCTTCTGTTACGGTAACAAATGACGGCACGGACACACTTTTTGGCAGCATGAGCCTTCAAGGAAACAGTTCTTTTCTTGTTTCCGCAGACACATTGGTTCTTCTTCCAGACTCTTCGTTAGATGTGGTGCTTACTTACGAGCCTGCTGGACCAGGCCCGGCGCACGATACTCTCGACATTGTGTCTGATGGTGGAAACGCCAGTGTTGTTATGGAAGGACACGCGTACGAAGCAGACTTCGTTCATGATTTTGAACACAATACCAACCTGGAGTCTCTTGGTTATATGACATATAACACTGCAGGTGGTATATATTGGGGCGAATCAACTGGAACAAATAGCGAGCCCATTGGTGGAAACAACTTATTAAGGGTTGGGTCACACAAATACGGCGGGAACACGCTGTTAATATTGCCAATGATTACGGTAGATGCTGATGGAGAAAGATTGATGTTTGATGCAAAAGTAAGCACGGCCTACCCAACAAAATCAAGCACACTATATGTTTTAAGAATGACAAGTAACTCTTATGGTGCTTGGAACTCTGCAGATACGCTGGGCAAGTTCATAATTGGTGACCCGTCTGGAAATGGTGATTTTGGTACAAGTTGGGGCCTACACTTCGGTGATTACTATGGAATAGCACAGGGGAGCGGATATATTGGGCTTCTTGTTGAAGACAATTCAACAACTTATGCTGGCGCTGCCACGCTGTATATAGATAATATACGATTTGTGGATGCTCCAACGGTGCCCATCGTAAGCATACACCCTTTTGACCAGCACATCAGTGAGCTATCAGATCCGTTCAGTTTTTCCAGCTACGTGATTGGACAAAACACAGGGGGAGATACGCTTTTTATTAGTGGGGTTTCATCGTCAGATCCAAACATGGTTGTTTCAACGGGTTCAGACACAGTGGCCAAAGGAGACGACATAGTGCTCAACTTTTCTGTTGCCAGCAGCCACCTATCAATGGGGCACTACGGAGAAGAAATTACAATCACTCATAATGATACGATATTTTCACCTGGGCGCAGTGAGTATATGGTAAAGACAGACTTTACCCACGATATGATATCTTTCGAAGAAGGCTCCTGGCCGAATGAACTAATAACGATGGATGAAGACGGAGATAGCATAACATGGCAGGTTGGGTATAATGATGACATGCATGGAAACTATGCTGCTTATTCAATGAAAGAACCGTCAACGCCTATCGCTGAAAACATGTTTGCAACCAACCTTAGACATATTCAAGCTGGGGACAAATTTATTTTTCATGCTGAGTACACATCACCCAACGATCCAGACTATATGATTGTGATGGTTTCTGATGATTTTGGTGACGATTGGAGCGCGATAGATACCGTTAGTTCGGCAAACGGTCGGTATGAGTATGATCTTGACGATTATGTTGGAGAGAACATCATGCTTGGGATAATGGACGTGAACTATGGAAATAGCGAAGATGACCGCCTATATGTAGACAGGTTATTATTGCCCGCAGCAACAGCGATCATGCCAATTGCTTCTGCGAGAGCGATGACGGTCGCTGATAGTTCATATACGCATGTTGGAGATACCGTTCTTGTGTCTGGCGTTGTTACTGTTTCAGACGAGTATGGTAGCGTGGTAGTCTTTCAAGATTCAGCCGCAGGGCTGGCTGCCTACAATTCTGATCTGCGCAGTGAAGCTAGCGCTGGTGATAGAATAGTGATACGGGGAAAGCTTAAAAATTACAGATCTCTTCTAGAGTTGGATCCGGTTCTGGACTACATGATTGTGCAGAGCGATGTTGATGTACAGCCTATTAAGGTTACAGTTGGAGACATTGTTGATGGACCAGGGGCTGAAGCACTAGAGAGTATGTTGATCAGGGTTGAAAACGTAACCATCGTTGATACGTCAGACTGGGGAGGAACAGGATCCGGGTTTAATGTTGATATAGAAGGAGAAGGAGATACGGTTCTTGTGCGAGTAGACAGAGACACAGATCTATATGATGCTCCAGTGCCAAATGGCGCTCTTAACATTACGGGCGTTATTCAGCAGTACGATTATCAATCTGACCCGTATGAAGGTTTTCAATTGATGCCAAGGCACGAAGACGATCTAGAAGTAATGGCTCGGTATAGCGGTATGATAACAGATGTATCTACTGGAACCGCGGTTGCAGGGGTTGCTGTTGAGACCGATATAGATAGTACTGGATCCGATGAAAATGGACATTATACGGTGAATGCTTCTCTTGATGCTGAAAGGATTGACTTTAACAAGCTGGATTACACAAGCGCGTTTTTTACAATCAATGCTTCTGATGCAGGGTTTAATACGCTTGATGTTGCGCTAGATCCCAGCGCTGCGGTTGCTGTTTACGAAAATGGCTTCGAAGCGATAAGCGATACAGGTGAAGTAGACAGCGAAACTGCCACAGGCACTCAGTGGGCTATTGTGGATACGTTTTTCTTGTCCGACACAATGGTTCTCCCTTACCTGGGAAATAAATTCCTGGCGGTAATGGACTCCAACGGATACGAACACAACTCATACAGTTGGTGGACAGCTCCTCGACAAATGGACCTGAGCCCCTATACTTCGGCATCGATAAGAATGCATGCCTGGTCTGATGCTGAAAGTTGTTGTGATGAAGTATCTGTTATGATAAAGAGCGCGAGCGACACCACAGGAGACTGGACCGTGGTTGGTGAGATAACAGGGTATAATTCCGGTGATGGATGGCAAGAACACTCTTTTGATATTAGTTATCTAGATCTTGCGTTATCTACAGATATGGAACTGTCTCTGGTGTTTGATTCTGACGGAAGCGTAAACGCTGAAGGTATTGCAGTTGATCAAATCTGGGTTGATGGGAGAGATGTCTTTGTTGCTCTTCCCCCGGTCAATCTAATGGCCACGAACTTTGAAGATAGCCAGGTTTCCTTAAGTTGGGGAGCCCCAGGCTCTGATACCGCGATGGTTCAGATGCAGGTTGTAAACCCATCAGAGTTTATAGATGCACAGGCCATTGTAAATGATATTATAGAAAACAACCCTTCAATGTCAGGGCTAACAGTAAGTCAATGGTTAGCAAACATTAGAGCTACCGAACCAAGGTTCAATCTGCATCCTCAACCCAGAAATGTTTTAATGCAATACATTGCAAATGTTCCTGCTTCGAGAGCACTAGCACACTATAATGTGTTCCGTGAAGATGATGATGGAAATTGGCCCTTGTTCGACTCAGCGCCTTCTACAGAATATGTTGATCATGATGTTATAAACTATGAAGGCTACAGGTACACGGTTTCTGCTGTTTATGATGAAGGCGAGAGCTTTGAAACCCCATCCGCATTGGGAATCCCTGGAATGGTAATGCCAGTGCATATACCAATGATGGAAGATTTTAATGTGCCCATGGGAAGCCTTCCTGATGGGTGGGGCATAGACACCTACCAAGAAAACGAAGGTAATGAGTGGAATGTGGATATCTCAGAAAACACCTTTGAGACTTATAGTTTTGAGGTTCCAGAGCATGGGATTTTTGCTTATGTGTCTGGTAATGGTGATGAGAGCGAACTGACCGTTTCAACTCTTTTAACACCTCATTTTTCATTAACAAACCCCTTACCCGGTGTTTACCTCAACTTTGATTCGTATGCAGCGGGATCATCCTATAATGAATACGACATTATGGTTCGATACGGTTATGGACCTTGGGAGTTTGTATCATCTGTGGGCGCTAGCTCTGAATGGTCAGAAAGAACCGTAGACATTACTGATGTAGTAGTTGGCCACTCAATGGTTCAGATTGGTTTCAGGTATAATGAAGGATACTACTGGGCGAATGGTGGATGGGCTATCGACAATGTAAGAATGGGTATTGAGCCCGGACCTAACAGCTTGATTGCTCTACCTGGACCAGGTGAGATTCACTTGCACTGGGGTATGGACCTAGGCCCAGGACAAGACCCAGGTGGAAGGCCCGCAGGTTTTGATGAAAATAACCGCCCAATTTATCTGGATGCACCAGAATGTGATGACTGTGAAATTGTAAATACTCGTGTTCCTGGCCAGATTTTTGGCGCCAGCTTTAACAGTGGTGAGCCGGCTCAATTTTCAGAGTACGATGCTCTTTTGGATACCACTACCGAGCTTGGTGATGATGAGCCTACCAACTGGTCGCACACCTACACTGATGAAAATGGTAGCGGAGATTTTGATGAAGGCGATCCAGGCTGGCTCAGGTTTAATTGGAGCCCAACACAAGCACCGGTAGACCAGTGGGTAATATCTAACGCTTTTGATGCGAGCGGAGACTCTATATTCCTAATGTTTGATGAGTACTTGGATGATTATACTGGCGGTGGCGATACAGTGGCCGCACATGTTTCAAGCGATGGTGGTGCTACCTGGACAACTGTCTGGGAAATGGCAGACTCCGAAACAGGAACATCGACCGGTCCTGAAGGAATGTGGAACAGGCATGTATACGCAATGGGCGCTGGTACCGCAGAAACAAAAGTTGCATTTTCATTTAGAGGGGTAACATCCTTCAATGTGGATTACTGGCACATTGACAATGTTTATGTTTACGATGAGATGCCGGAAGATCACTATGATGTGTTTAATGTTTTCCGCGATGGTGAAATGATTGCAGAAGATATTGACCAGACGATGTTCATAGATCATGAAGTTGCTTTTGGAGATATATATTGTTACCAGATACAACCTGTTCATGTAAGCTTCCCTGAAGAAAACACGACATTTCAAGGCCTGTCTAATACAGCCTGCTCATCTCCATGTAATGTACCACCACCACCGGCTATGCTTTCTACACCAGCGGACTCTGCTATGATTGTGTTGGTACAGGATGCCAGTGGTAATATTGTTGATACAGAAGGAAATACATCTCTAGAGTTTAGCTGGGCACAGCCTGAAGATCATGATGGTCATGAACTTGCGAATGCTTTTATGCTTCAGGATCAATTACAGTCTCTAAGTGCAATGCTTGAAATACCGCAGGGTGTAACCAGCGCTGGTATTCCGTATGCAGAGTTGGTTGTTGCTATGACCGATGCTGGTCAGGAAGAAATTGCTGGTTCTTGGGGAATTTGGACAGCGGACAGTATTGATAATTCATGCTGTTGGGCCCAGGCAATGTCTACTATGAATCAGTTGACAGTAAACATTACTCAGGCCCTGAAAGTGGATGAAGAGTTCATTCCAGATGTGTTCGCATTACACCAGAACTATCCGAACCCTTTCAATCCAATCACGAATATTATGTATGATATTCCTGAAGCTTCTGATGTCAGGATCACGATCTATAACATTGCTGGACAGAAAGTACGTACCCTTGTTCAGGATCGGCATGAGCCTGGTCGCTATCGTATCATGTGGAATGCTACAAATGATTATGGTCAGCCAGTGGCATCAGGTATGTATTTTTACAGGGTTATAGCCAGTGATTTTGTCAGTGTGAAAAAACTCCTGCTGATGAAGTAATGTATTAATTATAACTTCTATTATAATAAAAAGGGGCTCCATTGGGGCCCCTTTTTTATTTTCTTTCGAAAGTGCATAAAAAACTTGCACAACATTTTATTTTTTTAGTAAATAATAAGCGTGAGTGGCGCCAGCCAACCACAAAATAACTTGTAATAATCATATTAAAGGAGTTGAGTTATGCAAAAGAGCAGCGTAAATAAGGTAATCCTTGTTGGAAACCTTGGTCAGGATCCAGAAAGTCGTTTTACCCCTCAGGGTACAGCCGTTACCAATTTGAGCATTGCTACCAATGAATCGTGGAAAGATCAAAATGGCGACATTCAGGAACGGACCGAATGGCACCGGGTGGTTATGTATGGTCGGATGGCAGAAACAGCTGTGGAATACATGAAAAAAGGGCAGATGGTTTACGTTGAAGGTCGATTGAACACTCGAGAATGGGAAGATCAGAATCAGGTGAAACGAAAAACCACGGAGATTCGCTGTGATAACTTTACTATGCTTGGAAGGAGAGGAAATGGATCACCCCAACAAAACAGCAGTGACAAAGAAAACGTGGACGACGACCTTCCATTCTAATATAGTTTTAGTGAATGCGGTGTTGGTTTTCCTTCCGCATTTTTCATTTAGGTACACATAAAGTGGCCGGCCCAGATTTTTTAAAAACGCTATCACCCCAGCCAAAATGGTGGAGATATTTTCTTAGCTACGCATCTTTTTTATTGTGTTCAGCAACAGCTAAGATGAAAGTAACCGGGAAATGGAATTTACCTAAAAAGGGCCCCTATGTTATTGCCAGCAACCATTTTAGTTATTTCGACCCTCTTTATTTTACCTATGGCGCACAAAAACCATTGAACTTTATTGCCGCTTCTGATCAAGAAGTAAAATGGTATTTTTTGTGGGCACCAATCATTTATGGATTGATTCCTGTAGATAGACAAGCACTAGCACCATCATCTATAAAGAAAGCAATACAGGTGCTAAGGCAGAAAGAGATTTTGTCTATATTTCCAGAAGGAATGCAAACTAGCCGAGCTTTACAGAAGCCAAAAAATGGAGCTATTTTTTTATCAACAGTTGGTAGAGCGCCAATTGTTCCCATGGCAATATATGGTGCGGAAACGGCTTGGGAAGACCTATTCCGAGGTGTTCGCCCAAGGGTAAGAATAAACATTGGTAAACCATTTGGACCTTTTGATGTTAAACGAACAAAGCAGGAAAAAACCAAAATGTTAGAAGACGCAGGTCACCAGCTTATGTGTAGAATTGCTGCTCTGCTGCCTACTATATACCATGGAGTTTTTTTGGGAGATCCTACTATTGACACTTATAAGCTTGAAAACGGGCTTGCACCAAAAGAAATTAAACAACGACCATTTAAAAAATAAGTGGAAGGCGAGTCATTTAACTGACTGGTTTTTCAAAATATAATATACGCCAAAAAGAATCAGGGGTCCCCCAATCAAAGATGCTGATGGCATAGTTTCTTGGAAAATAATAAAACCAAAAAGGGAAGCCAAAACTGGCTCTCCTAAAACTACGGATGCCACCGCGGTGGAAGATATAAATCGCACAGCATAATTCAACAGGTTGTGTCCCAAGATTGAAGGAACCAGTCCTAAAAATAAAAACCAAGGAAGGTGCTCACGTTCAAAATCAAAAAGAGAATCACCCATTAGTAAAACAACAATAAATATTGTGCCAGCTGCAATAAGAAATAAATGCCGGCTGTAAACAATTGTGTTGGTGTTTTTCCGGATTCTTTTGGCCTGAATCCAAGCCAGGGCCATGAAAAAAGAACTCAAAAGAGCCAGCCAGTTGCCGGATGTGTTTCCTGGATCTGTCAGATCAGCATTTTGGATTATAACAGCCCCAGTGAGCGATAAAAGAAGACCCAGTATAATTGAAAGGTTCCAAGCTTTTCCCTGAATCCGCTCCATAAGAACTGTAAACACAGGAGCGACATTACCCAATAGCGTCGCATTGGCGATTGTTGTTAGCCCAACACCAGCAAAGAAACAGGCAAAATGACCCCCCAGAAACAAACCTGCCAAAATGATATGAAACGTATTTTTTCTATTTAATTTTCCTGCGGGCCTTACGGCACTGTATCCCCAGAGCATGCCACTAGCGGTAAACATTCTCCAGAAAGCCATAACAACAGGAGGCACGACGGCTAGATGGCGAATTACAAGGGATGTGCTGCTGACAGAAAAAAGCGCTAGGGCCAGTACAAGGTACAGCCGAAACGGCATCCTGCTATAAGGGAAAATCGTTTAAGATGGAAGCAACACAAGCCGTAAGTTTTTTAGCATAAGGGATATGTAAAAATTCATTAGGCCCATGAGCGTTGGATCCAGGACCCAGGACACCGGTGATCACGAACTGCGCATCAGGAAACTGTTCTCCCAGCATTGCCATAAATGGAATTGTGCCTCCTTCACCAATAGAACATGCCGGCGCCTTAAAGAATTTTTCTGAAGCGCTGTTCATGGATTTCGATAGCCATAGCGCTGTCTCTGGCGCATTCCACCCGGAAGCTAATTCATCGAAATCTAGCAGAACCCGGGCACCGTAAGGAGGGTTTTTTGTCAAAACATTTTTTAACTCTTCCTTTGCTTTATCAGGATCCACTAAAGGAGGGATGCGGATGGATAATTGTAACTGAGAAAATGGCCGAAGCACATTTCCGGCGTTTTCTGATGGCGGTATGCCGTCTGCTCCAACGATAGAAAGAGCAGGTCTCCAAGTCCTACGCAACACCCCTTCAACATTGTTAATTGTAGATGGCTGCATGTTATCTATCCAAGGGAATTCATCAACCACCTCATTTCCAAGGATAGAGACAAATTTTTCAGTTTCATTTTTTCTATAACCTGGGATATCTGTTTTTAAACCATTTATTAATATATCACCGGTGTTCTCATCTTCAATTCTGGAAAGAAGTTGTCTAGCAATCCTGAACGATGAAGGAACGTGTCCACTAGCGCCACCGGAGTGTACGCCCTCTGTAAGCACGTCAACACGCAATGAGCACCCGATAAGACCCCGTAATGATGTGGTGGTCCAGAGCCTTTTATAGTCACCTGCGCCAGAATCCAGACAAACAACAAGATCTGGAGATCCTATAATATCTGAACAAAGACCCATGTAGTGGGGTAGATCTGGAGACCCGCTCTCTTCACTAAATTCAATTAGAATTAAAATTCTAGGCAAAAGAAGGCTGTCTTTGTTTAAAGATTTTATCGCGCATAAAGAAGCAAACAGCGCATATCCATCATCAGCGCCCCCTCGTCCGTAAAGCTTGTCATTTTTAATTACCGGTGTCCATGGACCAAGGTTGTTTTTCCATCCAGACATCTCTGGTTGTTTATCTAGGTGTCCATACATTAAGATGTTTCCAGGCCGATTTCCCGGAATATCTATTAGAATAACCGGGGTTCTTCCTTTTGTTTTTTTAACAATTAACTCACCATTTTCTGGCATGTTATTGTTCGCCCATTCTACGGCCAAGTTTAGTACGCGATCCATGTGGCCGTGGTTTTCCCAGTCAGGATCAAAACTGGGCGACTTATTGGGAATTTTTATATAATCAATAAGGGCAGGAATGATTTTTTCATCCCAGAATGAGTTTATATAATTTATTGATGACAATGAATTTTTTGGAAATTTGTGTAAGAAATTTACGAGTGAATTTAGTTTAATATTTTGTAGATTGTTCAGCTAGCAAATAAAAAAACAAGTTTGGGTTGTCCAATGAAAAATCTTATAAAACTATTTTCATTTTCATTTTTATTTATAAAGTCTCAGACTATTTCACTTGATCCCGATTCAATATATATTGCTATGTTCCCTGGAGACACGACCTTAGAGACATTCACAATTTTTAATACAGGCGCTGACACATTGGAAGTGAACATTGCCCCAAAGAACTGTGGTGATTATACAATCTTTGAGCTCCCCTATAGTCATTCTGGAACAACGCTTGGTAAGCCAGACGATTGGCCCGTTAATAATGGAAACTCAGCCGGCCCAGATAACGCCTATTTTTTAGATGTAATTACACCAATGTCTTTAGACATAACGCTGTGCTCACCGGAAACCAATTACGATGCCAGGCTTGAAATATTTACTGTCGATTATGAGTGTGTACCAACAGCAACTGGACACTCTAACGATGATGACCCAGGATGTGAAGACTTTGATTCAGCAGCTGCTGTGTTCCCGCCAAGCGGGATTTGGGATGTATATCTTGAAACAGGGGAATATATTATTGTTGTTGATGGGTTCACCCCCAGTGAAACATCTCCACCTGGGTCTGGGGAATATAAGATATCTGTTCAAGAGAGTTCAGGTTCTCGAACGCTTACCAGCTTTAACTATCAAGATCGCTTAGATGATCAGATTGAATACTATAAAAGGGTTGGTAAAAATATCAACGATGTATACACGAGAAACATCATCGAAAATAACACAACAAATAACAATGAACGCAGTTCTAGGGATTTGGTAAATGAATGGATAACGATAAGCCCAGTAGACACAATAATATTGCCCGATTCTTCGCAGGAGATATCTATATATATAGAAGTAGCTGGAGATGATTCAGGTGGTGTTTATAGATACCCATTAGCTGTGTTTTCAAACGATACTATCAATCCGTTAATTATCCTTGAAATGGAACTATCTGTACCGGACATTTTTCCTCCAGGTGTGCCGAGAAACATAATTACTTCAATAAATACTCGGGATATATTTTTATCTTGGAATCCAGTAGCCGGGCAGCCTGTTATGTATAAAATATATCGAGGCATAGATGGGTCGAGCTTCTCATTGATTGATAGTGTTTCTGGCCAACCTCCCGAAGCGCAGTATTTTGATTTTATGGTACAGGCGGAACAGGTTTATTTTTATCAATTGTCTTCTGTTGATAGCAGTGGTAACGAAAGCGCGAGATCTTCTATTGTGAATGCAATAATAAAAAACAGTGTATTAATCACAGAGATTATGAATAACCCAGGCTCTACGTCAGATGAAGATGGAGAGTGGTTTGAAATCTATAATGATGGAACAACTATAATTTCTTTTATGGGGTGGACGTTATCGAGCAACAACGCTGAACAATATACATTTACAGAAGAACTTGTTATCTTACCGGGAGAATATATGGTATTGGGGGTTAACAGTGATTCTAGCAGCAATGGAGGAATTCATATCTCTCACCAGTATAATAATATTACTCTTGAGGATACCAGCGACGTGCTTCTTCTTATTGATAATATAGGAATAACACATGATAGCGTAGGCTGGGATAACGGGATTACGTTTCCGCAGGGCGAAGGAGCATCAATGTCTTTGTTGGGGCTGGGTCTCGATAATAGCGTTGGATCTAATTGGGCGCTTTCCGATCTTCCGATTGGCAATGGAGACTTTGGGTCTCCAGGGGGTCCAAACTACTATAGCTCAATAATGTTTAATCAAGACAGTTTATTCTTTAGCTCTACAGGGTTAGGCGCTTCTATGATGCAGCAAATAACAGTTTTTAATTCTGGAAACTCTGCGCTTCAGATAGATACCGTGGTTTCTGATAACAGCAATTTTTCTGTTTTATATCCAGACACTTCTTTTATGACGGTTTCATATATAGATGTTTGGTTTAACCCGTCTATTTCGGGACAAATAAACGGCTCAATAAATGTTTTTTCGAATTCATATGATAATCCAGAAAAGAACGTTCAGGTTTTTGGGTTTGGTTATGTTGATAGCCTAGCACCATCGGTGCCGGTAGGATTTTCCGGCGTATTTTCCGATAGCACCGCGCTCTTTACATGGAGCGAAAACCCGGAAGACGACATAGGGTATTATGTGATAGATAAATCAAGTGAAATAGATTTTATTGAAAATGAGTACACCAGATTTATAAGTATCAACACATGGTTTGTTGATTCAACTTATACTATTGGTGAGTCAGCATACTATCGCCTGTGTGCTGTGGACCACGTGGGAAACAGCGGTGATTTTTCGGAAACTATACAGATAACAATTTTAACATCGGAAAGTAATCTCATGGTTCCTAGTCAATATGCTCTACATCAGAATTTTCCCAACCCTTTTAATCCAGCTACAACAATCCAGTACGAGATAAAAGATGCAGGAGATGTTACAATTGAAATATTTAGCGTTTTAGGTAAGAGGGTGAAAAGATATATAAACCTTAGTCATCCAGCAGGATATTATTCTATGAAATGGATGGGAAAAAATGAACAAAATAACTATGTTGGCGCGGGGATCTATTTTTATTCACTAACAGTTAATGGTTATACAAAAACTAGAAAAATGGTTTTATTAAAATAGATTTATTTATCTATTTTATATTTTTCAAGTTGGTTTTTGAAGCATCGCGCTGATATATACCAAAGATCGATCCACAAAAGATTCATATGTTTTGCTACCCTGTACTCCAGCATAGGATTCAAACACATCTTGGATAACCCAGGGAACCTTTTTACTTATGGCCTTTTTTCGAATGTCAGACATTTTTTCTAGAGCCAAGATAACATTATCAGTAATATCGTTTTTTTCCAGAAGGTCTAGACCGGAATTGTCGAACTGATTATTCAATAGGTCCAGTTTTTCTGCGGCCCTCAGGTCGCAGAAAAGAAAATAACCGCCAGGCCTTAGGACCCGCTTTACTTCCGATAAAAAACCATCCATATATCCATAGCAGTGTGAAGATTCTACGTTAATAACAACATCCATCGATTTATCTTCAGATGGTATGTTCTCTGAGTCTCCAACAACAAAACTAAGATTGTTTTCTTGGTAAAGCGTCTCACAAAGTTCAACAGCCGTGGCGGAAATATCAATACCGGTCACATGATTCGGAAAAAAGTAGCGGGCAATATAAGACGCCCCACCGCCGCGTCCGGACCCCACTTCTAATACCTTTTTTCCATCAAGGTCAACCTGAGATGCAACATGGTGGTAAAGGTGTATTGGGTAGCGCTCCACTTCATCCGGGGTATCTAGATCCAGATGTAGATTTTCTGAGAAAAAACCAAAATTCATACATTTGAAATCTGGGTTAGGAGCAATATGAGGAAAAAGAGAATACCATCTTTTCCAGAACCATTTTTTTGTAGATGGTGAGTACTGAATGAACCACACAAGAAACTTTAGTATCATTTAAGAAATTAACCTGAAGATTATATTTGTCAAAATAGTTAAGAACATGGCGCTCACCGTAATGATGCTATATGGAAATAGAGCCTTTTCGAAACTCTGTCTTTCCGATTCGTGCATTTACCACAACAGGCCGACCATCAAGAGCAGATTTTTTCGCACGGCTTAGTACAACTTGGATTTGATCTTCGCTCTCAATGATATAACCATCCCCGCCCAGCCCTTCAATAGCTTTATGGTATTTCGTTGCTGCTAGCTCAGTTCCAATAGGGTCATTTAAAAATGCTACCTGGTCTCTAGCGATCTGGCTCCAGCATGAATCATTTCCGATCACAGCAACAACGGGTATGTTGTAACGGGTAAAGGTGTCAAACTCCATCATACTGAAACCGAAAGCTCCATCACCAAACACAGCCCAAATTAGTGAGCCAGGATTGGTGAAATGAGCACCAAGTATAAAACCAGCCCCAACACCCAGTGTGCCGAACACACCAGGATCCAGCCATCCCGTGAGTGAGCGTGGTCGCAACACATAGGATGATGTAGCAACAAAATCACCACCGTCAGCCACAATAATATCTCCATCTCTTAGTTCTTGGTCTATCAAAGAGCAAAGCTTAATTGGATTAACAAAATCGGTCTGCTCACTGCTTTGATGGGTAATTTCAGCTGTTCTTTCCAAGTCTCTTTTACGTAAAATATTATGCCAGTCTTGCCAATTTCCGACAGTTACATTTTGACCTAATTCAATTAGAAATGAACAAGGATCTGAAACAATTCCTATGGTGGGCCGGTGATTCAAAGATAAATCTTTTCGACTGAGATTAATTGCAACAGTTTTGGATAGATGATTAATGTGTCTGCCATAATCCAGGCGGAAGTCACATGGAACACCCGCCAGGATAACCAGGTCAGTATCTTTTAATGCGCGTTTTCTCATGTGTCTGTAAACAGGAAGCCCGGTTTTTGACAGGATGCCTCTGGCGGTACCAGAGACAAATACAGGCAATCCCAAGGTTTCTATATTTTTTACTAATTCTTCACCTTTGTCAGGGACAAGCATAGCTTGGCTGCCAATGAGCAGTAGGGGTTTACGGGAAGATTGAATCATATTTAACACTTTGTTTAAATAAATAGAAGGTGGTTTTGGCTTTGCAGGGGTTGATGTTTTTATATAGGGTCTATCTTTACTTTTAAACAGTTGGTTTACATTCCAATTAAGATATCCCGCCATCCACCAGGGCATGGATTTACCATCCGCTTTCAATCCATACCACTCCCTTACAATGGGTTCTGGATAAAGCAAGTCGACCGGAAGCTCTAAATAGACAGGCCCTGGAACCCCGGATGTGGCAATGGAAATAAGTGTTTCAAGGGTTGGTTGAATTTTTCGTACCCGCTTAATTGATCTAGAGTGTTTGGTCACGGATTTTGTTAGCGAGATGTGATCTATGTCTTGCAAGCTGCCTCGATCTTTTAATACAGTAGCAGTAGCACCCCCCAATATTAATACAGGAGTTTGGGCCAACTGAGCATTCTTTATTGCTGTAATGGTGTTGGTGAGCCCAGGGCCTGCTGTTACCACAGCGACCCCAAATTTACCGGAAAGTCTTGATACCGCATCCGCTGCGAATACAGCTGTGGCCTCATGGCGAACACCAATTACTTGAATCCCTCTTTTTTTACAGGCGGTTAAAATGGGTGATATATGACCGCCACAGAGTGTAAACACCCACTTAATATCGTGCCGGTGTAGAACACTGGCAACCAGGTCGCCACCATGTTTCATAAATCAAACTTTATTGTTGTTTTCTATAATAAGAACGAACAGGAGACTCCAGAAATGTACTTATCCACTGAGCGCCTTCAATGTTTGCGAATGCAATTTTTATGATTGTAGTTATAGGGACGCAAAGAATCATTCCAATGGGGCCGAACATCCATCCCCAAAAAATTAACGATATAAAAACAACCAAGGTGGAAAGGCCCATGCCATTACCCATAATACGCGGCTCTAAAAAATTGCCAAACAAATTATTAAAAATAAAATAACCAAACCCAACAATAAGCATCATAAAGACATCATACTGTATTAGAGCCATTAGCACAGGAGGAATGCCAGCAATGTTGGACCCTATAGTGGGTATGTAGTTAAGCAGAAAAGTTAAAAATCCCCACAGGAAAGGATATTTTACACCAAGGATAAGAAGCCAAACAGTAGCAACAGATCCTGTAGCAACGCTTATTGCAGTTTTGATCAACATGTACCGTTTTACTGTGTTGGTAAACGATGCAATCTGCGTAGTACGATCATCAGTAGCGCCAAAAAGAGTAACAATTTTTTCTTTAAATAATTTTGCTTCCATCAGCATAAAAACAACCATTATAATGATAAGCAGAGCATTGGTGAGGATAGTTCCTAGTCCGGCTAAAACACCGGATGTTAAAGACACAACAGCCCCAGGGTCAAACTGCTCTAAAAGAATCTGACCAGAAACGTCAACACCTTTTTCTTGTAAAAAATTGAAAAAACCTTCAGCATATTTTTCCAAAAGAACTTGATATTGGGGGAAATTATTGGAGAATTGATTTAAAGACGTTCCCAACAGGCTGGTAATTCCAAACCCAAAAGCAACCATTAACAAAAAAATTAAAAAAATAGAAAACCCCCGGGGAATACGTTTTTTTTGTAAGAAACTAACGAGCGGATTACTAATTATTGCAATAAAAATAGCTAGCAAAAAAGGAATTAAGATATCTTGTGCAGCGCGCATACCTGCCACAACAACAACAAAAGCTGCGGAAGTAAAAAGAATTTGTTGGGCCCGACTTGTTCGTTTGTTTAATGGTGTATCCATATAGTTGATTTTAGCGCCATTATATAAAGGAAAGGAATGCTTATGGTAATAATTCCAATAATGGGCCAATACATTTAATTTAGCTCAATTTATTTTGAGAAATTTTATTGATACTCAGGTTATTTTAATAATTCTGAAACGGAGGTAAGCACATGAATAACTATAGGATTCTTAAAAATGGAGAAAAAGCTCAGGAGCTGGAAACAGCCATGGAAATTATAATAAAAACCAAGTGCCCAACGAAGTGGATTGTTGAGGATTTGGAAACAGGGCAGAGGTATCGGGCAAATGGAAATAAGGAAATTGGTAAAATGTTCACACCTATCGATAATAACAATAAATAAAAAAGCCTGAAGCGTTGTTTATCTGTAAATATTTTAATTGATGTATATAATTACCCTTGGGTTAATATTAAGTATAGACCCAAAAACCATTTATAGCGGAAGATTTCATATAAATAATAGTAAATCATAGCAATGTCTTTTAAAGTAAACATTACTGAAGTTGGTTTGAGGGATGGGTTGCAAAATGTAGACCACATAGTTAAAACTAGTGACAAGCTTCATATTATCAATGGTTTAATTGATGCTGGGATTAAGAGGATTCAAGTTGCTAGTTTTGTTCATCCAGGGTTGGTACCTCAAATGGAAGATGCTGAAAGCCTTATTCGTCAGCTGCCAAACAATAACAACGTAGAGTTTAGTGGGTTTGTATTAAACCATAAGGGCCTTGAGCGAGCAATTCAATCAGGGTTGAAAAAAATTGAGACTTCCATTTCTACAAGCGAAACATATAGTTTGAAAAACACATCCATGAGCTTGACGCAGGCAACACGTAGCCTAAAAAATATAATAAAAACAGCAAAAGAAAACGGATTAACGATACGAGCGGGATTACAGTGTGTGTGGGGATGTGTTTATGAAGGCGTGCCGGATCCAAAGTATATATTATCTAAAGTTTCTGAAATTGTTGAAATGGGTGTAGATAATATTTCTCTATCGGACTCTACGGGCATGGCAAATCCTTATACGATATCAAATCAATTAGAACTGATTATGAATAAATTTCCTGATATTTTAATCTCTCTACATTTACATGATACCGGTGGCAATGGCCTTGTCAACTTGGAAGAAGGATTGAAGCTTGGTTTGAACCAGTTTGATTGTGCTTTTGGAGGGATTGGAGGCTCTCCATTCATAAAGGGTTCAACTGGAAATGTTGCAACAGAAGAAACGATCTATATGTTGGATGCCAGGGGTTTTTATACGGGAATTGATATAGAAAAAGTTGCCAAAATCAGTCGATGGTTAGAAAATAAAATAGATAAGTCATATTTTGGCGGAAAATTGTATAAACAAATAACAGTTGAGAATATATCCACCTAGGATAAAAGGACATATATTATTTATTAATGAAAGGGTAAATATATTGGATTTCCAATTAGAACAGCGATAAATTGGTTCGTAAAATCCAAAATACAATGAAAGGGGTATCTTTATGAAAAAAACAGTTCTTACTTTGTTAATTATTTACAGCAGTGTTATTGCTGCTGGGATTACAGATTTATGGCTCCAACAGGGCTATGATGGGTCAAATGCTGCAGGTGAAACATATATCGATAATACAGACAGCCGGTATTATTCAATTTTTCGTGAGGATTTTCTCTATGCTACAAGCCTAGAAGAAGACACTTCAGAGAATCTTTGGTGGACCACATTTATGGTTGGTTTTGATGATTGGGCTGCGCCAGCTACAACCCTCTATGACACGTGGACAGAAGAGTGCCCCGGAGAAGATGATTGGGGCTGTTCCAATAATGGCGAAATACATGAAAATCTAGATGAAACGTGGGATATAGAATCTTATATTGATGATTACGATGGATATGTCCTTGATACAACACACCTAATGAAATATGATGGTCCTTATGGCGAATTAGGCATTCTAGCGATACACTATATTCCAGATGGTGAAGATGGCAATACCACCTTATTACATTTTGTTTTAAAGAATGAAGGCGATTATCCTTTGACCGGTGGTTATACAGGGCTCATTTCGGATTTGGATGCTGGCGGCGCATGGTGGCCAGATCCTGAGTTTCTTGAATGGGAAGATGGATGGGATGCGCTTGAATGGAATAATTCAGGTATCGACACCGTAAATAAAATGGTATATCAATATTTTCATCCTGCCATGCTAGATACAAATGGAGATGGCACGTATGAATATCCTAATGCTGATCCATATATGTATATTGGAATGGCCGGAATACCAGAAAGAGAAGATGATTCTAGCGAAGTAGTTTATGGTGTTGGAGATAATTGGTTGGATATTGCGGTTGATGATGGAATCTTTTTAGAAATTGTAGATGGTGATTATGAATATGATGGCTATTATGAAGAAGACTCTACCATGGATGATTTATGGAGCTATGTTGCTTATGGTCTTCCTGATCTTGATCCGGGAGAAGAAACAGACGTGGTTTTTGTTATGGTAGCCGCAGAGACAGAAGCGGAGCTAACAGTAGCAGCGGCGGAAGCAGTATCTGTCTGGACGTCTGGTTCGACATCGGGTATTGATAATGATAACACTAATGTTCCTATTAGTTTTACTCTTTATCAAAACCACCCAAACCCATTTAACCCAAGTACTACAATTACATATGATGTAACAGAGAATGAAGAGATAAGTCTTGACATATTTGATCTACGCGGAAACCACATAGTTAATCTTGCCAATAATACAGGTTTCGTTGGAAAACACACGGTACGTTGGCAGGGTGTAAGGTCTAATGGCGAAATTGTTCCTACGGGTGTTTATTTGTATAGACTTTCAGCAGGGGAAAATAGTCAGACACGTAAAATGCTTTTTATAAAGTAATAACTATAATAATTGTTATCATTAGGAAGTCCCGTTTGTCACCGCGGGGTTTCCTGGGTTTTGAACAACGTTCTTTCTTGGGTGGCTTTGATCAGTAGCATATAATATGAAGTATTATTATACGGTTCTTTTTGCTATTACAGTTTTTTGTTCTGTTTTTGCAGGAACAACTGGAAAAATTAGCGGTTCTGTTTCTAGTGGCGACTCGAATGAGCCGCTCCCTGGGGTGAATATTTCAGTTGTCGGAACTTCAATTGGCACCACGACTTCCAGCCGAGGTGATTATATCATTCTAAACCTACCGCCGGGGATTTACACTTTACGATTTTCTTATATTGGATATGAGACTGTAATTATCGAAGAGAATATAGTACGCTCTGATCAAACCACACCGATCGACATAACATTAAATAGTACAGTTATAGAAGGATCAGAAGTAACCGTGCTTGCAGAAAAACCAATAGTAAATAAAAACATCACATCTTCTTTACACTCGGTGACTAGTGAAGAAATGACCTATATGCCTGTTTCAGATGTTAAGGATGTTTTATCAACTATTAGTGGCGTTGTTACAAAAGATGGAAATCTACATATTCGCGGAGGGCGAAGTAACGAGGTCGCTTTTATGGTAGATGGTGTGCTTACGCACGATCCACTGACAGGTTCCCCAGGGCAGCTGCTTTCCACAAGCAGTATCGAAGAAATGGTTTTAATTACAGGGACTTATAATGCTGAATATGGTAATGCCATGTCTGGTATTGTGAATTTGGTGTCGAAATCAGGAAACAATAACCATGTGGGCCGTTTACGATTTTTTACAGGTCATTCCGGCACTTTGGATAAGTTAAAGTTCAACTATGATGAAAATAAACGCAATACTTTAGAAGGTTCTCGAGCACATATTGAATCAGAGTACTATGAAGATGGAAATGGAAATAATATCTATGATCTGGGGGAAATTTTTCAGGATTGGAACGGTAATGGTGAATGGGATAACGATGAAAAACTATTTAAAGAGATGCAATCCGGCGCAAAACATAGTTTTGGTGATTGGAAAAGAGCCGATCTTTCGCTTTCTGGACCACTAATAAAAAATGTTTTATTCTATGCGCTGAATATGGATGGCTATACTGATCCCGGTTGGTTACCGTTTGCATATAATAATTCTAGCAAGGTTAACAATATTCCTTTAGGATCATTTTTTGGCAAAATTACTTATCAATCTCGGGCCGGAATAAAATTGTTTATTTCTGGAAGATCATCTGACCGCAACTGGAAAGACTACGATCATCTATGGAAATATAAACCATTTCGCCAGGCGGAATCAGAAGAACATACAAACCAATATATATTATCACTTTCATATCAGTTTACCCCAAGAACATTTATTGATATATCCTTATCCGACTTTCAGAACGATTATTTTTCTGGGGCTCATAGAGAATGGCGATTTAGCCATGAAGGCCCTTATTTTGGCGAGCTGGAGAACTTTAGTGCTAGCTATGATGACCCGGAAGAGTTTGCTGTGGGTGGATATCAACCGTCTTGGGTAAAATCAAAAACAAAAAGAAACATAGCAAAGGCTAGTATTACTAGCCAAATAGGCAACCACCACCTTTTTAAATCTGGTATTACATATATAAAAAACGAACTTGAAAGAATAAGCCATGAAGGTATGGTGGATGAGTTTGGATGGAATTTTATGGCAGGAGAATGGATTGATCAAAATTACCACTATTCACCCCAAGAGTTTTCTGGATATCTGCAGGACAAGCTAGAATTTGATAATTTTTTATTGAATATTGGATTGCGGCTAGACTGGTTTGATCCGAAAGCTAAATACTGGGAAAATTCCCGCGATGTAATCCGTTTTGAATGGGCTCCAGCACTCAATGATTCAGCGATAAACGCTGATTCAAAATGGCAATTTAGCCCTCGTTTGGGATTTTCCCACCCAATTACTGATAGATCAATAT
Source organism: uncultured Fidelibacterota bacterium (assembly GCA_913043235.1). Taxonomy (GTDB): domain Bacteria; phylum Fidelibacterota; class Marinisomatia; order Marinisomatales; family UBA1611; genus UBA2134. Next base: position 51,350 of record CAJWLO010000001.1, read on the forward strand.
TGCATTTTGCATATGGTCACTTTTTTCAAATACCAGACTACCAAAATCTTTATTGGAATGTCAGTAATCGTTTTGAGTTTATTAGTTCTGATACAATACCAGAAGCGCCCCAGATTTATACTGTAAATAACCCTTCTGTGGGAAATCCCGATTTAGAACCGCAAAAAACTGTTTCTATAGAAATAGGTTGGGAACAACAAATAGGTAGCGAATCCCGACTTGATGTTACTGTGTTTCATAAGGATATTCAAAATTTAGTCGCTAGTCGTATTGTACCAGCAACACCAAATCCGTTTACACAATTTATTAACGCTGATTATGCTAACGTCCGAGGTTTAGAAGCCAATCTGGATCATAAGTTTAACAAGTATGCGCAATTTAGTTTGAATTATACCCTATCTAAGGCTGAAGGAAATAGTTCCGATCTTTTTGCGGGTTTTTATGATGTCTTCAATACACCACCACTAACTTTGCCTAAGCGTACCCTGATATTAGACTGGGACCAGCTTCACACGCTAAGCTATACAATTTCATTGAATACAAAACAGTTAGGAGGTTTGCTTTTTAATAATTTACACATTTCTTTGATTGGATTTTATGGTAGTGGGTTGCCGTATACCCCTGAAAACACACAAGGTATTCGAATTGGTGAAATCAATAGTGAACGAATGCCGTCTACATCGCATATCGATATTTATTTATCCCGTAGTTTTTCTATTCGACAATCATTTCGACTAGAGCTGTTTGCTGAGATAAAGAATCTTACCAACCGGCTGAATGCTGTATATGTAGATCCAACTACTGGACTTCCGGACCGCACACTGTTTCCTGATGCGACACTGGATGGCACCAATGACCCATCTAATTTTGCTCCACCTCGTAGGTTTAGTATTGGTATGGAGGTCGCCTGGTGAAGCATCTGGCAATTTTTTTAATTATAAGCATCGGTTTTGCTCAAAAAGGCGTTGAGATGGTTCCGAAAGAATCAATTTGGCAACGCTCTCTTAGTCGGGCTCTAGGGTTTGAAGATCGAACATATAATGTGCACAATGATGGTAAATTTTCTCTTTATTTTTCCAATTATGGACTGATTGGATTTTATAACCCATCCTTGGAATATCCGGCGAATACACAACGTTATTATATTTGGCAACTTGGTTTGATGATAGGTGCAAAAATTGACACATCAGACAATGGGATTAATGATCCAGTGCCATTGGTATCAGACACCTATCAAGATCAGGGCGAGGCAAACTTTAACCCGCTACCAGGATATCACAATCAAAGCTTAAATCCGTTAGTTGCTGTTTCTAATATCCCGAGGACATGGCCAAATATATGGCCATCAGATATAGCAATCGGAAATATTGGATGGCCGGGCATGGATCGCTTTGATAATGAACCTATTGGATCCCAAGAGTCGTTTTGGGTAATGCGTGATTATGATGCAAACTTTTTTGATACTCATAATCAGATCAAAACAGGGGTCGGTTGTTTGGAAGTTATATGTCGTGGGTTGCAAAGTAATACAACACTAACAAATCGGATTATTTATTTTGTCTATGATGTAATCAACAGATCTGATAGAACTCTTTTGGATTGTCGAGTGGGGTTGATGATGGACCCAGACCACCCAGCTCATCTGGAAACCGAGTATTCAGATGATAATGCAGAATATATTCCGAGCCTCAATATGGCCATGACCTATGACTATGATAATAATTATTCAAGCTGGCCAGGGGTTGATTTGGCATACATGGGGATTATGATGTTAAAAACACCAACCGATAGTAGTGGAGAAGATATTGGCGTAACATCTTGGAAGAGCTTTAAATATTCTGATATGCCTAAATCGGGTAATATAGGCGGTTCTTATTATGCATCTAGGGATGAAGCACAGTATAGCTACATGAATCCAGGGGTTTTTTCACCCAGTCCACAGGTAAAAGCAGATGTTTGTTATGCCATGTCTAGTGGTGATTTCAATATGGCACCGGGAGACACACAACAAATTGTAATCACAATCTTAGTTTCTGATAGCAGAGATGATTTACTCAAAACAGCGGAAAATGCGATCACAGTATTTAATAATAATTTTAAAACGCCTTCTTCACCAACACCACCTGCAGTAACAATTATACCAGAAGATGAAAAAATAACTTTAGTGTGGGAAGGTAATCAATCTGAAACCAGTATAGATAAACTTACCAATAAGAATGATTTTGAAGGATATAGGATATACCGCAGTACTGATTTTGGCTCTACCTGGGGAGATTTAACCGACGATGAAATAAACTACCCATTAGGGTTCATTCCGCTGGCTGATTACAATAAATTCAATTCCATCAGTGAACTTGGGGCGATCGATGTTTCACACAGTGCGATAATATCAGGAGCAAAAATTGTTAATCTTGGGGTTGTCCCAAATACGAAAAGTCTTGTAGAAAACACATATTTAATTACTTTTATTTCTGACACCACTTTTAAAGTTTACGATGCGCGAAACGGTTGGCTCTTGGCGCTAAATAAGGGATCCTTGGTTGATGGTTTCTCCATTTTGGATTCTACAGTTGATTGGATGAATAATCCGCAATTTATTGATTTAGAAGAAGGAATTACCACAGCGCCATTTTTACCAGGAACAATCCTTTATGTAGGTGGTGGTGCTGCAATGATTTATAATGGTTCAGAAGATTGTGATATGTATCCCAATCTATGCACAAAAACGGGCGACATATTTAAAATTAGAACAATGATAATTGATCAAGGCCCTAATACAGGATTGAGACATAGTTTTACAGATAATAATGTAATAAATGGTGTTGAATATTGGTATGCGGTTACTGCTTATGACCGATCAGATCCTGTTCTTGGGGTTCCCATGAATGAATCACCGCCGGCAACAAAGGTAAACACAGCTTTTGCACCCCACACGGTAGCGGCTATTCCTCGAACAAGTATAAACGGTTTTATTTTTGGAAGTTTGGCTGCAGACACCGTTTATCATATTTCAGGATATGGCACTGGTCAAGTGAACATACAAATGCTTAATCGCCAGATCATGGAAACAAAGGATTATACAATTTCAGTTCACTCTGATGGAGGGGTATACCGTTATAGTCTTATCGAAAATAATACAACTACGGACACGTTGTTAGCATCTGTATCTTTTTTAAATTCTTTCTCAGCCGGTGCTAACCCTGACTTTAATCCAATAATCAATGGGTTTCGTTTAAATATAATTGACGACCCATCAGGCTTTGATGAACTGGTACAGATAGCGGGTGATACAAATCGTGTATTAGAAAGAATTATAGAACTAAAAGGGTCTGAAAGAAATAACCAACCACATTATCCTTATCGGGATATATTGATAAAATTTGATGGCTCTGGATATATTGCTCATCAATATGCCAGCCGACCGAAAAACTATCCAATGGAAGCGCCGTTTTCAATTTGGGATATCACGGATGATAATCCAGAGAATCACTATATGCTTCATTCAATTTACAGAGATGTAGGAGGTGGCGCTTGGGATCCGTCTCAACAGATCTGGATATTAGACTTGTCATATGATGAACCGTTCCCAGATCAAACGAGGTCATGGTTCCAAAATAATGCTATAGATGCTACAATAAGATTTGTTGGGGATAGTGAAGAATGTTTCACGGATCCTGAATGCAAATTTGAAAACACAAACTGGCTGGGGGATGAGTGGCTTTTAACCACAAATCGCCCCTTCAGGGCTGATGATGAATTTGTTTTTTCGATTGAGGGTTATAGGGTATCCGAGACGTTGGAGCTAGACAAAATTAAGGTTGTACCAAATCCTTTTTATGTAAATGCAGCGTGGGACAGTCAAGCCGGTCAGCACAGAGTGCAATTCACACACCTTCCGGATCGCTGTCTTATCAACATATATACAGTTTCTGGTGATCTTGTAAAACGGCTTAAACACAATCAGGGCTCCATTGAATGGTGGAATCTCCGCAGTGAGTCTGATATGCAGGTAGCTTACGGTGTATATCTCTATCATATTGAAGCAAAGCTGAATGAAAGAACATATTCAAAAACGGGTAAAATATTGGTTGTGCGATGAAGAAACAGATTTTAGTTTTGATTTTAGTTTCGGTTTTTTACGGTCAACAAATATCAACAAAATTTGAGAGTAAAGTAGGAACAACGGCAGCAAATTTTCTTAAAGTAAGTGTTGGCCCAAGGGCAATAGCTATGGGTGCGGCATATTCTGCTATAGCAGATGATGCAACGTCGGTATTTTGGAATCCTGCCGGGATTGTCTATGTAGATCGATTCTCTTTTTATACAGGATTTGTTGATTGGATTATGGATTTAAAATTAACTCAGGTTTCTTTCGCTGGGACCAATCCAAGGATTGGTTCTTTTGCAGCCTTTGTAAACACTCTCCAGATGGATAATATTGCCGTAACCACACTAACAGAACCAGAAGGAGATGGGACCTATACTGGTGCATCGGATATGGTTATGGGTTTTTCACTTGCCAGACAATTGTCAGAATCCTTTAGTCTGGGGATCAGCAGTAAATTAATAACATCTAAAGTTGCAAATGAATCTGCGATGGGTCAAGCACTGGATATTGGAACAATATTCATACCTGGATGGCGTGATCTTCGTATTGGTATGAGCCTGATGCATTTTGGAACAAAAATGAAATTAAATGGTCGTGATTTAGATATTGTATCCGATATCGATCCATTGCTTGGTTTGGATTCGCCAGGAGAAGGTCGTCTTAAGACCCGGTCTTGGGATATGCCCACAACTTTTAGGCTTGGCGCCGCAATGACCTTAATCGATAAAAAGAACTATTCTTTAGTTTTTTCCTTCGATGGTGTACACGCTACGGATACAAAAGAAGTATTTAATTCAGGTTTTGAATTTAACCTTGGCCCTGTCGTTTTTCGGAATGGATTGGGAATTGGATATGATCAAAACAGGATTAGTTTTGGTGGCGGGTATTCATATTCAAAAGATTCTCGAGATTATCACACTGATTATGCAGCTGTGATAATAAGTCCTTTTGGTTTGGTACAAACCGTTTCTGCAAGAGTGGATTTTTAATGGCTTACGACCCTCAAAAACACCCAATAAATCAATCTAGAAAAAAAAGTTTAGACATGAATGATAAATGGATTGTTGAGTTTTTAAATGTAACAAAAGTAGGACATGTTAGCACTTTAAACAGGAAACAACCATTTATTAACCCAACTTCTTTTTGGTATAGTGTAAACAACCACGAAATATATTTTCATTCTAATGCTTACGGAAGAATGCGTTATAATGTTGAAAACACTTCTAAAGCCTGCTTTGAGTGTTTTAGGTCTGGTCGGCTGTTACCGTCCAATCTTGCTTTAGAGGTAAGTTTTCAATATGAATGTGTAATAGCATTTGGAAAAATTAGGGTGCTGGGTTTAATGGATGAAAAGCGGGATGTTTTGCAGGGTCTACTTCATAAATATTTTGGAGAAATGGAATCAGGAAAAGACTACAGACCTATAACAGATGAAGAGCTAAAGCAGACATCCGTATATGGAATAAAAATTAATTCCTGGAGCGGTAAAAAGAACTGGGAAGATAGAGCAGAGCAGGCAGAAGAAGGTGAATGGCCAGACCTAGACCCAAAGTGGTTTGATTTATATTAAAAGTATTTTTTCCAAGCTTCTTCGGACTCTGGCCAACGGGCTGTTACTTTTTTAAGATTTGTCCAAAACTCAACTCCGCTTTTACCTGTAATATCACCATGACCATACTTTGATTCATTCCAACCTCCAAAACTGTATGGTTCGCGGGGTACGGGTACCCCAATATTTATTCCCACCATTCCAGATTTTGAAGCTTGTGAAATAGTTTTTGCAACTTCTCCTGATGTGGTGAATACTGCCGCAGCATTCCCATAAGGGTTGTTATTTTCAATTTTCATGGCATTCTCCAATGTGTCTGTGCGAATAATAGATAATACAGGCCCAAAAATTTCTTCTTTTGCACACGGCCATTCCGGGTCCACACCATCAAGAATTGTAGCACCTAACCAGTACCCGTTTTCATAGCCTTTGGGTGGTGGTGATACGCGCCCGTCAATTAAGACTTTGGCCCCCATTTTTTCTGCATCATTAATATAGCTTGTAATGCGATCCAGCGACGGTCTACTAATTATAGTTCCCATGTCTACACCAAGGATAAAATTTTTTGCTTCTTCTACTAATTGCTCAATAATAGGATTCACATTTGCAACACCTACAGCTACACTAGCTGCCATACATCTTTGTCCTGCGCTGCCCATGGAACTTGCCAGGACTCCTTTTGCAGTAGACTCTAGGTCAGCATCCGGTACTATTATCATATGATTTTTTGCACCTCCAAGACAAAGCGCTCTTTTACCAACTTTTGTGGAACGTGAATAAACAATTTTAGCAATAGTTGAAGATCCAACAAATGCAACTGCTTTTATATCTGGATGGTCGCAAATTCCTTCAACTATTTTTTGGGAGCCATTCAAAACCTGAAATACACCATCTGGTAAACCTGATTCCTTTAAGTATTCAGCCATCTTCAGCGCAGAGAGAGGTGTTTGCTCTGATGGTTTTAAAATAAAACAGTTTCCGGTTGTTATAGCTAAGGGAATCATCCATAAGGGGACCATGGCTGGGAAATTAAATGGTGTAATGCCCGCCACAACACCTAGAGGTTCATGGGTCATGGTACAGGTGATTCCATTTGCAACCTGAGAAGAGTCGCCTCTTAAAACGCTGGGTAAAGATGTAGAAAACTCTACCACTTCTTTACCTCGGATGATGCTGCCCTTGGCATCTTCAATGGTCTTACCGTTGTCTAGTGCAATAAGATGAGCCAATTCATCCATATTTTTTTCCAAAATTGTTTTGAATTGGTACATTATCTCAGCTCGATCGCGGATGTTTAATCTGGACCAGCCTGGAAACGCTTTTTTTGCAGCATTAACAGCTTGTTCAAGGTCATCAATATTTGAATCTGGTACAGAGGCTATTTCTTGGTCAAAATAAGGAGAGACAACTGAAATTGTTTTAGTGGAATTAGAATCATGATATCCGCCGCAAATCCAATTATTTTGTGGTCCAAAACTCTCAAACTGTATATGATTCATCTTTTTCCCTTTTAAGCATTTGTTATAGCAGCAGAAAGTATTTCCAAACTTTGATCTAAATCATCATTCCCTATGGTAAGAGGCATTAAAGTTCGAATAACATTCCCATATGTTCCTGCGTTAATCATTATTAAACCGTGTTCCAGAGCGTATTGATGAATTCGTGATGTACGGCTCTTGTCCGCTTCTCCGGTTTCTGGATTAATAATGATAATTCCTTGCATAGCGCCCAGACCGCGAATTCCACCAATCCAAGGGCAATAATTCCTGATACTTTTAATTTTGTAGCGAACCTTTTTTCCAATCTCAATTGCACGTGTGGAAAGTTGTTCATCCTCTATGATATCTAGAACAGCCAATGCAGCGGCGCAAGCCACAGGGTTTCCACCGAAAGTTCCTCCAATTCCTCCAACATGAGATGCATCCATAATTTCAAGTTTTCCCACAACGCCGCTCAGAGGCAATCCACCAGCGATTGATTTCGCAAGAGTAATTAGGTCTGGTTCCACATCAAACTGCTCTATGGCAAAAAGGGTTCCAGTTCGTCCGAAACCTGTTTGAATCTCATCGACCACCATTACAATATCATGTTTACTACAAAATTCTCTTAGATTTTTCATAGCGTTAATAGAGACCGGGATGAATCCACCCTCACCCGCAACGGGCTCAATAACAGCACAAGCAATAGTTTTAGGGTCAAAATCAGATGATATTAAATTTAAAATTTTATCTTCCGATGGAAATTCAAGACGATGGATATTTGGTAAAAATGGACCAAATCCTTTTTTGTATGGATCTTCCTTGTAAGTCATGGACATAGTCATTTGTGTTCTTCCGTGAAAAGCATGAGAGAACACCAGGATTCCACTTCTGCCGGTATAGGATTTTGAGATTTTGACTGCATTTTCTACGGCTTCTGCTCCAGAATTGAAAAATGCTGCTTTACAGTTGTTTGATATTGGAACCAAATCGGATAGTTTTCTGGCGAGTGTGATATAAGACTCATATGGAGCAACAGTAAAGCAAGGATGAATAAATTTTTCTAATTGTGTTTTTATAGCTGAAATAATTCTGGGGTGGGAATGCCCAATATTCATTGTGCCTATCCCACCGGCATAATCAATAAAAACATTCTCATCAACATCGATTAAATTAGAACCATCGGCTTTTTTTATATATACTCCACAAACTGAGCCATGACCATCTGCTACGCTTTTTATACGTTTTTGATTCATTTCTTTTGAGTTTGGACCTGGGATCTCTGTTTTAATCAGGACTTTCACAAGTTAAGTTTTTCTACCCGCATCTAGGTTGTAAGGAAACCAGTAATCTTTTTTTCTAATTTGGTAATCAATTAAAATATGTTTTGATTCCCTGAACTCATCGAGCCCTTCGATCCCTAGTTCACGACCCCCTCCAGACATTTTCATTCCTCCGAATGGGGCAGCTTCATTATCGGTTAAAGGATCATTTATCCAGAAAGATCCGGCCTTGATGTCATCAGCCGCAGTAAGTGCTTTTTCCATATCATTTGTGTAAATATTACAACCGAGACCGTACTGGGAATTGTTAGCGAGCTCAATAGCTTCATCAAGGTTTTTAACTTTTTGAATTGGTATTATAGGACCAAATGTTTCCACATTCATCATTTCCATTTTAGAGCTAACCCGATCAAACACTGTGGGTTTATAAAAATAACCCTTTTTGAATTTTTTCGATCGACGGCCTCCAAACAGTAACCGCGCACCTTCCGTATGAGCCCGTTTTACTTTTTCTTCTACCTTTTTAAGCTGAGCTTTGGAGACCATGGGTCCCATGTCTGTTTGTCCCTCCATAGGGTCGCCCAATCGCACGTGTTTTGTTTCTTCTACAACAGCTTCAATGAACGCCTCTGCGATTGACTCCATTACAAACACACGCTCTAGTGATGTACAAACTTGACCCGCATTCAATAGCCCCCCCCAAGCTGTGCCTTTAGCGGCTATTTCTATATCTACATCATCACAAATAATAATAGGATCATTACCACCTAATTCTAAGCTTGTTTTTTTTAGTTGCTTCGCAGCCATAGCCGCAATTTTTTTACCTGTTTCTACGCTCCCCGTAAAAGCGACTGCTCTTGTGTCCGGATGTTGTACCAAAGCTGCGCCCGTTTCACCATAACCAGTTATCGCGTTTATAATACCCTTAGGTAAATGATCGCAGGCAACTTTAAGCCAGTGAAGAATCGAGAGAGGTGTTATTTCAGATGGTTTTACTACAACAGTATTCCCAGCCGCCAAAGCAGGCGCCACCTTCCAGGCCATAAGCAGAAGAGGGTAATTCCAAGGTACGATACACCCCACAACACCGTAGGGCTCTTTCACTACCATGCTCATTGATCTTGGGGTTACTGGGGCGACAACTCGCCCTCGCTGATCACGGCCGATCTCAGAATAATATTCAAAAATGGAAGCGACCCATTCAATCTCGTCAAGGCATTCAATAAGAGGTTTTCCGCTCTCTGCAGTAATAATTGATGCAATTTCTCTATCATGGGCCCTGCTTTTAACAGCAACTTCTCGTAGTAAATCTCGCATATCAAGCGAACCTAATAATTTCCATTTTTTCCAAGCCGACTTTGCAGCAGACACAGCATTGTCTACATCAATAGGTGAACTGTTTGGCACTTCAGCAATAATCTCTTCTGTGAATGGGTTTTCTACTGAAAAAGTTTTCACGTTTTTGGCTTCTTGCCAACGGTTATTAATATAATTTTTTCTAATCATTGTTTAATGGATTTGAATGATTCAGAAAGAATAGATAAAGATTCGTGAATTTCATCTTCTCCAATATTCAAAGCAGGTGAGATCCTAACACAATTCCCATATAAACCACCACGCCCAACCAGCAAACCTCTTTTTTTAGTTTCTTCCATTAAATTATCAACTGCCTTTGGGTTTGGTGTGCGGTCTTGTTGTGTTTCATCAACAACAATCTCCAGCCCAATCATAAGTCCTTTTCCGCGCACATCACCGAGTATGTTTTTATTATCAGATTGTATTTTTTTCAAACCATCCATCATCAGCTTTCCCATATTATGGGCGTTTTTCTTTAGGTTGTCCCTCTCTATAATTGTTATGGTGGTATCCGCAGCAGCGCAGCTAACAGGATTGCCTCCAAAAGTAGATATAGTATTTTTTTGCATAGAATCAGAAATGTCTTTTGTTGTTATAACAGCCGCTAATGGCATACCGTTGGCAATGCCTTTTGCGACCGTGATTATATCAGGTTCTACACCAGAATGTTCAATCCCCCATGTTTTTCCGGTTCGTCCAAAGCCAGTCTGAACTTCATCAGAAATAAATATTCCACCATGATTACGGACGATATCAGCTATAATTCCAAAATATTCATCCGGGGGTGTAATAAACCCTCCTACGCCTTGAATTGGTTCTGCTAATACACCTGCAATTTTTCCAGTTGTAGTAGTTTTAATTAGCTCTTCTACATCTTCAGCGCATGCAATTCCGCAGTCTGGGTACGTTAGTTTTAAGGGGCAACGATAACAATAGGGCGCAAGAGCATGTTTTACGGCACCTACCTGGGTGGGCAAAGCTCTCCAGGGAGCATGGGCAGTAAGAGATTGGGCAAGAAGAGATCTTCCTGAATACCCATGACGCAGAGCAATCAGTTCTGAGTTTTCAGTATAAAGTTGGGCCATCATTACGGCTGTCTCATCCGCTTCTGTTCCTGAAGCATTGAAAAAAACTTTTTCGAGATTACCTGGAGTTATATTGATAAGACGTTCAGCAAGTTCAACAACGGGAACACTGGGGTATAAAGATGATATATGAGTCAAACGATCAATCTGAGCTTTTGCAGCTTTGTTAACTTCATCATTTGCGTGTCCAATCGAAACAGTAAGAATACCGCCAAAAAAGTCCAGATAGGTATTTCCATCACAATCTGAAACGTGGAACCCTTTACCATCTGTGATTACCAAAGGTTCTTCATAGAAGGTTTTTACGGCATCAAAGAGATACCGGTTATGTTTTTTTCTTATGGATTCACTGCTGTTCATTGCCCACCCTTATCACCAAACCACCAAGATTTATTTCTATAATCATAATCAATAAAAATATGTTTTACTTCCCGAAATTCTTCAAGGGCTTCTATACCATGTTCCCGCCCGATTCCAGACTGTTTCATGCCCCCAAATGGTGCAGCGATATTTTCCATCAGGGGATTATTGATGCAGATTGTACCTGATTTAATTTTATTTGCAGCCGTAAGAGCGCGTTCAATATCTTTTGTAAAAACTGTACATCCTAAACCATATTTTGTCGAATTTGCCATTTCAATAGCTTCATTCATGGAATGAATTTTTTGTACTGGAATAATTGGGCTAAAAGACTCTTCTGTAACAATATCCATTTCATCTTTTATTTTATCGAACACAGTAGGTTCAAAAAAATACCCTTTAATATATTTATCCGATCTTTTTCCACCTGTAAGAACCCTGCACCCCTGTTCTTTTGCTAAATTTACTTTCTCGATAGCATTGTTAAGTTGCGCCATGGAAGCCATGGGGCCCACATCGGTGGCATCATCCATAGGATCACCGATTTTTACTTTCTTTGCCTCTTCAACCAAAGCATCGGTAAACTTTTTGGCTACATTTTCATAGACATAAACCCGCTCCACAGATGTACAAACTTGACCAGCATTAACAAAGCCGCCCCAACAGGTTCCTCTAGCTGCAATTTCAACATCCACATCATCACATACAATCACTGGGTCTTTACCACCCAACTCAAGTGACACCTTTTTAAGGTTTTCTGCAGCTAGCCGGGCTATTCTTTTCCCGGTTCGAACTGAGCCAGTGAATGTAATAATGGGTACATGAGGGTGTTTAACCAGCGTTTCGCCTGCTTCTTGTCCAAAACCTGTAACCACATTTATAACCCCAGGAGGCATTTCTCTTGCTGCCAATTCTACCCAATGCAGAATGGAGAGGGATGAAACCTCACTTGGTTTCATTACAATTGTATTTCCCGCAGCAAGAGCAGGCGCAAGTTTCCATCCCATTAAAGACAGGGGGTAGTTCCAGGGAATAATGCAACCCACAACCCCATAGGGTTCATATTGAACAAGAGACATGGATTTTTGATCTACAGGCGCAACAAGCCGGCCTACCTGATCTCGAGCAAGTTCACTATAATATTCAAGGTATTCAGCTAAATCATCAATTTCAGTTAATGCATCTTTGAAAGGTTTCCCCATTTCTGAAGAGATTGTTTTAGCAAGAGTTTCTGCGTGCTGTCGAGAATTGTTTGCAAGAGATCTCAAGAAATCACGACGTTCACCAGCTGTTAATCCGCTCCAGTCTTTAAATGCCGCTTGAGCGGCCCTAACAGCATTATTTATATCTGGTTCACTGCTCGCAGGGATTTGAGCAATTATTTCTTCCGTAAAAGGGTTGACCCCATCAAATGTTTTTCCGAATTCTGCATCAGACCACCTATTATTAATAAAATTTTTATAAATCATTATTTAAATTTTTTCAACAGTCTTTTAATATCTTTCAAAAAGAAAATAAAAACTGTTATAGACCCAAAACCAAGAAAAAACACTGAAGCCCATGTAAAGATTTCCCAATAACTCATAACCGCCCTGTCTTGTTGGTCGCCAAACCTATAAAAAACCCGACAAATGAAATTGGCACACTAATATACATAACAAATTCCTGCCAAAAATCAATCCCAAACCAGTGTACAATATAAGTCTCTTCTTCTTTGTTAAATGTGCCGGTAGTCATAATATAAATATTCAAAACAACTGTAGATAATAAGCCCGAGCCTGAACTAATAAAACCTGCAAGTGGTTTCCTGAATCTAGGAATGTATAGCCCTAATAAAACAGGAACTAATGTACTTGAAATTAAAATAGAGGCCATAAAAACCCACAGACCAAGCATCTGTTCAAATGCAGCTGCCATAAAAAATCCCAACCCCCAAGAAAGCAATATTCCGTAACGAGTTGTTTTGATTAATTCTTCATCGGTCGCTGTTGGTTTTATAGCGGGTCTATAAATATCGTAGGCAACATTTCCCCCTGCAACCAGACAATATGAATCCAAGGTTGACATTTCTGTAGACAACACACCGGCAAGAAACAACCCCACCGCACCTACTGGGAGCGCAGCCACCACAATAGTTAATAAGGCAGCATCTGGGGCAACATCAACAGGGAGCAGGCCCTTTATAACACCAGCTTTTGCGGCCATAGCCAAAACTGTTATAATCCAATCATAAGAACCCCAGATAAAAATACCAATAAGAAGCGCATTCCGGACATTTTTATACGATTTTGCAGCAAATATCCTCTGGTAGAATGTAGGCTCTACTAAAACAGAAAGGCCTGTAGATGCGTAAATAATTATAAGAAAAATATTCAGGTCCCCCATAGTATCAAAAAAACTACTAGGTAGAGTTTCGATCATTGAATCAAAGCCACCAATAAAATTCATAGCAAAAGGAAAAGCAAATGCAATAACTAAACACATCATAACAAACTGAATGGAGTCAGTAAGGGCTACTGCCCAAAATCCGCCTGTAAGGGTATATGTTAATGCAATTCCACCCAGCACAAACATACCTATGATTGGTTCCCAGCCTAGGATTACTTCACCCAGCATTCCGAATCCATAAAGTGATAATGCAGGTAGGGAGTAAATAAATGAGGTTACAGCACCGACATAGCGAGTGTTGAGTCCATAATAAGCGTCTAAAATATCGGGAAGGCTTTTAAAGTCATCTTCGCGCAGACGCCGTGCCAATAATAGAGCCGCAATTAAATAAAATGCATAGGTTGGCCGTGCATAACCAAACCAGGCTACAACGCCATCAGTAAAAGCAAGTTGTGTGTCGCCAAACAAAACATCTATGCCGTAATAGGTCGATATAAGAGTTGTAATTAAAAGGGGCGTTGTGAGAGATCTACCTGCCAAGAAAAAATCATCAAAGCCAGAGTGTTTTTTTGCAAACCAAAACCCAACCCCTACCATACCAGAAAGATAGAAAATAATAATAGCATAATCTATTGATGATAAAGAAGACATAGATTAAGAGATCCAGTCTAAAAATCTAAAATACTGTGCCGCAAAAGGAAGAAACCAAGGATTCTTTCTATAAAAGAACATTGTTTGATGAGAAATTTCTTCAAAGGGGCTTCTGTTTTTTTGGCCAGACAGCAGCAAGCCCAACTCAGTTCCAAGGTAGGTCGCTATAGATAATCCATGCCCACCATAGCCAAAACCATAATAGATTCCATTGATTTTTCCTATATGAGGCATGAGGTCAAACGTAATGCCTAATTTCCCAGACCAGGTATGGGTGAACTCTATGTCTTCCATTTCGGGGAACACTGATCGGACTTGGTGCGATAAAATTTTTGCGCTTTCATTTAAATCTAGATTAGTGCTTAGATCGTTACGACCACCCCAAAGCATGCACCCATCTGGCGTGAGTCTGAAATAATTAATAAACCACTTTGAATCATAAAACATGCGCCCTTTTGGACTAAGTTTTTTCTGTAAATCCTGGGATAAGGGTTCTGAAACAATAATATAACTTCCCACAGGGAAAACTTTAGGTTTCAATTTAGGCATTAAAGTATCTGTATATCCGTTTGTTGCAATGATTACATCTCGGGCTTTTACAGACCCCATAGATGTAATAACCTCATGAATATTTTCTCCAGGATTAATTGTTAAAACGCGGTTATGTTCGCAAAGCTGTACTCCAAGTTTGGAAACTGCGGAGGCCAACCCATTAACATATTTTGCCGGCTGTAGCCCTCCACTGATTTCATCCGATAGCCCTCCGAAGTAATAGTTGGTTCCAATTTCAGAATGAATTTTTTTCTTTGGAACTAGGGTTTTTTTATGTCCTAATTCACGCCTAATCCAATCTGCATATTCTGGGAGGTTGTCATAGTGTGACTGCTTACATGCTAGGGCAATATGTCCGTTTCTTTCCCAGTTACAATCAATATTTTCTTCTTGTATAATATTTTCTAAAAGATCAATAGCATCTACAGATGCCCTCCAAAACTCACGGGCATAATCCATGCCATATTTTTTATATATTTTAAAAATATCTTGTTTAAGGCCTGGCGTTGCCATTCCGCCATTTCTAGAACTTGCACCCCACCCAATTGTATGTTGATCAATTACAACAACAGATTTTCCTGATTTAGCAAGGACTCTTGCTGCGGCAAGCCCGGTATACCCGCTGCCTATAATTGCAACATCAGTTTTTTCCGGAAGATATGATGTGGCTTTTGTCTTTGTCTCCGGCGAATCCTGATCAGTCCAGTATACTTCGGATTTCATAGTATTATTGAAGTGCAGTTTTAACTGATTCTTGGAATTTATTTAAAGTGTCATCTATAATTTCATCTGTATGTGCCGCACATAAAAACCAAGGCTCCCGTGGGTCACTTTCAGCCCAGATACCTCTATTATACATATTTTGCATAATAGTTTCATAAAGAACATCATTACTGTATACTAAATCCCGGACCTCTTTAACGGGTTTGTCTGTGATTAGGAATCCCTGTATGTTGGGGTGTCCGCACATTTGGTGAGGGATGCCCGCATCTGTTAAAACATTATCTAATCCTGTTTTTAATCGTTTTCCTCTTTCAGCAAGATCTTTTAGTACAGGTGAATCAGATAATATATCAAGGACTGCATTCGCCGCAGCCATACTAACTCCATTAGCTCCAAATGTTCCGGCGTGAGTTACGCTCCCTCCACCAATTACATCCATCACTTTTGTTTTTCCGCCAAATGCAGCAACAGGAAGTCCGTTTCCAAGGCTCTTTGCATAGGTAGAAATA
Source organism: uncultured Fidelibacterota bacterium (assembly GCA_913043235.1). Lineage (GTDB taxonomy): Bacteria > Fidelibacterota > Marinisomatia > Marinisomatales > UBA1611 > UBA2134. The sequence goes on from CAJWLO010000001.1 coordinate 67,392, forward strand.
TCGGGAATAACACCATATGCTTCGCGGGCCCCTCCATTGGCTAATCGGAAACCAGTTTTAACTTCATCAAAAATAAGAACAATATTGTATTCGTTACAAAGTGACCTTAAATGGGATAAATATCCACTTTTCGGTTCAATGCCTGCTATGTTTCCCAAGCAAGGCTCCACTAACATAGCAGCTACTTCACCATGATGATCTTTAACACATTTTTCTATAGCTTCAAAATCGTTGAATGGTAAGCAGTATACATAATCCCGTATTTTATGTGGAATACCAGAACCGACTTGCACAGGGATCGGTGATGTACGGGCCCCCATTGCGGAAATCGGCGATGATGCAGTACTAAAAAGAACATAATCGTGGGCACCGTGGTACTGTCCTTCAAATTTAATAAACTTTTCCTTATTTGTATAACCACGAGCTGTGCGGAGAGCATGCATGGTCGCTTCTGTGCCTGTGTTTGTAAACCGAAGTTTTTCCATCCCAGGAACGATCTTCACCAACTTTTCAGCGACAATGACTTCCAGCTCTGTGGTTGCTGCAAATGTGGTCCCATTCTCTAAATGTTTGATAACCGCATGGTTAACCCGATGGTCAGCGTGCCCAATAATAATTGGTCCCCAACCAAGGCGATAATCAATGAATTCATTTCCGTCTGCATCCCAAATACGAGCACCTTCGCCTCTTACAATCACAGGTGTTTCTTTTTCGCCTAGATAACGAAAATTTGAACTCACTCCATTCACTAATACTTTTAATGCTCGGTCAAAAATTGGCTGAGATTTTTCTCGATTTAACATTTGACTCTCCTGATAGATAAAGGTGGTTAAAAAAGATAACGGTGTTATTTTGCAGTAAAGATGCAGGAAATCTAATTGGTGATATGCGTCATGATCAAGTATGCTAAATTTTATATGTAACATGTTCTCAAAACCCTATTTTTGTAAATATAGTGAACAGGAAAATGGTTTTGACATAATTCTACAACCGAAACCTATATTTTATAATTGTTTATAAATAAACATTTACTTAATATTAATTAACTATTGATTAATTAAATTAAATTATTTATTAATAATTATGGAAACAGCTGCAAAAATAATTAATGATCTGATGTATCGGAAAGGCTTTCGTAAAAAACAGGAGGCGGCTGAGTATTTTGGTGTGTCTCCCCAAGCCTTGAGCATCTGGATTGCTAAAGGGAGGGTCCCTCCAAAACATTTATTAAAATTGAAAACAGAAAAAGAAACGCTAACAAAACCACGGCATCTATTAGATGCCGTAGATTCCAAGTCTACGAAAGAAATGCAAACCGTAATTAATTATTTGATAAATGAAAACCACAATTTGAAACATCAAATAAAAGAACTTAATCTGGAAATTGAGGCGTTAAAGAAACCAGGAAAAAATGATGATGTAATTGGTAAATGGGACAATGTTGTTGAAAATTTGGAGGAGGATACCCTGTTTATGTCTGGTCGGGTCTCTGATGGCATAATAACAGATATCAATGGGAATTGGCATGATATTGTTGGCTATGATGGGTCACAATTATTGGGCCTTAAATATGATAGAAAAGATCTAATGCACCATGAGGAATTGGCGCGAACAAAAAACATTCAGGAATTACTAAAAGCATCGCAAACACTTAAAGAAATACGATATAGTACAATACAGCGTTGGAAGCACGGCCTTACAGGAGAATATGTGGTATTGAGTATGGTTGCCTACGTGAATATGGATGAAGACCGTATTGATGTTATTGCTAAGCCTATTGAAGATTTCTTTTATGAGGAGGGTTTGTTGAACTAACCGGGGGCAGATAAAATTATCGCCGAACAGAGGGTTTATCTTATAATAATCAATATACTGTTTTATAAACGTGCCCCCGGTTTCATAAATTATATATTACTAATCTCGGGAATCCAAAATAATTCGTTGATATAAGTAGTAATTCTTTGTTTTTCTTTATTTAATAGATTATAACCCTAAAACATATAAATAATTTATTGAGTGAGTTTCTTGTCTATAAGATAAAACGTCACTATATACAAAAAAGCAGATATAATTCATATAATATCTTTTAAAACAACCAATGTTGTATGTCTATAGAAATTGTCGTATTAGATTTTGCCCTTTATTTAAGATACTTATGAAAATATTTATTCTTGTTTTACACCTGTCTATTGTAATTGCCCAGAATTCTTTTGAAAAAGATATTGCATTTCGTATGGTGATGGACCATCTGCAAGATAGTAATATCCCAGATGCCTTTATTAGAGGTGCCTTTTCTCATGATAAAATTAAAATTCATCCGGAAATTGCAGAACGGTTTGCCCGGCCTTATGAAAAGAAAACATGGAAAGAATATCGGAAATTATTTGTCAAAGAATCACGAATTACTGCTGGGGTAAAGTTTTTCAAAGAAAATCGTGATATTATAAGCGATGTTTCCAAAAAATATAAAGTAGACTCCTTTATTATAGTAACTATTGCCGGTATCGAAAGCAACTATGGAGTACACCACTCCCAGTTTTCTGTTTTTAATTCTCTGTACACTCAAATCCATGAAATGCCTAAACGGTCTAAATGGGCAAGCAAAGAATTAGCAGAATTTTTGACCTATTGTTTTAATGATCAGCTTGATACTCAGTTGATTGGTGGTTCCTACGCCGGGGCTTTTGGATTTGGTCAATTTATTCCTTCCAGTTTTAATAACTATGCGGTGGATTTTAATGAGGACGGCATTCGGGAACCCTATGAATGGCCTGATGTGTTGGCTAGTATCGCTAATTATCTTCGTCGTAATGGATACCAAATGAACAGCACAAACTATAAACGCGATGGAGATATCTGGAAATCAATTTATGCTTACAATCATGCAGATAACTACGTGATGGCAGTATTGGAACTTTCTGAAAAGATTAGAAAACGAATATTATCGGAGGGTGCAAAATAAGATAGAACTAATATAGAATTTTATTTTTATAAAGTAACAGATATTTTAATGATATTTCCGTTACGTTCGATCTGAACAGGAATATTCATTCCCGGCTCAAGTTCACCCAAGCGATCCATATACTCATAGATATCATTGATAGATTTTCCATTGATGGATTTGATTAAATCTCCCTTTTTGATGCCAGCCTTAGCAGCAGCCCCATCCGGATCAGAAATGCCGTCAATTTTTAATCCGTTTTCTGAGCCTCCATAAGCAGGCATAATTCCAAATTTCACGTTTGAAGTTTGATAATTTCTTATTTGCTCCTTAGGCCCTGCAGGGGTGTATAAAGGTTTTTCTGGGAGCCGGCATAATTCGTAAATCACCTGATGTACATAATTTAATATTTCTGTTTCACCTCTTAAATTAATGAGTTTCCATTTGTCTTCAGGAGTGTGGTATTCTTCATGGGTACCAGTATTAAAAAAAAGTACCGGGATATCTTTTTTATAAAAGGAAGCATGATCACTAGGGCCAAAACCGGCATTGCTTTTGTTTAGTTTCATGGATGTGCTAAGAATAAGACTGTCCAATAGAGGTTCGAATATCGGAGAAGTGCCTACTCCTCCAACATTTAATGTAGAATCTTTTAAACGACCTATCATATCTAGATTAATCATTGCAGTAATGTTCTCCAGCTTGATAGTTGGGTGATCAATGAAATGTTTTGAGCCCAACAAGCCTTTTTCTTCTGCATCAAAAGCAATCAGTAGAATACTGCGCTTTAAGTGACTTTTTTGACTCATAATCTTATGAGCTAATTCTAATAATCCTGCTGTACCCGATGAATTATCATCAGCTCCATTATGAATTGCGGACATTCCAGGAATTCTAGATCCAGATCTAGGGCCACCTAGGCCTAAATGATCAAAATGAGCGCCGAGTACTAAATATTCATCTCTGTATTCGCGATTTCCGCTGCGAATCTCACCAATAACATTCGCTGCTCGAATTTTTGTTTCTATTAGATCCACTCTAGATGATATAGTTATATTTTCAATTTTAAAACTAATTGACTTAAGAGTACGATTCATTGTTTGTTGAATTTTTTCCCGCGACCAGTTTGAATTAATTAAGAGCTTATCTGATGCTTTATTGCCTAAGTGTATAGCCGGAATACCTGCTTTTGCATAACCTGATATGTACTGCAATGGATATAAAGTTGCATCTTCTAATTGCGAGATAAATATAATCCCAGCTGCACCATTATCTCGGGCTGTCAGCATTTTTTTATGCATTGATGCATAAGGAGCATAAATGGAATGTCTTTTCTCACGTTCGGGGCTGTGACGCATAACAACAACCCATTTCCCAGATACATCGAGCTTTTCGTAGTCATTCCATTTTAGATTTTTCTCATTTGCGCTGAACCCATAACCTGCAAATACAGCCGGAGCAGTCAGTTTTTGATTATTGGAAAACGACAAGGGTATATAATCTTCTCCAGGTAAGAGAGAATCACCTCCTATTACCATTTCATTATGCTTACCCAATTCAATACCATCCACAATATCGAAAGATTGTACAAATGATCCGTTTTCTCCACCAGGACGAATACCAAAGGATCGAAAATATCGGATGATATATGATACAACACTCCTAGATTCCAGTGTGCCTGGGTAGCGTCCAGACCGGACATCATCAGATAAAAATCGAATATGGTTCATAATTTCACTGGGCAATATTTCAGGTGATGTATTGGGCAACTGTCCTTGGTGCTTACCCCAATACATTGCCAACCCTAGGCCAAGAATTAGAAAAAAGATGAAAAGTGTCTGCCGGTTATTATTCATAACGGGCGAAAATTTATAGGGAATTGATCGGACAGGAAAGCTAAAGGAATTAATTTTATGACATGGATTGCCCTATAAAAATAACAGTAAAGTCTCAATATATAGCTGAGCGCTCGGATCCGGTTAAATCATATTTTTTCTTTGCGTATCATGTTACAATAGCCAATAATGGTAATACACAGGCACAACTTATCAGCCGGTATTGGCACATAACTGATGCGAATGGCAATACTGAGGATGTACACGGCCCTGGAGTTGTGGGAGAACAACCAAAACTAGGCCCAGGTGAAATTTTTGAATATACTAGCTTCTGTCCGCTACCAACCCCATTAGGAACAATGGAAGGTTCATTTCAGATGGTGGAAGAAAACGGACGTCAATACGATGCGATTATTAATCCTTTCACATTGGTAGCATCACAAGTTCTGAACTAATCAATCTGATATTAAACGAATGTCAAGTAAAGCTGATATCTGGAGGGCAACATCAGTGATCATCATATTTTCTAATATACCCTTTTCAATACCTCGCCCTCCTGCAATATAGCCAGTTTTTAAATAATGGTTCCTGGGGTCACCACCATGTGTTCCACCACGTTTTTCTGTTATATAAGGTTGGTCTAGGGATTGGACAAAACAAAATTCTTTTTTCGCCATAAGTAGAAAGTCTGTTTCAATGGGAGACCATAATAATCTATTCATATGACGTCTTTCAAGCGTTTCAAATTCTTTCTGTTTGGCAAGAACAATACGCACTTTTTTCTTAAAATCATCATTTTCATGATTTTTTATTCGGATGAATGCTGAACCACCTGAAGCAAGTCCAACGACCCGCCAATCCTCGATTTTTCCATCTCTAATACTGAGCCAACCCTTTTCATCAAATAATTTATTAATGGCTAGCTGTTTTTGATAATTTCTGAAGCCATGGTCGCCAGTAATAATTAAGGATGTAGTGGGCCAAAGATTGTTATCATCCAGTAAAGTCATAATGTTACCAATGAGCGAGTCCATGAACATAAAGGCTTCCCAGGATTCTTGAGAATTTTTTCCGTAGATGTGTTGTACATGATCCGTTTGAATCATATGGTAGAGAGATAAATGAGGTCGTTTTCGTATAAAGGCATCCATGAAGATCTCGTGAAGAAGTAAATCTCGAACATAACCCTGAGGGTTACCGTTTTCTGGAACAACCCCGCGAATTTTTGCCGATTCCAGAAATCTGTCTGGATGATCATGTTTTCGTACCAAGTCTACGGTGGAAATAGAATCATTCACTGACTTAATTTCTGGAAGCATATAATCCATAGTGGCGCCTACGGTCACCGGCCAGCTTACGCCCAGGCTGACTAAGTTTTTTTCCCGTAGTTTCGTAATTAAAGTTGGCGTTTTTATCGAATCTGCGTACCAATACCAATCAACAAAATTATTTTTTGGGATAAACATTCGATTGTTTACGATGCCGTGTTCTTGAGGCATGACACCGGATATCATAGAAGTATGGGCCGGATAGGTTAGGGATGGGAATACAGATTGTACATTATTACAATAAATACCCATGGTCATCAGTCGTGACATATTAGGGCAATCCCGCTTGAATGATTTTTTGGTCAGGAGATCGCCACGAAAACCATCAATGGAAATCAGTATCACACGAGGATCCTGCCAATTGCCTATTGGACCCTGTTCGCATCCAGAAATAATAAGGATGCCAAAAATCAGAATTTGTATTTTTGATTTCATTTAAAACATGTTCAAATACCGGTAATTTAAAACAGTGAAATATAGACGAGCGAAAATAATTGCTACTTTAGGACCGAAATGTTCAGATCGAAAATCGGTACAAACCCTAGCGGATTTTGGAGTAAACTGCTTCAGGATTAACCTGTCTCACGGCACAATTGAGGAAAAGAAATACTATTTTGATTTGGTTAGATCGATTTCTATCTCTGAAAAGGACAGACCATCAATATTAGCTGATCTGGCCGGACCAAAAATCAGAATATCAGGACTTGATGGAGAGATGTGTCTGGAAGTCGGAGATAAAATAGTTCTTAGTAATGAAAAAGAAGGCCCGGATGTTATTCCGGTTTCAAGCAATGTTGCATTCTTGGGAGTAAATCCCGGGGCTAAAATCATGATCGATGATGGTCAGATTACGTTGGAGGTAATTAATCAAATTTCTAGCCGTACTTTGGAGTGTCGTACAGAAACATCAGGGATAATAAAAAAACGTAAAGGGGTTAATTTCCCAGGCGTAGCTCTGGATGTGCCTTGTCTGACAAATCAGGATCTTATTGATTTGGAATTAGCGTTATCTAGAGGCGCTGACTGGATTGCCTTATCTTTTACGAGAAATGCAAAGGATTATATACAAGTACAGTCTAGGATGCGGGACTTGGGATTTCAGATCCCGGTTATGGCTAAAATAGAAAAGTGGGAAGCGGTAGAAAACTTGGATGAGATTGTTGATGCTTTTGATGCTGTAATGGTAGCCAGAGGGGATTTAGGTGTTGAGCTACCAGTTGAACAAGTTCCTCTGATTCAAAAAAATGTGATAGAGAAAGCGAGCTTGGCTGGGAAACCCGTTGTTATTGCAACTCAAATTCTAGAATCTATGACAGTAAACCCTGTTCCCACCAGGGCAGAAGTAAGCGATATTGCTAATGCTATTCTGGATGGTGCGGATGCTTTGATGGTAACAGGAGAGACAGCTATCGGAGCTTTTCCTCAAAAAGTGATCCAAGTTCTTGATAGAGTGATTGAAGAAACAGAAGATGCAATTAATTATGATGAATATTATAACTCCCGTGGACAAAATCTTTTAAGCACGGCACAGGCTATAAGCCACGCTGCTTGTTCCGTGGCTCACGATCTTAACATTAATGTGCTTGTGACTATGACCCATAGTGGAAGTACAGCACGGATGGTCTCTCGTTATCGCCCGGCAGCCCGCATTATTGCCATGACACCTTTCCCTGAAATCTGTAGACAGTTATCTATTGTATGGGGTATCACACCATTTCTTGTAAAGAATTATAAAAATGCGGACGATATTACGAATGAAGTTGGAACAGCATTGAAAAACAGAGAATTAATAATCGAAGGTGAAAAATTTGTGATTACAGGAGGTGTGCCTATAGGGTCTCCCGGCACGACAAATTATTTATCTGTTCTTAAACCATGACTAAATCAGCAATGGTGCTAGGTTCGACTGGGTTTGTTGGTAGTCACCTTTTAACTGAACTATTGGCATCTAAAAGATATGAACGTATAACGACACTTGTACGGGTTGCTTCATTGGAACACCATCCAACTGTGGAAGAGATTTTTTATGATTTCAAAGATTTATCTGCCCTGAATCAATTAAATCCAGTAGATAATATATTTTGTTGTTTGGGAACAACGATCCGCACTGCAGGATCAAAAGAAGCATTTCGATTTGTTGATTTTGAACTACCATTGCGGTTTGCCCAGTGGGCTGAAAAAACTGGTGCCAAATCGTATTCAATTGTGACTGCAATGGGAGCCAACGCAGATTCTCGTATATTTTATAATCAGGTAAAGGGAGATATAGAAGATGAAGTGAAAAAACTAGACATTATAACAGTGCAGATTTTCCGTCCATCATTGATCTTGGGCCCCAGGAAGGAGTTTCGAATTGGAGAAATAATAGGAAAGGGATTCATGAAAATCATGAATCCCTTTATGGTCGGATCATTAAATAAATATCGCGGAATTCACGCCAGTACTATAGCAGAGGGAATGATTTATCATCTAGAAAATAGTAAAACCGGCCTACATATTATCGAATCAGACAAGATAGCAAAGCCTGTATAATATATTATTTTACAATAATCTCATCCGCAAAGATCCATGCATCTCCACCAGCGCCTGCATGCCAATCAGGGCATATTTTTCGATTGGTGCCGGTAATTCGAACAAACCGAGCAACCTGTTCAATATCATTGATATTTGCTTCAACGCGGTTTTTATTCCCATAATTTTCCCCATCTGAAATAGCGATAGATTTTTCATTTTCATATGAAATATTATTATTAGAAAAGGACACTTTTACTTCAGTAGGTAGAAAAATCCACGAATTCTGCGACTCCAAAAATCCACATATTATTTGATTGATTTCTGTTTCGGAGCCCAAGTCGATCACAACATCTAAATCATCTCTTTCCCAGCCCTGCCAGAACCCATCATTAAAACTTGTGGATCCAGTTATTCCGTTAACTAGATTGGATGATCCGCTTCCTGGATACTTATTTTTGTATTGAGTTTTATAATCAATGATCTTTCCTACCGCCTTGTGAAAAAGTAATTTTTTTTCAGATATTTGTCCGGCAAGTTTACCATTGATGAAAAGAGCTGCTCTTAATATTGTTGTTTTATTAACATTAAAAGCACCCGTGTATTCTGATGAAAAAATTGTTGGGTCCGAACCGTCCATCGTAAAACGTATTGTTTCACTAGGTTTTTCAGATGTCAATTGAACACTTATTCCTTTATTTTCACTTACTTTTTCTGTATGAAACGATACTAGAAATGATCCCGGTGCATGCGACCACTCCAGTTGATCAAACCGTTTTTCTAAATAACTGAGACGTCTATAAAAATTATTATATGAGTGTTTTCCTGGCCCAGACCACAGGACTTCTGATAGTGCTGTCATTCTGGGTAAAACACGATACTGAGCACGAGCCGGAGTTTGGACATATTCTGTCCAAAGGTTGCCTTGTGCACCTAAGATAAATTTTTCATCTTCTTTTGAAAGGTCTAGTGGAACAGGATCAAATGAATAAACTTTTTTTAGAGTTGTGTATCCACCAATTGCTTCTGGAGATGTTTCTGGGTTAGCTTGGTAGTAATCAAAATAGCAATGAGATGTTGGGCACATAATCACATCGTGCCCGGCTTTGGCAGATTCAATGCCACCCTTCATTCCGCGCCAGCTCATTACAGTAGCAGATTTTGCAAGCCCGCCTTCAAGAATCTCATCCCACCCAACCAATTTTTTGTTTTTAGATAAAATATATTTTTCGATTTTTTTGATGAACCAGCTTTGTAGTTCCGTTTCATCTCTTAATTTTTCATCCTTGATGCGTTTCTGACATTTAGGACAATTTTCCCAATGGGTTTTCTCAGCCTCATCCCCACCAATATGGATATAGGGACCAGGGAATAAATCAATTACTTCTTCCAGTACATTTTCCAGAAACATAAAAACATCATCATTTCCAGCACAAAAGATGTCAACATTGGGCCAGTAGGAACCGGGATTCACAGGGATGAACTCCCCCTTGCATGACAGTTCCGGATAAGCGGCAAATACTTCTGATGTATGACCTGGCATTTCAATCTCCGGAATAACCATTATACTTCGTTCTGCAGCATATTGGATCACGTCCCGGATTTCGTCTTGAGTATAAAACCCACCATAGGTTGCTTTTTCATTGGGTTGAATTGGCGACCACTCTTTCCAAGGCTCATTTCGTCTATCCACCCGCCAGGCAGATTTTTCAGTTAATTCAGGGTATTGATTAATCTGAATTCGCCATCCATTATCATCAGTGAGGTGCCAGTGAAACACATTCATTTTATGAAGAGCTATCATATCGATATAGGTTTTTATAAAATTAATATCGAAAAAATGCCTAGAGACATCTAGATGCATCCCACGGTAACCAAAAATAGGATGATCAATAATTTTACAATTATTTATTTCTGTGTTCTTAGGAATAACACTTTTTTCTAGCTCTGTTGGGCAGAGTTGACGAAAGGTTTGGAAACCGTAGAAAAGTCCTGCTGAAGTACTGGCTTTGATATAAGCTCCATTATCTTTACCAATTATTAATTGATAACCTTCTGCTTGAAGTGGAGATTTCGGATCTATAGAAAGTACAATTTGATCCATTTTGTTTTTTTCAAAATTAGTAATGGGCAGAGCATTTATCGGCTGAAGTAATTTTTGTAGATAAACAGCTGTCATTTTCTCATCATCTGAATTATGCATCAAAGCAATGGATTTTAACATAGCAAGATCAATGCTTCCATCTTCTATTACTGCTGAAACGGGTTTTGGAATAATGTTTAATTCATTCATTGGTTTTCCTTGGTTATTTTGAAGCGTCGTACACGCTACCAGAAAAAAAATAATCGGTATTACATGTATCATGGCGAAGAGTTGTATACAGTCTTAACCCATTCTGCGTCTTCCGCAGTTATTATTTTCCCTAGGGTGGAAGCAGCTTGAACCTGCAGCACATTTCTTTGCCCCAATAAGGCGCAACCAGTAGGTACATTGAATAGTAAAGAATCAACAAGTCCATGGAGCACTGGGTTAGGGTGGTCAGAAAACCGTTTTTTCAATAGAGTTTTATTTGAAAGCATTTTTTCGAGGAGTTTTGGATTTTGAAATTCTTTTACTCTATTCCGATGATCACCCTCTAAAAAAAAAGCAGGCTGATTGTATTTCCCGGTTAATAATCCATGTTTTAAAGGGGAAAAAAAACAAATTCCTAGATTGTGTGTTTCAATATGGTTTTTCAACCCTGATGATTCGTAGGTGTCATCTAGTATATTTCTTAATGGCTGGACTACATCTGGATCGCAACGAAAGATGAAATCCATGATCTTTTCAGATGACCAATCTGATAAGCCGACGAAACGTGTTTTACCTTCATCTTGAAAACGGCGGATAATTTCCAAGGCGTCATCAAAGTATTCACCCTCTTTGCCAAAATTACAGTGGTGCAGATACATAAGATCTACCCGGTCCGTATTTAGGTTTTTTAAAGATCGTTCCATATTCTGTCGCATATGTTTTGGGTGGTACCAGTGATTATAAACCCCTTGGTCCCAACCTACTTTTGTAGCTAAAAAAATATCATCTCTTGGTATATTGCCCCACATAGTACCAATTATTGATTCAGAATGTCCGTTACCGTATACATCTGCGGTATCCCAGTGGTTTATTCCCAATTTCCAAGCCTCTGTTAGGGCAGACCTTGAATCATCATCTTGTTGCCCACTCCAGCCTACGGAAACGTTATTAACAGTGCCGGGCCCGCCATAGGACCAGGTGCCTAGTCCGATAACCGAAACACTTGCTCTCGTACGGCCCAGTATAATTCTATTCATAGGTTTGTTTTACTATTATTAAGAGTAAAAGTTAACTCAAACAGTGTAATATAAGCGTTCAAATATGTCGGTTGAAAAACTAAAAATCATTGATATTGGTCACTCTAACTATAGCTTGGAACAAGCCTTATTGCTACTGGAGACAACAGTAAGTCAATTTATCTTTGAAGGAAGAACCAGGGCTATAAAGGTTATAACTGGACATGGCTCAGGAAAGCTTCGAGAAGTTGTGAAAACTTGGTGCCGGGAACAGGAGGGAAGGTTTCAGGCGGTTATACCGGGAGAGAACTATTCCTTATTTAATAAAGATGCTGCTGACATGCGCGCGGACTGCGAATTAAAGTCTGACATTGATTTTGGTAGGGGTAACAGGGCAGTGATCTATATTTGGCTCTGGTAAATATGATAGGTGTGATAAATACACTGTGGACAGAAAATAATATCTATATTATATGATATGAATAACGGAAACAAAATAAAAACCATGATTTATTTATTTATTATATTTTTTATATTTAATTGCGCACCCCCTGCATACCAGAAACTCAGTGTCGATGATCCAGAGACTCTGCTTTTCATGAAAGATTCCCTGTTAGCAAAACGTGGACAGACAAAACTTTTATTACAATCTATTGTGCAGGCCCATAATTCGATTGGTATATCAGCAATGGAAGAAAAAAACTATTCTGCTGCCATTGATCATTTTACTCAGTCACAAGAGTTAATTGCTACCGATACAACTGCAAAATACAACATACTAATGGCAGAGGGGCATCTATTATACAAAAATGGTAATAAAGACGGTCTTTGGGGTGCCATTGAAAAATATTCCCAAGCAGCACAACTATATAATCATTTAGGTGAACCATATTATCATATGGGCCTGGCCTATAGAAAATTAGGCAATACGGATTTTGACCTAATGCTTGAATCCTATAATAAGGCAATAGCGCGAACTCTCACAGATAAAACAAGGGCTGATGTTGAGGCTGCCAAACAAAAAGCAGTCAATAGAGAAAAAAAATTGAATGATTTCTGGAAATAACCTTCTTTTTACATAGTTATCATTCTAATTATCTTGCAGTTATAATTTCTTGACACATTGCCTATTTGGCAGTAAAATTGTCTAGCTTTAGCGCAATTGGTTGCGAAAAGTGTTCATAATCCGAGGTAAAAACATGACACTATTAACAAGCCTACAGAAGCGATCTATAATCGTTATTACGCTCTTAACGCTCTTTGGAAGCGGGATCCATGCTAAAACACCTAAGAAATTTACTCTTGATGGTAAGGTTGTTGATGAAAATGGCGATCCTGTAAAAAAAGCTGAAGTAACCATTCTTTTTGATGGTGAATCAAAATTAAAGAAACCAGCAGAAACAAAGAAAAAAGGTGGTTTCAGCGCCACCATTAAAAAATTCAAGCCTGGGGACTATACCATCAGTATAACTCACGATGATGCTGGTACCGGAGAACTTATTGTTACTCTTACAGAAGATGCACTGGATGAAAAAGAATGGAAAAAGGGAAAAAAAGACATTGGTGAGGTTACAATATCGACTTCTCCACCAGAAACTCCGGTAGCACAAGAAAGCACAGAAACTGGCCAAGCGACAGGCAGTAGCGCGGCAATGGCGGGAATCACAGTCCCAACTCTACAAGCAGCTACACCACGCACACCAGAGGCTACAGGAGTGCCCAGTAAACATTTTATTGTAAATGAGCTTAGTTTTGAGATTAAAAGACTTTCTGCAGAATTCAAGCACTTGAATCAGGAACTAAGCGATCTTAAAGCACTAAGTAAAATGTGGGTAAACCCTTTAACCATGTATTCAAAAGAAATTATTCTTAAAAATGGAAGTACTGTATTTGGAAAAATTGTGTATCAGGATGATAAATCGTTAAAAGTTGAAACTTTGGTGGGATACCTAATTGTAGACCGAGGGCAAGTAGTTCGAATTGTTGATAATGTTATTTCTGAAGATCGCCAAGAATATGTTCCTGAACAGATCCGTGAAAGTTATACACCGCCACCTATGCCTAAACTAGCTCAACCAAAATATACTTCTACCAATACTTCTGGTCGGAATGCATCGGCTAAGTTCTCTGCAAACTGTGTATTGGTAGGCAATATTTCTGAGAAAAAAGACAGCCAAGGAAACATTATATTTGAGGGAGAGATTAAAAACATTGGTGGCCGTCGTGCTGATTTTGTAAAAGTGGATTTTGTGTTTCGTAAAAACTGGAGCGGGGAGACAAAAACATTAACTACCTTCACGAAAGGATCTTACAATACTTTTGAAAGTGGCATTGTATCAGATGCGAGCCTGTTGCCCGGTGCAGCTGGGCAGTTTGATCTCTATGTACCACAGGACTTTGGTTCTTTCATTGGCTATTCTTATGTGATAGACTGGGAAGAATATCAATAAGTAAATAAATCACCTGGTATTTCAGGATTGAATTAAATAAATGAATCGGTTTTTAAAACGACTATTATTTACCTCCTTAATACTGTGCATGGTTAAGGGCTCGACGCGGGTTGCATATACTAGGCCAGGATTAATGATGCGTGTGCCCACATCCAGTGTTGGCAAGGCCCCCTATCTGTTTAGGGCTGGTTTTGGAGCTGAAATTCATAATCTGAACCCTGTAAATACAGCTAAAGGTGTATTTTTCGATATGGAACTAAGCAAAGGGTTCTCAATTGGTTTTTCAGCTATACAAGGCGGAGATACCACAGCCCTTGATGCCCTTGATGAATCACAGTATAAACCACCAGTAGAATTTGGTTTTCATGTACAGCAGCGTCTGTTTACTTATAATGATATTTCTATATCTGCTGGTTTACAGGATGTGGTTTTTCAAAATGACCAGGAATCCGATCAGATTTTAAGCCTGAACACACAGTTGTTATCCTTTTTTGTAGTTCTTGGCAGTGAAAAAGATCTAGGTGATTATAAAATGAATACTTACATGGGATTTGGTACCGGTGGCCTTTCTCCCATGGATACCCTTGAAATAGACCCAGATTCCGCGACAGCTGGAACAGGAGTATTTTTGGGTTTTGTAATGAAGACACCCTATTTTGGGAAATCGGGTGGCTTGGATATTGTGGGTGAATTCGACGGGACAGGTGTCAATGTGGGACTCCGCATCCCCCTTACCTCGGATTATCGCCTGAACCTAGGGTTCACCCACATTGAAAAACTCCCGCAGTGGAAGCAGCGATATTGGGTGGGGCACCCTGGATTCACCGTGGGACTTGATATGGCAGTTCCGAGACAGGGGCAAATGCCCGGTCGTAAGGGGCCATCAGCTCCTGTGGATGATCGTCGATTTTCGCCCGATGGGCTACCAATGGATAGAATGCAACCCCTGTATCGAGACTCAACTATTGCGATGGCAGACTATGCTGTTCTGGGTATGAAAGACTCCATGGCGCTTATGAATAATGAAATGCGTAACCTGATTGTCCGACTGTCTTCCATGGAGCAGGAATCCAAGTTTTTAAATGATTCCTTAAGATCGCTTAAACTTGAATCAAATGTTTCTGAAAAAAATATGAATGAAGCTTTGCGCCATCTTTCAAAATCATTAAGGTTCTTTTATGCCGGCGATTATCGAGAAGCACTAAAAGAAGTAGATATGTCTCTAGAGTTGAACCCAAATCTAGCGCTTGCCTATGCCAGAAGAGGTTCGATATATTATAAATTAGGTGATGTGCAAAGAGCGACTATTAACTGGAATCTGGCACTCAGGCTAGACCCTGAGTATACAGATGTAAGGAATATTTTAAAGGCGCTCAATGAAAGTAAAATGAAATCTGCTAACTATTTAGAGGATTAAACGAATGGATATAGCCTTAATCATTGGAGTTCTCTTTGGTATGGCCGCTATGATTGGCAGTATTGCCTATGCCCTTTTTGTGGAAGGTTCCGCGGGAGGGTTTGGAGATTTTTTATCCGCACCAAGTTTTGGGATTGTGTTTGGTGGTATGATTGCTTCCATCTTTGTTGCTTTTCCCATGTATCATGTAACTGCTCTAGGTAAGGCTATAGGGGCAGTGTTAAAACCAGCAGATGACAAGATGGGCCCTCTGGTAGATGAAGCCTGTGATGTTGCTGAAGTTGGAAGAAAAGGACCAGCGGAACTAGAAAAATCAGTTGATACTATTAAAACCTATTTTTTCAAGGATGGTGTACAGATGGTGGTGGATGGTTACTCACTGGAAGAATTGAGTGAAATAATGGAAACTCGTATAGAGTATCGTGAAAAAAGAGAAAAAGTTCAGACAGATATGTTAAAATCAATGGGCGATCTAGCACCAGCATGGGGCATGGTTGGAACCCTGATCGGGCTCGTGCTAATGTTAGCAGGTTTTGGCGGTGAAGGTGGAGCGGATAACTTGGGGGGTGGTATGGCCGCAGCGCTGATTACTACACTTTACGGAGCTGTATTTGCCAATCTATTTTTTCTTCCAATGGCCCAAAAAATGGGTAATAAAACTGTACAGACTTCTATGTCGGCTAATCTTTTGGTGGAGGCCGCCCGGCTTATACATCAGAAAAAACATCCTTTGATCGTCCGGGAAAAACTTAATTCTTTCATACCACCTGCTGAATGGAAACGGGAGTAATCTAAATGGGAATGACCCCGGGCGAAAAGAAAGCTTATAACAAAGGCTTTGAAGCTGGTGAGAACTCTGTTGAGGAGGGCCTGCCCGGTTGGTTTGGAACTTTTGCGGATATGATGACGCTACTGTTTGCTTTCTTTGTTCTACTGGCGGCAATATCTACTATGGACCCAGTAAAACTTCAGGAAATGGCTAATTCCGAGGGAAAATCTTTGGGAAGCAAGATTAAAAAAGATGGTGCAGCAGAAGAAGAAGGTGAGTTTGAGCCAATTGAAAATCTGGCACAGATGAAGCAGGAAATGGAAGACGCCATTGAAGAAATGAAGAAAGAAAGCCCACAAGGAGATCCGCCGATTGATATTCAAACCAGCTCAAAAGGTCTTATCGTTAATATAAAAGGCGATTTTGCTTTCCCCTCGGGAAAGGCTGACATGAAAGAAGAGCTGAAAACATTGCTCAATGATGAAATTATCCCTAGAATTGAAGCAAGCCCATTCCAGGTTGAAGTAGCTGGACATTCGGATAGTGACCCTATGCCTAAGAAATGGCAAAAGTTTTATGCTAGCAACTGGGAGCTTTCGGCAGCTAGGGGAGCGACTGTGGTTCGATATATGATAGAAGAAGGTGTTCCTGCGCCAAGGCTCGTAGCTGCTGGTTATGGAGACTGGTATCCTCGGGGAATCGATAGTATCAGATCAGAGAACCCCATGTATAACCCTCTGACCCTGACTTGGGATGAAAAAATTATTCTTGATGAAGAAACTGGTAAAATGGCACCGACTGTTCTATCATTGAATGCCACTAGGAAACAAAAATCCAATAACCGTAGAATTCAGATTACATTTATACAGCCACCACACCATGGCAAAGGCCGCTCGGCTACCAGTTATGAAGAATAATAATTAAAAATAATTTTAAAATGCGGAGTAACCACATACCAAGGAGTAACACATGAGCAAGGGGATAAAATACTCAATACCGATTCTAGGAGCGTTATTCGTAGCGTCCCTCGCAATTGGTCAAGGCGGCTTTAGTTATCTTTCCCAAAAGCTTTTGGTGGAAAATACCATCAAAGACCGCATCCAGGATGCCCTATCTAAGATTATTGATAGCCATAAATATGTTATTAACGTAAATGTGGACTTGGAGATTATGGATGAGGTAGAAGAGCAGATAACGGTACTTTCTCCCAGGCGCCGTAATATACAACAGTCAATTTCCCCTGCGGAAGAAACTGCTCAGGCTCTTTTGGAGATGCAGGCCCAGATCTTGGAAGAAACAGAGGCGGAGAAAAACCAATATTCAATTGGGCTTCCAATTCCTGGTTTTGAGGTAGATATAACTGAAAGAAAAAAAGTAAAAAAGCAAAAACCCAAACCAAGGCCAATGGCTCCAGAAACTATGCGGCCTATGGATGAAACGCCTCAGGATGTTGAACATGCCGATCCTGGTGTAGATAAAGTACTGAGGAGCAAACGTCCCGCCCGAGCAGAAATAAGAAAAATGGAACTTAGTTTGATTTTACAGGAAGGCGCCGCACCAGAACTGATTGAAAATATTCGTCAGCTTACAATGGCAGCATCCAAATTTGACCGTAGCCGCGGTGACAAAATTACAATCATGACAGCTAGTTTTAAGGAGCGTCGTGATAAACGTTCAGCGGAGCAGATCATGCTAAAAAATATTGCGGAGAAAATTGATATTTTGGAGCAGAAAAGAATTGCAGAAAATACAGACTGGCGCTCAGATATAGAAAGTTATCGCAGTGAGGAAGAAAAACGCCGCGAAGAAGATAAGAAGTTTTTCCAAGACCAGCTAACACAAATGGAAGAACAAGCCAAGCTGCAGGCTTATGAGCAAGAGAAAAAGGAAATGATGCTGCGCGATTCTATAAAAATGGCAAATCTCAATGATGAAATATCTGCATTAAAAGATCTGTTGACAGTATCAAAGAGTGAAGATAGCACAAAAAAGATGAGCCAAAAGAGTAAACTGGATTCATCTCGATTTGCAACTTTGGACAATGAGCTCCAAGGCCTAAGGCAGATGCTGCTTAGATCCATGCTACAGGATTCCGTGGAAGCTCAGAAGCAAGCACAATTAGAAATTGAAAAAGAATTATCTTCAAGAGAAAAAGAAAAAGCTAGAAGAGACTCTCTTTTAGCAGAAAAAATTGCTGCTCTTGATGCGGTTCAGGGTGATCTTGATGCTCTGCAGACGGAAATGGCAAGCGATTTGGATTCATCAACCTGGATAATGATTGTTCTAGGCGCCTTATCTATAATGTTGCTTGCAGTGCTTACCTTTGTGTTATTAAAAAATAAACAACAACCAGTTCCACCCATGCCTCCCTATATGTATGGCCCACCACCACGGCCAAGAAGAAAACCTCCTGCAAAAAAGAAAAAAGCTACAGCTTCGAAAAAAAAGAAATCTCAAGAAAAAGGTAAGACCATTGATAAAGAAACAGTTGGTAAAGATGGAGAAGCAGATGAAGCTGCAGAGAAAGTAAAAACTGAAAAAGAAGACACACCGTCGGTGCAAAAGCAAGAAGATAAATCAGATGCTTCTGTCCCGGTAATGGATGATCCAAATGTGATTAGAAGTGAAATTGATGATATCCGAAAATCAGTTGTATCCATGAGCGTTGGCCAGCCTGATAGAACCACAACTATTGTTAAAGAATGGCTGGAGCAGCCAGCCCCAGCAGTCCCTGAAGCAGCTGAAGCTCCTGGAGATGGAGGCGGTGGCGGTGAAGAAGAAGCTGGTGAAGGATAATAGAGGAGCGCTATAATGATTAATGATTACAACATGCTATCGGGTCTTCAAAAAGTTGCCATTCTGTTTTCTGTTCTTGGAGAAAGTTTGGCCATGACTTTAGTTAAGGGCTTGTCCCGAACAGAGATTCGTAAAATAAGATCCAGTATCCGAGAGATGGGCCAGATCTCATTTTCTGTAAAGAAAAGGGTTATGGAGGAGTTTTATTTTGGTTTCTTAAGTGAACAATTTCAACCAGCTGTAGAAGAAGGCCCTCTGGTTCCTTTTGACTTCTTAGAAGATTTGAATGATGAACAATTATCAGCACTTCTGGCAAAAGAAGATCCGCCAGTTATTGCTATTATTCTGGCTCAACTTGATGCTGAAAAACGTATGAAAATTCTAGAAAGTTCTGATCCAACCGAAAAAGGCCAACTCCTCATTGAATTAGGGTCTTTGGATGATATACCTTTAGAAGCTATTATTGAAGTGGCTGCCAAGATGCGTGAGAAAGCATCTTTTCTACCCCGCACGGTAGATTTTTCAAGAGGTGGAGGAAAAGAAATTGCCGGTATGCTAAGCAATATGTCTGCTGATGAAGAAGAGAAATATCTTCAGGCAATTGCCAATGAGGATCCGGAGCTCCATAAGGAAATCAAAAAACATCACCTTACATTTGATGATATCATTGAAAAATTTCCACCTGATATATTACGAGGTCTTTTGAATGCTGTGGAATTAGATGAGTTATCCGTGGCTGTAAAAGGCGTTGATCAAGAAAAAGTTGATGAGCTTATTGAAATGTTGCCGCAGAAAAAACAGGCAATGTTTGAACCAATAGAAAAACCGCTACCAAAAAGAGAAGTGGATACTGCCAGGAAGGCGATTGTCGCCGGTGCAAAAAAACTTGAAGAAAGCGGAGAGGTAAACCTTGCTGATATTCTTGGCGGGGGTGAAATGGTTGAATAACCATATTGGATCGATGAAGTTAAAAAGCCCCTTTTTTAGGGGCTTTTTTATATCTGCTAAGATGATGAAAAATGGAATATTTTATTTGTTTTTTTATCTTTGATATATTTTTTATACGGATTTACATAACGATCAATCAGGTTTGGTTTTATATTTTTAATTTTAATCATCATAGCAGCGGCAAAACAGCCTCCAAAATGGTGGTCAATTACCGGATCAAACACCCGCATAGTATCGGAAACACGGTAGTAAGCAGATATTAGGGCAGGGATAGTTGTATCTCTTGCGCGTGCGATTTTATGTAATTCTATAAAGTCTTTGTTAGCATTATTTGTTTTTAAATATGATTGAAGCTCGTCTTCTACCGTGGCAGGCTTGTAAGGAAATTTAGGGTTGAAATTCTGATCTTTTTTATACAGGTGTTTTTTAAAAAAATAAAATAGCAGGTCTCTCATGAATGGATCATAGGATGGATAGATTACAAGACGACCAAAAAAATATCTGCATTGAGGGTGCTGCACCAAAAGTGCACCCAGGCCATCCCAGATGTTGTCCAAAGCAGAAACTGTCTTGCGTTTTTTGTTTTTAATCTGATATTTAGGTTGTATGAAGGCACGGGTTAGTTCAATGAAATAAGGAACATATTTTTTTTCAAATTCAGTATCTAAATTATATAGTTCTTTATTTATTAAGGGTATTGTTGCATTTATCTGATTATGATATCGTTCAAAAGTATTAAATCGGTATCCCCCCAAAATCTCTTCTTCTGACGGGTCCCATACAATGAGCTGCTTACATTTGTATTCACCCGTATCATACTTATCCAAATCTAAGGCGGTGCCAATACCGGCTCCGGCATCGCGAAAGGTAAGTTCGCGAAGACGGCCCACCTCTTTCATTAGATTAGGGGCATTAACGCCATCGAAAATATAAACATTATTTTTTCCCATTCTGGTAGGTCGGAGGAATCGTTCAGGGGTTAGTTCCTTTTTTAATATATTTCGATTTACAGGCTTGACCAAATATTCAAATAATTTACGACTCATATTATATTTTTCAATTTGGGTGTCGGCCAGGCATTTTTTTTTCATGCTCTCCAATTAGATATACAAGCTTTCGTACCTCTTGGGCCCACTCCAAGTGTGTTCGACTGCTGTCGAATTTTGTAAAAGATATAGGAGAACCAAAGACAACTTTTATAGTAGATCCAGCCTTATTAAACATTTCATGGGGTAAAAGGAACATTTCTAGGTTCGATTTCATATGTAGCAGTCTTCTAATGCTGGCAATATTATAAAATAAATCAGAATTTCGGGCATCTATATATACAGGTACTACTTGACGCTGATATTTAACCGCACTGGTGACAAAGAATTTATTCCAAGGTAGATCCTGTATTATAAAGGGGTTTCTCTTGGCTACGAGTCCGGCAGGAAAAACACATAATGGATGTTTTGATGCTAATACATTTTTTAAAGTTAAGGCGTTAGCGCGTGTAAATTTCCCGAAGGTGACCACACTCACTCGAAGTGAGTGGAAACCAGGGACTACGTCTAGTATTTCATTGGATAGGATTTTCAAAGAAGAATAATAAGACCCCAACGCAGACAGCAGAGCTAAACTGTCTAACCCTCCTAAAGGGTGGTTGGCAACAAAAATACTCCTGCCATATTTGGAAATATTTTTTAGGCCCTTTAGTTTTACTGTTACTTGGAATTGCTCAAGAGCCCAGTTGACCAATTTAATCCCATCCAAATCTCGACTTTTATGTATCAGATTGTTTAGATGATCCTCATAAATAATGTGTCTAATAAGTCTTAGAAACCATCGGGGCAGTTTATGATAAATATCGGGTAGGTGGGTTTTAAACTGCTTCTCTATATCAATAATTCTAGGAATTGATTCTGTCACTATTTAGAAATATAACTGAAAATATATTATACCTGAATAAAAAGATTATAATGATTCCATTCTTTTAAGTTTTGTTTTTTTTATTAACCTAATGAATTGAGAATCTTCCCGAATGGGATCAAAAACAGGGTTGGTTAGTAATTTTAAATCTTTCACCAGTTTATATTCATTGGTGAATTCCAGTGATTCTATGGCATATTCTGTTTCACCTAGGCTGGTGAAAATAAAAGCTAAAGCATAATTTTTGTAATTCTGAGAATGCTCGGAATCCAGCATCTTGATAAAACCGGACACCTTTGTTTCATCATCGCTATACCCTGCTTGCATTCCTAGAATTGCGAATTTGATTTCATTGGGGATATTTCCGTACATGTCATATAATATTTCTTCCACAAATTCATTTGTTTTTTCTTCATTCTTCAAAGCATGGATACAATAATAAATATTCACCAATTTCATCGGATCTTGTACCTCATCAATTAGTTCAAAGGATTTGAAATACAGATCAAGTGCCTTTTCATAATCTTTATTTAGGTGAAAATTGATATCACCATATAACTGATAAATTTCGCAGAGCCCTAAAGAGTCTATCTTAGTATCTAGGGCTTTATAGTTAGGGAAATAATTGGAATAAAACTTGTTATAGTATTTTATAGCCTGTTGTTTGTTGCCCATATTCAAATAATAGCGGGTCAAACCCACTAGAGTGCCATAACTTGTACTATCTGCTTCGTAAGTTCGAAGAAGTAACTCTTCAGCTTTACTCCACATAAGTTGTCGCTCCAAAAGGTCAATATAAAACAGATTTTCAAAACCATAAATGAAGTCAGGTTCTATCTCGAAGGCCTTAGTATAGTATTCATAGGCAGTAACATAATCTTTCTTCACTGTATAATGAAAACGCCCTATTCTGGCATTAATTGTTGCTGAGAGAGGATCCAATTCCCCGGCCTTCTTTAGTTTTTCAAAGGCAGCGTCAGTTTGGCCATTTTTCCACAATAGCATTCCATACCAGAGGTAAGAGATTGAATAATTTGGATTATAGTCGATTGCTTTCTGGTAATAATCATCTGCCTGTTTATGATCTTTTCGGTACTGCTCAGCTACTTTTCCCAATACAGTGTAGGCTTCCCCGTATTCTGGCGCTAGCTCTAAGGCTCTTTGGGCATCGGCCTCTGCGCGAGGGAAATAATCATCATCGTCACTATCTTTGTTAATATGTTCGACTATGTTATTCAGCTCAATGTAGGATTCAGCCAATCCAATATATGGTTGGGCATATCCCGGATCTTCTTTAAGTGATAGGTTAAAATAGTTAATAGCCTTAATTAGATCTTCTTTTCCTTTCTTGTTCCAGAGATTGCGACCCAACAAATAATTATTCAATGCTGAAGAATTAGCAGTGGTTGCCTTGCTTACATTTCCTTTGATTTCACCGAATTGTACTTTTAATTGCCCTGCTATAGCGGAAGCTATTTCGTCTTGTATAGAAAAAATATTTTCTAGATTTCTTTCATAGGATCCAGACCACATGCTTTTATCATCGTATGCACGGATCAGGCTAGTGTTGATGCGGACATTATTTTTCCATCTGCGAACACTTCCTTCTACAATATAGTTAACACTTAGTAAGTCTGCTATTTGACGTGCTTCCATTTCTGACATTTTATCTTTAAAGGAAAACGCAGATGTTCTGGAGATAATACGAAAAGCATCAACCTTTGAAAGGCGATTCAATATCTCTTCTGTGATACCGTCACTGAAATATTCATCGTTACTATCGCCACTCATATTCATAAAAGGCAGCACAGCGATGGATTTATCACCCTTCAATACAGTTTTTATTTCTGTACCTTCATCTACTTTAAAATAAAATGCATATCCGAAATAACTTATCAATAAAACAATACTTGCTATAATTGTTGCGGTTCTTATTAGTGGTTTTTTCTTTTCGTATTTTGCATCAAATTTTTTATTTAAAGGCTGAGACAGCCCATGGGATGCGATACTATAAATACGGACAATTTTTTTAACCCCTTTCAATTGTGGTTCTATAATAAAGTGGGCTTCGAACTCCGGGTGACTGGACATATCACGGGTAACCTTTTCGGAAACAGCGATGCCCCCAACAGCGGAAAACGGTACCATCCTACTGGCGATATTTACGTCGTCGCCAATAATATCATCATTTTCCAAGATAACAATATCCCCTTGGTGGACAGCAATTCTCAGATCAAGTTGTTCAATGTTTTGGACTTGTTTCTGGATCTCCACTCCGCATTCTAAGGCATCGATTGTGCTGTGAAAACTAATCAGTACGCCGTCACCGAGTTCCTTAAGCCATTTTCCTCCAAAGTCTTCAACCAGCGGTTTAATTACTTCGCGCTGTTGATTTAAAAGTTCTACAGCACGGCGCTCACTCCCGGCTGTGATACGTGTAAAATCTGCGATGTCTGTGAACATAATCGCACGAAGTTCTCGGTGTTCTCTTGGAGACATTAAACTAGGGGGCTATTTTAATAAAAATAGTATGGTGCAAATCAATACATGATGTCACAAATGGTACACATTGGTTTTTGTTCTGAGCTTTCATGTTTCTTGCCACATTTATGGCAGGTGGTACCCACAAGTTTATTTTTTTCTTTTTTTGATTCACATATTCTGCATACAGGTAGGTTTTTATCAAATTCTACGTTTCCCTCACAGTAAATGCAGAAAGCCTGTTCCAGTATCACTTTTTCATTATGAGTAAAATTCATACAGTCCAGTGAAATAGTCTTTCCGTTATCTTCAGAAATACTTTTTACATCATCGCAATTAACCAGATAATTCTTGTACCGTCCAAATCGCCCGGGTTTCTTAAAATGCACTCCCAGCTTACTAGTGCCGATATAGGTAACGCCAATGAACCTTTTTTCGCTTTTCCCGCCATCCTCATATAGTATGACTACATCAGGATAAAGGAGCGAACACAAAAACAACAATAAATACAACTTATGACCCATAATTATTTTCTCCATATGAGATTGATAAAGAGATATTAATATTGTTGAGATTTTGTTCACAGTTATCTTTCATTATTGTAGCTATAAAAAACCAATTGAAATATTATCGGACTATTGGTCATTATTGAAATATTGAACAAGAAGCATTATTTTTTGTTGTGGCTTATAATCCCAATCGCAAGGATGCGCTGGCACTGCTTCATCAATATACTAAGAGTGATTCTTTGCGCCGCCATGGCTTGGGGGTAGAGCAGGCTATGCGAAAAATGGCTGAAAAATATAATGGCAATGTAGAAGAATGGGGCATCACGGGACTATTGCACGATTTTGATTATGAAATGTATCCTACTATTGAAGAGCATCCATGCAAAGGGAATAAAATATTAAAAGAGCAGGGATATCCTGAATCCATATGTCGAGCTATTATGGGGCATGCTACCTATAGTGGTGTTCCTCGCGACACAGATATGGCAAAAGCACTTTTTTCCGTTGATGAACTCACAGGATTTATTTTCGCTGTAACCTATGTTCGCCCTTCCCGATCTATCAAGGATGTAACCCCCCGGTCTGTGAAAAAAAAATTAAAACAGAAATCTTTTGCTGCCAGTGTCAATCGAGATGATATTTTTCAGAGTATAGAAGAACTTGATACGGACCTCACCGAACATATTCAATTTGTTATTGATGCTTTAATTGAGAAAGCAGATGAATTGGGTTTAGCTGGTTAAAGTCAATCCAAAAAAGTCCACTGCAAAATTGTTGATAAGAGTCCTTTATAAACATAATTACAACTTGGAAAATCTAATTATGATCCCTTTTTTAGCACAAATGACAGCTGGTGTTTAATTAAAGCCACTCCAATAAAGTAATTTTTATTGTGTCTTTTCGTACCATTGAAATGGTTGTTCCCGGAATCCTTACATCTGATGGTGCCGGAGTTAATCTGAGACGGATCATTGGTAGCCCTCAGCTTAATATGCTAGATCCGTTTTTGCTCTTAGACGAATTTGGGAGCAACAACCCCGAAGATTATATATGTGGTTTTCCTCCTCATCCTCACAGAGGTTTTGAGACAATTACTTATATGCTAAATGGAAAATTCCATCATAAGGATTCTACTCGTAATGAGGGGTATCTTACAGATGGATCCGTGCAGTGGATGACTGCAGGTCGTGGAGTAATCCACAGCGAAATGCCGGAACAAACGGATGGTTTGGTACGAGGTTTCCAGTTATGGCTGAATCTGCCAAAAAATAAAAAGATGATCCCACCATATTACAAAGATATTCCGGCGGTGAATATTCCTAGGGTAGAATTTCCCGGCGGAATAACCAAAGTGATTGCTGGAAAGTTTATGGGTGTTAAGGGCCCTGGTCAGCCTAAAACAGGAATGTTTTACTACGATATTAAACTACAATCGCAAAAAGAATTATATATACCTATTATTGATAGCTGGAATGCTTTTTTTTTCGTGTACGAGGGCACTATTATTATCAATAAAACAGTAGAAAGAGACCAACTGGCTGTTCTGAATATAAAAGGAGGTTGTCTGCTTAAAGCCGGAGGTCTTGGTGCGCAGTTCATAATTGTGGCTGGAAAACCATTAAATGAACCTGTGGCTCGTGGTGGGCCTTTCGTAATGAATACTCGTGAAGAAATAATGCAAGCCATCAACGATTACAAAAATGGTATTCTGGTGAAGTAATTATTCTATAAATAGAATAATAGTCAGATAATTTTTTATAAGGAGGAACAATATGAAGATTGCTTTTTTTCAATTTTCAATTTTAATGGTCTTTATTATATCATGCGCTAAAACATTGCGCCAAGTTCCTAAAAAACTTATTGCACCAGTTCGACCAGTAACAGATACTTATCATGGGATAGAAATCATTGATAATTATCGATATATGGAAAACATTAAATCTGATGATGTTCAGGATTGGATACGCTCACAAGCTTCCTATGCATCAGAAGTATTAAACAGTCTTGATCAAAAGGATTATTTTTACAATCGGCTTGAAGAAGTAGATAAAGGAAAACCGTTCAATATATATAGAATATGGCGAATGAAAAATGGTAGTGTGTTTTATATTAAAAGAAAAAGTGATGAGAACCAGGGGAAATTATATTACAGGGATAGTTGGCTTGGTTTGGAAAAACTACTACTAGATCCAGAGGCAATGTCTATAGGAAAAGAGCAACACTATTCGCTAGAATTTTATAGACCATCACCTGAAGGTAATTATGTTGTCTATGGTATAGCTGAGGGCGGTTCTGAAGAAACAACAATTCATGTACTTGATATGCACACTGGTCAGGAAACTGGCGATATAATTGATCGAATTGAAACTGCTTATAACATTCCCCAATGGTTGAACGAAGACGGTTTTTTTTATTGTAGACGGCAACTACTTGCACCTGGAACAGCAGAAACAGAGATCTACAAAAATACAACCACCCTTTATCACCGCTTGGGAAACGAGCCTGAAAATGACCATGTGGTTTTTGGCCGTGGTATTTCTTCAAGCGTCACGATGTTGGATGTTGATTTTCCCAGTATCAATGTGGATGACGCTGGTGAATATATCATTGGTAAGATAAAACACGGAGATTCTGGTGAAATCACTATTTATACAGTAAGGCGTGAACAGATTTTTGATAATGACGTGCCTTGGAAATTTGTTTGTGATGTGGCGGATTCTGTAGTTTCTTACACGTGGTTTGATGAGCATATATATCTTTTTAGCGCTAAAAATTCGCCCCGCTACAAAGTAGTTAGAACACCACTAAAAAACCCTGATTTTAATACCGCTGAAGTTGTTTTTCCTCCTTCTGAGTTGGTTTACCGATATGCCAGTAGAACAAAAGACAGATTATATTTTTCTGCACTGGATGGTGGTTACAACCGCATAATTGAGTATGATCCAGCTACTGGGAACTCACAACAGTTGCCTCTTCCGACTACTGAATCTGCTTATATATTTTCATCTAGTCATCATCTTATAGATATTTATATTTCATCTAATTCTTGGACTCATGCAGGAAAAGATCAGGTGTATAGCCATCTCACTGGGAAACTGGAAGAATTAAATATTGAACCTCCAGGTGAATTTGATAATCCGGGCTGGATTACATCCGAGATGGTTTTAGTTAAAAGCCATGATGGTGTAAATGTCCCATTGTCTCTTATTTATCGCAAGGGTTTGAAGCTTGATGGTAAAAATCCTACATTGTTATCTGGATATGGTTCCTACGGATCTGTATACGGCGTGGGTTACTATACATCTAGGCTTCCTTGGCTCGAGAAAGGAGGTATTTATGCTATTGCACACGTTCGAGGTGGTGGGGAGTTTGGTAAAGAGTGGCATTTAGCAGGGCGCATGAAGAACAAACCAAACACATGGGAAGATTTTATAGCTTGTGCTGAATATCTGATAAGAGAAAAATACACTTCTCAGGCCTATCTGGGGGGCCAAGGTGGGAGCGCAGGAGGTATTACGATTGGACGGGCTATTACCGAAAGACCAGATTTGTTTCAAGCAGCAATTATTAATGTGGGAGACTTAGATATGCTACGGATAGAAACAACGACTAATGGTGTGCCTAATATCAAAGAATTTGGCACGGTGAAGGACAAAGATGGATTTAAAGGTCTTTTGGCTATGAGTTCTCTTCACCATGTTAAGGATGGGGTTGATTATCCTGCAGTTCTATTAACACATGGGATCAATGATCCAAGGGTGGCACCTTGGACTTCTGCAAAAATGACTGCTCGATTACAAGCAGCGACATCTGGCATAAGACCAATCTTGTTCAGAGTTGATTTTGGTGCTGGTCATGGTATTGGTTCCACTAAAAGTCAGCGCTTTGATCAAATGGCTGATCAGATGGCGTTTTTATTATGGCAGTTTGACTTGTAAAAAATCAATAAATTGCTAATTGAAAACCAATCCTGTAGAGTACTAACAAAAATGAAGTTCAACTAGATGGCGTTGGTTGAACAGAGTCAAGTCTTAATGTTTTTACTTTGTTTTTTTAAATAAATAGTATTCTGTGGTGTGTTACTAAGTTACTAAAGATCAAGGGTTGCTTGAGCGGCGGCTAGTCGGGCAATGGGTACCCGAAAAGGTGAGCAACTTACGTAATCTAAGCCATTTTCCATACAGAAATTTATTGAAGCTGGGTCGCCGCCATGTTCCCCACAAATACCGATTTTTAATTTTGAATTTATACCGCGTCCTGATTGTACAGCCATTGTAACCAGTTTTCCTACCCCGTTTATGTCTAGGCTCTGAAAAGGATCATGGGTTAAAATGCGTCTGTCTAGATAATCTGGCAGAAAAGAACCAATATCATCCCGGCTGAAACCATATGTAGTCTGAGTCAGGTCGTTGGTGCCGAAACTAAAGAAATCGGCTTGTTCTGCAATTTCATCCGCAGTAAGGCAGGCGCGAGGGAGTTCTATCATTGTGCCTACTAGATAATCAAATTCAATACCCGTTTCTTCATACACATCTTTTGCTGTAGCTCTAACAATTCTTTCTTGATCAACAAATTCTGTAACAGTTCCCACAAGAGGGATCATGATCTCCGGTAAGACTACTGTCCCCGTTCGGGTAAGTTCTGCTGCTGCTTCCAAAATAGCCCGGGCCTGCATTTCTGTGATTTCCGGATAAGCAATCCCCAAACGGCAGCCGCGGTGACCAAGCATTGGATTTAGCTCGTGAAGTCCGTTGATACGTTTTTCTACAGCAGATTTTTCTAGATTTACATGATCTGCTAGTTCCTCAATTTGTTCATTAGTAAGAGTAATAAATTCGTGCAGTGGAGGGTCCAAAAGGCGGATAGTTACCGGTAATCCCTCCATAGCTTTAAGAATACCCATGAAATCTTGCTTTTGATAAGGCAAAAGTTCCATAACGGCTGATCTGCGATCTTGTACATTATTTGCTAGGATCATTTTACGGATGGCCAAAATACGATCTTCGTCAAAGAACATATGTTCAGTACGGCAAAGTCCAATACCTTGAGCCCCAAACTGAATAGCCTGTTTGGCGTCGTTTGGTGTTTCAGCATTGGTTCTTATTTTGAGCTTTCGAACCTCATCAGCCCAGGTCATGAGTTGTTTGTATTCTTCATGGTTCTCGGGATTGGACGGAATCAGATCCAATTGGCCTTGGTATATTTTCCCCAATGTGCCGTTCATAGTGATCCAGTCTCCTTCTTTTAAGACAGCGTTGCCAATATTAACCTCTTTTTTATCTAAATTGATGTGTAGGCTTCCACAGCCCACGATGCAGCACTTACCCCAACCCCTGGCAACCAAAGCAGCGTGAGAGGTCATCCCTCCCTTGGCGGTGAGGATAGCAACTGCGGCGTGCATCCCGTGTACATCCTCAGGAGAAGTTTCTTCCCGCAGGAGGATCACTTTTTCTCCCCGATTGTGCCATGTTTCCGCGTCATCAGCGTTAAAGACTAATCTTCCTGTAGCACCTCCAGGACCAGCTGGTAGCCCTTTGGCAAGAAAAGTTGCTTTAGATTCACTTTCTGGATCTAACATAGGATGTAAGAGTTCATCTAACTGCTCAGGTTGAACCCGCATCAGAGCTGTTTTCTTATTAATCATACCATGAGTGGCCATATCCACAGCCATTTTGATAGCAGCAACTCCGTTGCGTTTTCCTACACGAGTTTGGAGCATCCATAAGCGTCCTTCCTGGATGGTAAACTCAATATCCTGCATATCTTTATAATGATTTTCTAAATTAATTCTTATTTTAGCCAGCTTACTGTAGAGTTCTGGCATGGATAATTCAAGAGAAGGAAGGTGCTCTGTGTCACTAGTTTTGGTGGCTTCATTTAGCGGGTTAGGTGTGCGAAGACCTGCCACGACATCCTCACCTTGAGCATTGGCCAGCCATTCACCATAAAATTTGTTTTCCCCGGTGGCAGGATTACGGGTGAAAGCCACGCCAGTTGCGGAATTTTCACCCATATTTCCGAAAACCATAGCCTGGACATTAACTGCGGTACCCCATTCATCTGGGATGTTTTCAATTTTGCGATAGCTGATAGCGCGGGCACCATTCCAACTCTTAAATACAGCCTCAATACCTCCCCATAATTGAACAGATGGATCATCAGGAAAGTTTGATCCTAGGGTATTTTTAATTTCTTTTTTGTATTCTTCTGCTATTTTCTGTAGCTGGTCTCCAGAAAGGTCTGTATCATTTTTCAACCCATTTTCTTTTTTAAAAAGATCTAATATTTGTTCAAGTTTTTGTCTAATGCCTTGGCCTTCAAGAGGTTCAATACCTGCAGCTTTTTCCATGACCACATCAGCATACATGGTAATAAGGCGGCGATATGCATCATAAACAAAACGAGGATTGCCTGTTTTGGTAATAAGTCCCGGTATGGTGTTATTGGTCAAACCTACATTCAATACTGTTTCCATCATTCCTGGCATGGACTTGCGAGCTCCGGAGCGCACAGATAACAATAAAGGGTTTTTTTTATCACCAAAACTAGAATTCATAATGGCTTCGGTACTTTTTAATGAATCTTCGATCTGGTTTTTAAGATTTTCAGGAAAAACCAAATCATTTTTGTAATAATATGTACAAACATCTGTTGTAATAGTAAAACCAGGAGGCACAGGTATGCCTAAATGGTTCATTTCGGCCAGGTTAGCACCTTTGCCGCCTAACAGGTT
Source organism: uncultured Fidelibacterota bacterium (assembly GCA_913043235.1). Taxonomy (GTDB): domain Bacteria; phylum Fidelibacterota; class Marinisomatia; order Marinisomatales; family UBA1611; genus UBA2134. The sequence continues at coordinate 99,330 of CAJWLO010000001.1, forward strand.
TTTCATTTCGGCCTTGCCATCGGCATTACCGCTACCAAAAGAATAAACATATTGCATATTTTTACCTTGGATTTAAATTAATAAAGAAAGTATGGGGCGGAAAATTAAATCAATATATGAATATTTATAAATAGTATTGATCTAAATAACCTATTATTTATGATAAATCATATAGGAATATTGCAGGCTATCGTTATATAGTGCAACAGGCTAAGCCTGATATATTTAATTACCCGTTGTCAGGTTAAGTAAGGGCAGAGAATGGAAAATAAAAAGTTCCGTACCGGGTCTAGTAATTATTATTATGTGATAGATATTAGTCGAAATCGGGGGAAAAATACCTGATTTCTTTCAGGTTGCCATTCTTATCATAAAAATACCATTTATCTACCATTTTCCCATCCCGATAATTTCCCTGCATTTCTTTCCGGGTACGATCATGGTCCCACCAACTTGTCCAAGTTTCATTTTTCTTCCCATTAGTGTAATAGCCCTGCGTTGATCTACCGTCATCAAACCAGGCAGTCCACTTTCCTTCTTTGGTTCCATCTTTGAAGATGCCTTCTTGGATTTTCATGGCGTTTTTATCCCAAAAAGTCCACGGGCCATCAGCATTTCCATTAACTAAAACACCTTCTTTCTCTTTTACCCCATTCAAATAGAAAAATTTCCAAGGACCATTCATAATGCCGTCTTTATAGAACCCAGTGGATTTTATATGTTCATTATCATGCCAGAATGTCCACTCTCCTTCTCTCTTTCCATCCTTGAACTGGCCCTGTTCTTCCTTATTGCCACTCCAGGGAATTTCAGGATCCGGTTGCGGGACATCAGTAAGAAAAATTTCGGGAACATCTTTTCCACTAGGAAACCATTTTACCCAAGGTCCATCTTTTTTCCCGTTAGTGGTTCGACCCAGGAACAAATATCCTACTTCCTGATTTTCTTGAGTAATAATACCCGTAAAAGGCTTCGAGTTACCAACTTTATAGAAAATCGATTCTTGTTCGGATAAGTTCTCTAAGGCAATATGTTCAAGGTCTTTCCCAAAATCAAAATCAAAATCCTTTTTACCTGTTGAATTCCAGTATGTCCATATGCCCTCAGGAAAACCAGAATTGTAATATCCTTCACGTTGTTTAATGCCATCGGGATAATAATAGGCTGTAAGGCCATCGCGCTTTCCATCGCGGTGAAAACCCTGTTCTTTAACCTGATCGCTGTTAGGATACCAAATTACCCAAGGACCATTGGGAACATCTGTTTTGTAAGTAGTCATGGTAATGCGGTAGCCATTGTCCCAGAATGTGCTGGGCCCATCGAGATTACCAATCTTGAAAAACTTTTCTTCTAATTTTTCTTCCGGAGAGAGCCAAACTGTGGATCGTCCATTTCGCTGACCTTCAGAAAATGTGATTTCCTCTCCAATAGATCCATCAGCATTATAATAAAGCCATAAATCATCCTGCTCATCATTTTCATAGCTACCTTCAGATTGTTTTATCCCTGTTTCATACCACCAGGTCCAGATCCCATTTTTCTTGCCTTCAGTATAATATCCTTCTTTTTCTTTATTATCATTCAAGTACCACCACCACTTCCATAGCTCCTCACCGTCTTCTGCCTTATAGGACGTTCCATTATAAGTCCAGTTTCCATCCGTAAAAATAAGGTTGTGATCGTGCTTGTACCACCAGGTCCACTTCCCATCAGGGATGCCTTTTTTATAGCTTTGTTCCTGCATTAGATGCCCATTGTCATACCAAAATTTGTAGATGCCATCGACTTTGCCCATATCGAATACGCCCTGTTCTTTCAATGTTCCATCTTCATGCCAGAGATTCCATTCCCCATGTTTTTTTCCTCGATAATAAATACCATCTACCTCTTTCTGTCCATTACGGAACCACTGTACCCATTGACCGTCCTGTTTTCCAGCAATAAATCGCCCTACAAGTAAATATTCCTTTATACCACCTGTCTCAATTACAATACCAGTATAGGATTGATATTTACCAATTTTATAAAAAACGTCATCCCTTTTTTCTAATTCAGCAATACGGACTCGATCCAGTCCTTTACCATAATCGAAAACAAAATCTTTGGAACCATCCGGATACCAATATTGCCATGTGCCCTCAGGTTCTGTCCCTCGGATAACTCCTTCACGATCTTTATTGCCATTTTCATACCAGACTGTTACCTTACCATCAATATTACCGTTGGCATAGGTTTCTTCTAGTTTTTTATAATCTTTGTTGTTCCAAACAGTCCAAACGCCATGTTTCAAACCAGATTTGTAGGTTCCCTCTCGGTCTTTGATACCATCAGGGCGAAACCAGATCCAAAGCCCTTCCATATCTCCATTTTGGTGGTTTTCACGGCGTTCAATAGTTCCGTCATCGTACCAAAATGTCCATTTACCGTGTTTTTCATCCTGATTGTATTCACCTTCAATTATTTTATAGTTATCCGAATTCCAGCGAATATGGATACCGTGTTTTTTGCCCTTATCATAACTAGTTTCTTCTGTTTTTCTACCGTCATCTGACCAATAGGTCCATTTTTTATCTAATTTGTTATCACTGTAACTGCCGGATTTTTCCTTAATGATGCCATTATCATACCAGGATGTCCATTGGCCATTCAGTTTGCCTTTATCATATGTAGTCTGGAATTTTTTATTTCCGTTATCATACCAAGAAGTCCAGACACTATCCCGCTCACCATTTGTAAATTTTCTCTCAGATTTTTTGGAACCATCCGCGAACCACTGGATCCAAAGTCCATCTTGTTGTCCATCAAAAAAGCGAGTTTGCTCCTTTTTAATACCCGCTTGGTAATACCAAATCCATTGCCCAGATTGCTTGCCTGATTCATAGGCACCTTCCTGAGATTTATTGCCGTTCTCATACCATCGAATCAAGGCACCATCCAACTTCCCATTAGTATAATTGGCTTCCTCCTTGCGGCTCCCAGTTGCAAACCATGTGGTCCAGAGACCTTCCCGGTTTCCAGTTTTGTATGATCCTTCCTCTTTTTTTTGTGGTGGGTCAAAAAATGTATCCCCGTCAAGATCGAGAGCAACTGTTTCTGTGGAATCCCAGACACCATTGCCTTCTCCTTCGTCTTGAGTATTTGGTTCGCCATCATCACCATAATCTTGAAACACTTCCCCTTCATACCAGATGGTCCAGAGACCGTCTCGGACCCCATTGGCATAATTGCCTTCAGTATGCAATGCCCCGCTGGGATAATTTGTAACCACCAGACCATCATTCTGGGCAGATGCCAAGGACAACAGAATAGTGGATATAACCAGTATTTTCCGCATGGTTAACCCTTCCTGTAAGGAATCTTTAAATTAAGGTGATTGTTGGGTGATGAGATGTTCGTCCCCCTACTCGGATACCTTTTGTGAGGCAAAATTAATAAAACAATGACTTAAAGTCAAAAAATAGTATAAAAAGGGTTATTCTTTCTTATTGAGACGAATCCAGAAGCTTTGACCAAACTTATCATTTAGGTTGATCAGGCCCTCGTTGGCATTGTTGGTACCTAGGAAAGTAGTTTCAGTCTCAAATTTATTGTTGGTGCGCAGGTATCCCCCGCCATCACGGCCATTACCAAGATATGTTGACATTTTTCCGAACTGGTTATAGGATCTGAAATAGCCGCTTCCGATAAAAGTACCTGTTTCACCTACAGAATCGTAAACCCGCATCTGACCGGAACTGTCTGCGCCAGTTCCTAAATAGACTGTCTCCTGTCCATCAAAATTATAGGTTCGTAAATAACCGCCACCACTGGATCCTGTGCCAAGAAAAAGGGTTCTTTCCCCAAATTGGTTGTAAGCCTGCATATAGCCATTACCTATGTAGGATCCTGTTTCACCCTGTTGGTTATATATACGAAGTTGCCCTGAATTGTCTGACCCGGTACCTAAGTAACTTGTTTCCTTACCGGAATTATTATAGGTGCGCATATAACCTCCGCCCATCCGACCTGTACCCACATACGCGGACTCATCCCCACTACCATTATAGACTCGCATATAGCCTCCGCCATCTTTTCCTGTCCCTACAAAAAGTGTAGGTTCGCCAAACTGATTGTATGTTTGCATGTAACCATTGCCTAGATAACTCATAATAACCCCACGATCATCTTCGACAGTAAGGCTACGTACAATAAGGTGGCCCAACTCATCTGTTTCTGGTCGGAACCCTAGGTTAGAAAGAATCAATAGTGTTACTAAGGAGCCAATAATAACACTTTTGATATCAATGACTTTCATAATACCTCCGGTGTTTGTTTGTCATTGAAATAATAATTTGGAATTTACTCATATTCATAGGTCATAACTGTAATTGGAATTTCTTGATCGTTTTTTCCTCTGCGAAGCATATCATAACTCTTTATGGATGCAACACGGTTTCTAATATCATATTTAAACACCTGCTTTTCAGTTAGCCGCCCTTTTTCATCGATTATAGCCTTTACAAAGGGTCTGTTTTCCTCATCAAGACGTGTTTCTATTTCCATAAAGACAGAGCCCGCTGAATCAGTCTGAACTTCCGTGATGCGCGAGTTTAACTCGCGGTAAATTTTATTGATTGTTTTTATTGGCAAGCCATCGGAATTATACACTATTGTTTTTTTTCTGCGTCCGAACCCATCATATTCATAAGACTTTGATTCCTGTGATTTTCCTAATCGCTCTACGGTGATTTCATTCACCAATTGTCCGAAATTATTATGAAAGTACATTGTCCTAAATATTACAGAGGGATCAAAGTATTCACCACGTTTTTGTGGAACCCCTAGGCTGTCGATATTAAAAGTCGTTACTTCCAGTATGTACCCATCATAGATTTCTTCTTTTTCCAACATAGTGCCAGTGGAATCGTAGTTGTAATTCTCACCCCATATTAATTCCCCAGTTTGCTCCTGTACATTCAGGTTTTCGGAATTGATGGCCATGCCGGGACTATAGCGTATTTTTTTAACAAGCCTGTTATTTCTGTCATATTTAAGATATTCTTTCCAGAATAAGGTGTCCTCAACTCCATAAAGTGCTGTAGATATTCTATTTCCTTCAAGATTATAGGTAAAATGATAAGAAAGAATCACTTTTTTGTCATATGTTTTCTGAAGCCTTACGCCCTCTTCCGGTCCTGTTATATAAATATATCTTTTGCTTAGAGGGATGGAATGAGTGTATAATGTGCTGTCTGTTAATTGTCCCTTTCTATTGTAATTCAGAATCGTTGAATTCTTCAATTCCTGAGTTTCCGCGCCGAAGCTTTCAAATATTGAATATAATCGAATTGTGGTAGATTTTGTTTTCATCTGTACAGGGTTAGTGCCCAACAAAAAGAAAATAATCGTGTATATAGGAAATTTTTCTAGGACGGTCATCCCGGTATTTTAGAGAGCGTATACTCATAATTCAAACCAAGAATTAAAATGAAATATATGTAAAATAAGGGCTAGATAATATTTACTCTAAAGATGGAACACATCCGACAAGATATAAGAAAACCACTCAATCAATTTTTTGATTCTGTCCTATCTTACTTGGAGCAAGTACAGCTGGAAACAGAAATAATCAAACCAGCAATATCACAGGAAAAATTGGAAAGGATTTTTTCGCTGGATGAACCTGGTAGCGCAGCTAATATAAAAAGACTAATTAATCAATATCTTGCTTCCACAGTGCGAACCGGGAATCCATATTTTTTTAATCAATTATTTTCTGGTTTTTCTTTGTATGGTTTCATAGGCGAAGTAATTACCGCACTTACCAACAGTTCTATGTATACTTTTGAGATGAGTCCGGTTGCGACCATTATGGAAAAAGAACTTATTAGTAAAATGTCTAAATTAGTTGGATATCCTACAGGAGGTGGAACCTTTGTGCCTGGGGGTAGCAATGGTAATATGCTGGCAATGCTAGCTGCGCGTCACCGGTTTGCCCCTCAGTCAAAATGGAAAGGCTTATTTGGGGTTTCTCCACTTGTTGCATTTATTTCCGAGGATGCCCACTACTCTATGTTGAAAGCTGCTAGCCAGGTTGGAATAGGGATTAAGAATGTGAAAAAAATCCCAGTAAATGAACAAGGTCAAATGATAACTGAGGATTTGGAGGATGCAATTATTGATGTGAAAAATAATGGGAAACTTCCCTTTTTTGTAGGTGCTACATCAGGTACTACAGTAAGAGGTGTCTTCGATCCCCTTGAAGAAATTGGTTCAATATGTAGAAAATTTGATTTGTGGTTTCACGTGGATGGGTCTTGGGGCGGATCGATATTGCTATCTAGTGTTCACCGAGATTTACTAGCTGGAGCCGAACTTTCAGATTCGTTTTCCTGGTGTGCTCATAAAATGATGGGGGCCCCATTAATGTGCACGGTTGCTCTATTTAAAAAACCGGATATACTAATGGAGATCAATCAAATTTCGGGAACTGATTATTTGTTCCATGATGAACAAGATGCTCAACTAGACTTGGGCAATATTTCTCTTCAGTGTGGCCGGAGAGTCGATGCGTTGAAACTATGGCTCTCTTGGAAATATTATGGAGATAAGGGTTATGAAAAAAATATAGACCGTTTGTTTTCTTTAGCTAGGTATGCTGCTAAAAAGGTTGAGCAATCAGCTGATCTACGGCTTTTGAATGATGTTAAATCCCTAAACATTTGTTTTCAGGTTTGTCCGAAAGGCATATCTGCAGATGCTTATAATGATATCACAGTAAGGGTGAGGAATCATTTGATGGAAACAGGCGGCCCCATGGTTAATTATGCTTACATTAAATCCGACCTAGTTATAAGGTTGATCACAGCAAATTTTGAATTACGAGAAACTCACCTGGATCAGTTTTTTGATCAGGTAAACAAAGCAATTGATTTTGTGCTGAAAAAATAATGAATAACTCTTCCTTATCTGCAATAAACAGAGATACAGTTGTTTTCCTGTTTATTAATGGTGCTCACCATGTTCATCATTTAATCTTGCCAGCACTTTCCTTCGCTCGTATTCAGGATCGTTACCGAACCATACTTATTTCGGGTAGTAAAGACAATAGTTCTATTATTCGAAAAACATGGAAGGCATTTGGTCGCCCCGATTGTGATTTTCTTGAATTATCAAAACCACTTCGCTACTATATACCGAACTATAAGCATAAACTTTTTCCACCACCTTATTCATATTGGAACCACATCCAAAAATATATACGCGATTCTGCTGCAGTAATAAGCACGTCACACGAAGTGCCAAAATATTTTGTGCAATTTGATATTAACATCCCTTCGCTAATTTATTTTTACCACGGTACCGGTACCCGGGAATACGGGTTCGATCCACACTTAGATTTCTTTGATTTGCTTTTTGTTCCTGGTTTGTACCATTACCGGCGTTTGCAGAAAGCAGTAGAAATAGATTCCTCAAAAATTAGGGTTATAGGTCAACCGAAATTGGATTGGTTGTCTTTGATGATGAAACACAAACCAAAATTGTTTAATAATGATAACCCTATTTTTTACTATAACCCGCACTGGGACATAGGACTATCTTCCATTGAGAAATGGAGTAAACCCCTATTGGAATATTTCATAATAAACAGCCAATTTAATTTGGTCTTCGCACCTCATCCGTTACTGAAACATTTTAAGAATCGTAATGGTTATAATTTGAACTTCAAAGCACCTAATACGGCAAACAATATTCTGATTGATCTTAGTAGTGCTGCTGGTTTGGATGGAACTTATAATACAGCATCTGATGTGTATATAGGAGATGTAAGTAGTGTGGTAACAGAATGGATTTATAATCGCCCAAGGCCCTGCGTTTTTCTCAATAGCCATCATATAGATTGGAGAACTAATCCAAGTTACGAAAGTTGGTTCTGTGGTAATGTTATTACTAAAATTTCAGATTTATCAGCTGCATTGGAAACTGCAGCTCAAACCAATGAGTTTCAAGTAGAACAGGAAACTTATATTCAGAGAATGGTTTTATTTGACGATAAGTCAGCCGCAGAAAATTCGGCAACCATTCTATTTGATTTTTTACAAGGAAAATGAATCCTGCGAATATATTTTTTATTGGCCGTAAGCAGGGCATAGGCCTGCGTCGTTTTCGCTTGAGCCATTTGGAGAATCGCCGACCTGCAGAATCAGATGGATTGCGTAGCGCTTCTTCATCAATCCGTCAGGTGCGTTTACTGAGGAATGCGGATGTAATATGGGTCAGGGTACGACCAGAATTCACCACGGATAAGGAGCGACAAAAAATTGGGAAACGGCTCCGTCCTTTTCGGGATCGAATTCCCATAATCAATGATATAGCTGTTTTTAATAATTACGATTGTAAAGATATAACATTCTCTATATGGAAAGAACATGGTATAGCGTGTCCTGACTTTATTTCTTTTGATATATTCCAAGATACTTACAATAATTCTTATGTGGTTGAACAAATTCAAAATTTTTTACAAAAATATGGAAAAGTACTTCTGCGAACCAATAATGAAACTGCCGCAAATGGAGTGTATCTTTTAAATAATAATATAACAGAAAAAGAAATTAATGCCATTGTAAAAACCCTTGAAAACAGGTGCAAGATGTTTTTCCCAACTCGTAGTAGTACAAGGATAATTGCTGTAGAGTTTATTAGTTCTCAGGATGAAGATGGATATATTGATTTATACCGGGCGCATATACTTATGGGGCAGATTATAAGCTATTATGCTGTTACCAGCAAACAGGATATATTTCATAATGTAGATATGAAAGAACAGTGGTTGAAGCGGTTTATTAATCTAAACGAAATATTATGTGATAATATTCATTCCTTAAAAAGTCAGATACTTCGGGCAGCAAGTGCGTTGGAATGTAATTTGGGTGCGATTGAATTTTTTTTAGTAGATAACAAACCTATATTCATTGAGTTTAATCCTATGTGGGGTGGGCATGCGAGCACGTTTGGTTTCGGTAATACTAAAGTTCAGAATTACCTAGACACTAATATAAAAGAACTTAAGAAAAGGATCCCAAATATATATGCTTGGCTCAATTATCCGAATTATTACAAGGCATTATTTGAACAAATTCATAAAAGCATTCAGTCTACTACCTATTAAATAAAACGTAATCCCTTCCAGGTTGGTGACAGTTATAACAAAATTTTTCAGCACCATTTTTTCCAGCTAGAGAACCATCAGGCTTATAACTGACCCAGAACCAATCATTATTTACAGTATCATAATCTATTATTTTTTTCATTACAGTTATGCCGGTTTTATTCTCTCCTTGTTCATCGGTATAGGCTTCTTTTATGATAATGCTGCCTGATGGCATTATCTCGCCCGTAGTTGTATCGCGAAAAAATTCTGAAGATATCTCATTCAACCAGATTTGAACATAATTGCCATGTACTGAATTGCTTTCCTGAATTCCTGTAAAGTTTTCTGGCGGAGTCCAAGATTCATAACCATTGATTTCATCCCAGATATCTACCGCCATTTCCTCATCAAGAGTCATTTCTTTCTCTGAACAGCTGAGCAATAAAACAATTGATAATATCCTTTTTTCATAATTTTGAACCCCTGTAGTTAATTGATTATTGGTTAGTGACATATATTTTACTACAATAAAAATTACGATATCAAAAATATCACCATAAAACAAATAAGACTCTAACATTACTTTAAGACTAACACACTGAAATTAAATCATACTAAGTCTCTATATATTAATAGATAGGAAATATAATTTACCCCTTGCTTTAAAGTAGTAAACTTATTTAAAATATTAACGAGTCATTAGTTGGCTCAACAAGCGGAGTCCTATTGAAAAAGCTAATTATTATATTGGTCTTACTGGAGGTGTGCATAGCAGATACAAGGCTAAAAAATCTCCAATATAGCATTAAGCAGAATGGCATCATGGTCAGTTTGGACTTTACTAATCCTGTTAAAAGCAATGATATCATTGGTTGGAAATCCGATCGTGGATGGCTATATCTAACCCTTCTTGGTGTAAGGGCGCCGAAAAACCAGATTCCTTCGGCAACATTCAATGGTGTGGTTAGAGATATTGTTCTTGATGATTTCGATGAATCAATTCAAGTTGCAATATTAGTTGGTCGTCCTATCGTAGGGTATGATATTGTCAATTCTCCAACTGATCCCACCACTGTGGTTTTTATTCATACTGAAATGAAAAGATCAGAAGTCTACTCTTTAAAAAAACATATTGAGAAAAGTGGTTCATCTATATTTGGACAAGTTAAAACATCAAAATTTCCGGAGTATAACACAAATTTTGAATCTGCGTTTAAACGTGCCCGAATAGAACTGGGTCCCAATGCAATATTCCGATACGATGGGAAACTATATACCACAAATCATCCCGAGGAAGAACAATCAAAGATAAGAGACGCATTGCGTGAAAAACCAAAAGGGTATTTTAAGCCTAAACCCGGATATCAATCTTTCGATGGTGAGATATATGAAGATGTAGCGGAAGCGCCAAAAGAAGAAAAAATGCCTAAGAAAAAGACCGATGATCAGTATTCTTTTGATAAATCGAAAAAAGATACAAACCCTGACTTGGAATTACCAGATAAGGCAGGGGAAAAAACAAAAGACAACTTGCCAACGGATATTCCATCAGGACAGGTTATGTTAGCAGAAAAAACATCTGCAAGAAAAAATTTTGGTTCAATCATAAAATCAATATTTTCAAAAATCAGTCCTAGGCGTAAGATTGAAGAGAAATGGATTGATTCTGTTAGTACATCATCAAATCTAATAGCAGATGAAAAAAAATATTTAAAGGAAATAGAGGATCTTGAATCTAAAATAGCCCAATTGGAAAAAGGGCTGATAAAGAAAGATGATGTTTTAAAAGAAGAACAAAAAGCGTGGGAAACACGAGCTGAGGAGCGTCAATCAAAATATAGCCAGCAATTAAGTGAACTGGAATCAGAACTTATCGAGTTAGGGGATGCCTTAAAAGAAAAAGATCATCTTTCCCTTACATACCAAGAAAAACAGAATAAAATATTAGAGGAAAAAGAAAAACAGTCCTTTTCTAGGGAGCGTAAACTTCAGGATCAGCTTAAACAAATGGGAAAAAAACTAGAGGACTTGGAGCAAGAAAAATTAATTGAGCAAAAAAAATGGCTATCTTTATCTGAAGAAAAGGAAATGAAATACCGCACCCGAGCTAAGGATCTGGAAATGAAATTGCTGCAATTAGAATCAAGTTTGGCCGAAAAAGATTTAGAATTATTTGACGAAAAAAGTAAGTGGGAGCTACTATCAGAACAACAACAGAATAAATACCGTAATAGAGCACAGAAACTGGAATTACAGCTTGCTGAATTGCAAAATGTTATTCATGGTAGGGATGAAAAAATTTATGCCGAGAGAGATAAATGGCGGCAGTTAGCTAAAGAGCGCCAGCAGATGCTTGATGAGTATGAACCTCTTGTGCAGGATTTTAATGAACAGTTAAAAAATTTACGGCAAGAATTGTTATCGGACCTTTATGATGAAAAAGTAACCCTTGATAAACAAAATGAATCTTCAGAAAAAAATCTGCGTGATTTAGTAATAAAAGTAAAAAAAGGATTATTTCCTGATAGAAATGCTAAGCAGGAATGGGTAGATTCAGTTTATAATGATCTTGCAGAGGATGAATTTGCTTTTCAAGAATATTTCGCATTGGCGCTACCAGATCAATCAGAATCACTGGATGAACCACCTCCTACAAATAAGGGAAAAAAATGGCGTGAGGATCTCCCAACTACAAAACGAGACAGGTATAAAACAGGATCCGTAGACCCCATTTTCCAATATTATTATAATGGCGGTATACGTGTAGAAACTAATATGGCTGGTATTCCAATTTATATAAATGGAAAATTGGTAGGAGATACACCAATTACCATACCTGTTCAGGTTGAACCTGGCTGGCATCAGGTGAGCGGATTTTCACCAGTGTATAAACAGGTAGCTAATTCGGAAGGTCTATCCTATGTAGGCAGCGATCCAATCATTCGTAACAATCAGTTGTTTGGTGCGAAAACGGTGTTTGTGGAGTCAGGAAAAATTGCCAATGTTTCTCTTAAATTTAACAGCATGGGAAACATACCAAAAAAATGGCGAGAAATGAAAGGAGGGTGGGTAGCAGGGTTCCCAATGGTTTTGTTACTATTCTTTTTTATTACTTGGAGTCTATAATGGATCTACTATTTTATTTTTTATTATAAATTTGCGATATGAATATTAACGATAGGATTAAATCAGTCATTTTATCCAAAATGGTAAAACCGAAAAATCGAAAAATTGGCATGGAGGAGGAATGTATTATTTACACAGCAGACCATCGCAGATTGCCGGTTAATCCCTGCAAAGAATTTTCAGCATATGAACTGCTCATATTTATGAATAAAAACTCCCATAATAATGGGAGTTATACATTGGAACCTGGTGGACAACTGGAATGGTCAAGTCCACCATATAATAATCTTAATGACCTTGATGTTGCCTTTAAAAAACATAGAACATTGCTGGAATTAATCGTGTCTGAACAAGGGTTGCGCATTATACACATGGGTGTGGAACCTAATTATGTTCCTGATGATATTGATTTAATTGATCAGCTGAAATATCAGCTAATGAATAAAAATATGGAGAAAAGAGGAAATTTAGGAAAATGGATGATGCGTAATACAGCAAGTATTCAAGTGAATTATGACATTACCAGTGAAAAGGATCTTGAAGAAATGGTATTTGTTGCAGATTGCCTACATCCTGTCTGTGCATATTTGTTTGCAAATAGTCCTTTTCAAGATAAAAAGCCAATCGGTGAGAAAAATATCAGGAATACAATTTGGGACAATACTGATGGATCACGATGTAGGAATTTGATCGATCATGGTATTAATTCACCTCAGGGTCTTATCGATAAGTACATTGAATATACTATGACAGTACCTGGTATTTTTCAGTTAAATCAAAATGGAGATATTGAAAATACTAATCAAACCTTAGGTGAGCGCTTAAATGAAATAAATAAATTAGGCCAGCTTAAAGCAGATGATATTCAAGCTGCGTTGCATCAAATTTTCACTAATGTAAGATTAAAAAATCTGGTTGAGGTCCGTGGAGCTGATCGACCACCAGAAGGCCATGAAATGGCACCGGTAGCATTTTGGACAGGGTTACTAACTGATAAATCCATAAGAGATGAAATTATATCTATTATAAAAAAATGGTCATTGAGTGATCGGAAGAAGTGGAATAAAGCTGCGCTTAATATGGATCTATCCCAACAGGGTCCTGATGGTAAATCTTACGGGGAGTGGAATAAATGGGCTGGTGATATGGCTCTTAAAGGTTTAGAATTAAGGCAGCGTAATGAATCCCATTTGTTTAAGCGATTTTTTAATATTGTTTTAGAAAAAGGACCATTTGGGCTTCAAACCCAACATGCATTCAAATTATCTAATAAAATTTTAAATGATTTCATTTTTGAAACAGAAACACTGGCATAACCTTTCTTGGATTCCAGTTTTTATAATTGGGCTTGGGGCTGTTGGCCTTGGTATGGGTTGGTTTTTACACCCTGAACCCTGGATGCTGGATCAACAACCTAATGAGAAACTATTGAAGGCGACATTCACAGAATTATTAACTGTGGAGATTAATCGATATCTACCAGATTACTTAAGGGTGGTTTATCGCTTTTTTGGCTGGTGGGTTATATCCATTGGAATGCTTATTATGGCCTTAGTTCAGGTAACCAGAATGGGTACAGCATTGGCAAGAAATTTAATTTTAGGTATTCTATTTATAATTTTAATTGTTCTCTATTATATGGTTTATAATTTTCTTCCGACGTCACCAATTAAAATTGCTATGCATATTCTTACGGGGCTTTGGTTTATAAGCGCAATTTCCTCCATAAAAATCGAAAAATTTCCTTAGTGATTCTTCGTGCGCATCGATCTTGATTAAGTTAATTTCCAGCCTTTGGGTTTTAAAGATAATCTAAATGGATACTTATTTTACATCTACCCTTTTCCGAAAAACTCTAGCAGCGTTGTCTGGACTGTTTTTAGTCTTATTTTTAGTAGGGCATTTGGTGGGCAATCTCCAACTAATCTTTGCTACTGGTGATTCAGGACAAAAACAGTTCAATGAGTATGCACTGTTCATGACTACCAATCCTGCAGTAAAGGTTTTATCAATTATTACATATTCATCTATATTTTTTCACACACTTCTTACAATTTATCTGGCCATTCAATCCAAAAGAAAGCGGCCTATCAAATATGAAGTCTCATCTGGATCTGAAAATAGTAGCTGGGCTTCAAGAAATATGCCGATACTTGGAATTTTGATTTTGATTTTTATTGTCATTCATATGAAAAGCTTTTGGTATGAAATGCATTTTGGTGTGATTGGGGATGACCCAAACGGAAATAAAGATTTGTACACGGTCACCGTTGTTGCTTTTAAGGAATTGTGGTACACCATATTTTATGTTTTTAGTATGGTGATACTTGCATATCATTTACATCACGGTATTTCTTCAGGTTTCCAAACTATTGGATTAAATACTCGAAAATATGTTAATCTAATCCAGAGATTTGCCTTAGCATTCTCAATCATTATACCTGCGGCTTTTGCAAGCATTCCAATTATTTTATTTTTACGGAGTATAAATGCTGGATAGTAAAATTCCCAGTGGCCCTCTTTCAGAAAAATGGAAAAATTATAAATCTAATATTCCCTTAGTTAGTCCTGGAAATAAGAGAAGACTAGATATAATAGTGATTGGCACAGGCCTTGCCGGTGCGTCTGCAGCTTCATCTTTGGCAGAAATGGGGTATAATGTAAAGACTTTCTGTTTTCAAGATAGCCCTCGTCGTGCACATTCTATAGCAGCACAAGGAGGAATAAATGCTGCGAAAAATTACCAAAATGATGGCGATTCAGTATATCGTCTTTTTTATGATACTATCAAAGGTGGAGATTATCGTTCGAGAGAAGCTAATGTATATCGCTTGGCTGAAGTAAGTGCAAGTATTATTGATCAATGCGTTGCACAAGGTGTACCCTTTGCGAGAGAATACGGTGGTACCCTGGATAATCGATCCTTTGGAGGAGTTCAAGTATCCAGAACATTTTATTCCAGAGGACAAACAGGCCAACAACTTTTATTAGGTGCTTACAGTTCTTTAAGTCGACAGATAGCAAAAGGGAATGTTACTATGTACAACCGTCATGAAATGCTTGATATTGTAAAAATCAATGGGAAAGCACGAGGCGTGATTGTTCGAAATTTAATTACAGGCGAATATCAACGCCATTTTGGTCACGCTGTAGTGTTGGCTACGGGTGGTTATGGCAATGTTTATTATTTATCTACCAATGCAATGGGCAGTAATGTTACTGCTGCTTGGAAAGCCTATAAACAGGGAGCGATGTTTGCAAATCCTTGTTTTACACAAATTCACCCAACCTGTATCCCTGTCTCTGGAGAATATCAATCCAAACTAACTTTAATGTCTGAATCTTTAAGAAATGATGGTAGGATTTGGGTTCCTAGAAAGAAAGGTGATGATCGTGAGCCCAATGATATTCCGGAAGAAGAAAGAGATTATTATTTAGAACGAAGATATCCTGCATTTGGGAACCTGGTTCCGCGAGATGTTGCTTCACGTGCTGCTAAAGAAAGGTGTGATGAAGGTTATGGTGTTGGTTCTACAAAATTAGCTGTTTTTCTTGATTTTAGAGACTCTATTAACCGTTTGGGCCAAGATGTAGTCAGTGCACGTTATGGAAATTTATTTGAGATGTATGAAAAAATCACAGGAGACAACCCTTATAAAACTCCTATGCGTATTTTTCCTGCGGTCCACTACACTATGGGAGGTCTATGGGTAGATTATGACCTAATGACAACTGTTCCAGGGTTGTATGCTATTGGGGAATGCAATTTTTCGGATCATGGATCGAATCGATTAGGTGCTTCTGCGTTGATGCAGGGCTTGGCGGATGGTTATTTTATATTGCCTTATACTATTGGAAAATATTTGTCGGAGGATATAAGAACTCCAAAAATAAAAACGGATCATGAAGCATTTGCAAAGACTGAAAAAAATGCAAAAGATAGAAATAAAAAGCTCCTTGAAAATAATGGCAATCGTTCCGTTGAAAGTTTTCATCGCGAGCTAGGGAAATTAGTTTGGGATCATTGTGGTATGTCCAGAAACAAAACCGGATTAACTAATGCTATTCAAGAAATTACAGAATTAAGAAACGATTTCTGGAAGGATGTTCGTGTATCAGGGCGTGATGATACACTAAACCCTGAGCTTGTAAAAGCAGGAAGAGTGGCAGATTTTTTTGAACTTGGAGAATTAATGATGCGTGATGCACTTGAACGTGATGAGTCCTGTGGTGGCCATTTCAGAGAAGAACATCAAACGGAAGAAGGTGAAGCAACACGTGATGATCAAAATTTTGCTTATTCTTCTGCTTGGGAGCATAAAGGAGATGATGTGGTCCCACGTCTCAATAAAGAACAATTAATTTTTGATACAGTGCATCTAACACAACGCAGCTACAAATAATATGGATATACTAAATCTAACGCTTAAAATCTGGCGACAGGATGGGCCTGATGAATTGGGAGAATTCCAGTCTTATGATCTCAATGGAGTGAATTCCCACATGTCTTTTTTAGAAATGTTAGATGTCTTAAATGAACAACTACTGAATTCTGGTGATGATCCAATTGTCTTTGATCATGATTGTCGCGAAGGGATATGTGGGATGTGTTCAATGGTGATTAATGGTCGCCCGCATGGGCTTTTACATGGGACTACCACATGTCAATTACATATGCGTCATTTTAATAATGGGGATACAATCACAATTGAACCTTGGAGAGCACAACCTTTCCCAATTATAAAAGATCTAGTTGTGGATAGAACGTCATTTGATAGAATTATACAGGCAGGTGGATATATATCTGTTAATACAGGAAGCGCTACTGATGGGAATGCTATACCTATTGCAAAAGATTTAGCAGAAGATGCCTTTGATGCTGCGGCTTGTATAGGTTGTGGTGCCTGTGTTGCGGCATGTAAGAATGCATCAGCGAGTCTCTTTGTTGCAGCTAAAGTATCTCAATTCTCTTTGTTGCCTCAAGGCCACCCAGAGCGTGAAAATCGTGTTATTAGGATGGTGAGCAAAATGGATGAAGAAGGTTTTGGTCATTGTACTAATACGGGTGCTTGTGAAGTAGAGTGTCCTAAAGAAATTTCTGTTGAGTATATCCGCAAAATGAATTGGGAATATCATCGAGCAAATATAAAGAACTGATAATTCTATCTAAAAATTATTGGATAGAATATTTCTCGATCAAATAAACTACTTATTTTAGTTTAAAGTTTACAGGAATAGAAATCCAGACACCTACAGCACGTTCTCGTTGCTTTGCTGGGCGGAATCTTGTTTTTCGAATTGCTTCCATGGCCGCTTCATCTAGGCCGGTATTAGGCACGCCTTTTAATATTAAGGTTTCTTTTACACGACCTTTTTTATCAATGAACGCTTGAACAACCACCACACCCTCAATTCCGGCTTCCTGAGCAATCTCTGGATAAGATGGACGAATAGGTGACAACGCTTGGGGGGGGTCATCATAGGGAATAAAGATAACCTTGGGTCCTGATGGCGGTGGCGGTGGCGCATCCAGATTTGAGAAATCATCAAAATCTAATTCGTCCAATGTTAAATCATCTGCAATATCTTCATCATCAGAAGGGACGGGGATTGATGGTCGGGCAGGTGGAGGGGTATTGTCAATCTGTTGGGTTTGGGGAATATCGATATTCTCTATAATAATCTGATCAACATCCTCAAATTCAACAGATGCTAAAAACCTCGGGAATGTAACAAACATGACAATAACTAAAATTATCCCCAACAATCCACCCAACCTCACATTAACAGGGTAGGTATTTTGAAGCGGATTTATTTTTTCCATTAGTTAACTAGCGTTTTTGTAGAATAATTTAGTTTCAAGGCATCTGCATCTCGGAGTTTTTCATGAATGCCAGACACCTGCTCCATTTTTGCTTCTTCATCTGCTTTTAATGAAACCACAATTTGAGGGTCTGCCACTCTTTTATCATACATAATATTGGAAATATCTTCAATGGTAAAAAGACGGTCATCAATGGATATAAGTCCATCCTTCGAAACCCAGATATGTGATGTATGCCTTTTGGATTTTAGTTTTTCTATCCGTTTAGCTCTGGGTAGTGTTACAGGGAGACCAGAATATTCTCTCAGAACAGTAGTAACCATAAAGAATATCAGCAGCATGAAAATAATATCGGGCATGGATGCCGTAGGTATTTCACTTGATAGCTTTGTTTTCCGGGAAAATTTCATTATTCACTATTGGCAATAGAAATTCGTTTTGCATCGGCCATTTTCAGCTGGTCAATAACACGGATATAATCAGTGTATGCTGTTTTTGGATGAGCTTTCACTGACACAATTAATTTATCATTTTCTCGTAGTCTGCGGCTTACAATTCTGCTGATTGTCTCTATTGAAGTAGGTTCTTCATCCAGTAAAACCTTTCCTCGTGAATTGATCAAGCAGTTCAAAATGTTTTCTTTCCGGATTTCAATTTCCACATCCCCTGCAGGCGGCAATACGATACCAAGCCCTTTATCGGTATCAATGGTGGTAGTTACTAAGAAAAAAATAAGCAATAAAAAAGCAATATCTGCCATAGATGAGGTAGGGATTTCGCCGCCTTTAAATCTGCGTTTTTTATTAGCCATAAGGCTTTTACAATTAAATTATTTTTTTGTTTCAGCTTCGTATAGATAATCCAAAATCTTCACAGACTGTTCTTCCATTTCCAGAACAAGTTTATCAATACGGGAGACGAAAAGATTTTGGAAGGTCTGAATAATCATGGCGACAACCAATCCAAATGCCGTTGTAAGCAGTGCCTGAGAGATACCGCCGGCTACAACAGCTGGAGAAATATCATTAGCAGCTTTAATAGCATCAAATGCGCTGATCATACCAATCACAGTACCGGTAAAACCTAACATTGGGGCAATAGTGATTACTGTATTTAGCCAGATCATATTTTTTTCCAAAAAAGCCATTTCTAGGCCCCCGGCATTTTGAATCGCTTTTTCTACTTCAGTTAAACCACGGTGCAGGCGTGATAACCCGGCGTGAAATATTGCAGATACCGGGCCCTGTGTTTGCTCACAAAGCTTCAATGCGGCTTCAGGGCCACCATTGTCAATTGCTTTTGTGATATCATCGAAAAATGTTGTCGAATCGATTCGAGACATCATCAGGGAATAAATCCGCTCAAGTGTAAATCCTAAACCAAAAATAAGGGCCACAAGAATGGGCCACATAAAGTTTCCACCATCATGAAAATATTGTACCATTTTATTTCTCCATAATTGAATTCATATAAGCATAATAATTGATTAAGATCTCTATCTTAGATTTCTAATGAGCGGAATTTAATTCAAGGATTCTAGGAATGCATCTGCTTCATGAAAATGTTTTATTGATTCTTGAACTTGATTATCCATCTGCAATTTTATATTGGCGGATTTGTTTTTCCCCCAAGCAGCACTAGCAATTTCGCCTTTAATTTGATTATGAATGAATGTTAGATCCGCAAGCAAAGAATCTTTAATAAACTCAATGGAATCCTTTTCTAGAAGAGATAGAAAATCAGTAAAGATTTGATCGGTTACCACCCAAGAATCTCTGAAAATATCAAAAGAACTAAATTCATTATTATGTTTTGAAACATACTCCGAAGCAAAATTAAAAATGGGACGTTTCGGATTTCTCAAAATTTTCCCTGTCTCAACTGTAAACTGTTGTCGGTATGGAATATAAATATCTGGTGTAATTCCACCACCACCGTATACTGTTCTTCCCGCCCTAGTTTTGTGCTTTGGACGCAACTCTTTCAAACTATCAATTTTCTCTTCACGATTAATTGCATATAATTCACGGTAATAAGCTAGGTCTCTACCGTCTTCGTATGGCCTCTGGATTAATCTACCACTAGGTGTGTAGTATCTTGCAATGGTTACACGCAGAGCGCCACCACTTTCCAAAGGTAATTGTCGTTGTACCAACCCTTTACCAAAACTGGTTTCCCCGATTACCAATCCTCGGTCTAAATCCTGTACCGCGCCTGACACAATTTCACTGGCGCTGGCAGACCCTCTGTTGATCAGAATAATCAATGAAAAATCTTTTCTGCCTTTTTCCGGGTTAGCAATAAAAACTTGATTAGACTCCCGTATTTTTCCTTTTGTAAAGACCAGAGTGTCTTTGTTAGCAATAAACTGATTGGAAATTGCTGCAGCCTGCTCAAGATATCCCCCACTGTTGCCTCTAAGGTCAAAAATAAGACGTTTCATACCTTCTGTTTTCAGTTTATCTAATGCGTTACTTACTTCTTTTTCCGTGGTTGCTGAAAACCGTCGTAAGGAAATATAACCAGTGGTATCATTAATCATTGTTGTGGCACCAACGCTGTATATGGGAATATCATCGCGGATAATTGTCACATCAAATGGTTTTCCGGCACCAAAACGGCTAATAGTGACATTTACTGATGAGCCCTTACGACCTCTTAATTTTTTAAATACTTCATCCTTGGTGATCTTGTAAGCATCCTCACTGTTAATAGCGATGATTTTATCCCCAGGCATTAGACCTACAATATCAGATGGACTGTCTGGAACTGGGGAAATCACAGTGATATATCCATTAAGAATATCAAATTCAATCCCGATACCTTGAAACTTTCCACGGAAAAGCTCATCAATATCACCTTGTTCTTTTGCGGGGATGTATACGGAGTGAGGGTCCAATTCCTCCATAAGTCCGTGAAAAGCACCATCCATGATTTTTTCCATATCAACAGGGCCAAAATAAAAGTGATTTACATAGGAAATAATTTGTTGTAAAACCCTGGTTTTATCACGAAGGGTTCGGTATACATTATCGTTTTTTGGGTAAACTGTAGGTGTTAGGAAAAAAACTCCCATTATAAAACCCAAAAGGGCCGATAGGCACAATGGCCAGATATGCCGGAAATTTCTAATCACTTTTTAATTTAGTTTAAAAGTTTTTACAGGCCGATGTAGAGCATAGTCCTAAAAGCTACGCCTTGTATTGCTGCCATGGGAGAATCGCCAATCTTTGTTCGGCCATTTAGACTCCAACTCCCATTACCAATAGTACCTTTGTTAAAGCCAACACTAATACGAAGACCTACACGTTCTAAGAACTGCCATTTCATTGCAACATAGGGTTGAAAATTGAAGAATGTCGCACTAACATCCCTTAGAAGCCCTGGAACGGGACCTGGTACGATAACTGGCATAACACCAGGAATAAGATTATCTACACCATAATAAAGTGCTCCAGTTGAATCAAATGTACCGTAAACATTGGAAAATGTATTGTCCCATTTTGGTGTTCCTGTCTGCTGGTCCACTGCAATGCTTGCTCGCGCAAGCCCCAGAAGAGCTCCTCCCGAAAGTTCAAGATCTTGTAATAGAGGTAAAACATATTCCACAGAAAATGCTCCTAGAGAAAATGTGAATTTTGCCTGAATGGTCGGACTAAAAAATTCTGTATAATCCTGAGGAGTTCCATCCTCTCCAGACTGATATCCTTCTGTCTGACCACTTTCCTCGTAAATCATAATATCTGGTATCGTACTTATACTGGAGGCGCCTATTCCAGCATAGCCGCCTACTCTCCATTTACCTGTCACGTGAGCAAATCCTTCTCCTCCATGAATTACAAATGGATCTTTGAAATCTTCTGTTTTTAATCCAAGCGTTGCAAGTCTCGAAGCTGCGGGGATGGAGTCAAGGCTGATGTACATTGGACTGTATCCAATGCCACCGCCGAAAAAATCTTCAACGGGATACCCAAACTGGCCTAGAGCAAATGATAGATTAAAAATAATAATTACAATGTTGTTTTTCATGA
The DNA here is from genome assembly GCA_913043235.1 of uncultured Fidelibacterota bacterium. Taxonomy (GTDB): domain Bacteria; phylum Fidelibacterota; class Marinisomatia; order Marinisomatales; family UBA1611; genus UBA2134. The sequence continues at coordinate 121,441 of CAJWLO010000001.1, forward strand.
TAATTGGTTTTTCCGCATGAAGACCAGTTTGTGGAGCATTACGTAAATTATGAAGAAATTATAGAAAATAACTGTAAAATTACCTGAAAAACTATTCAAGTGCTTTTCCTTGTAAAAAAAGAGTCTTTAACCTTAATTTTAGTGAGTAAACGAGGTAAGGGAGTTCAAGCATGATTTGCCTCCCGACAAATTGTATTCAAATTTGGTATGAATCATGAGGTTAAGTACGTCTAATGGGAGAGGAACATACTCCTTGCGGGTAATAATATATATAGGCTTGGTGTTTTCTGTTGTTATGGCAGAGGGCACACTCTATTTCCAGGGTATTTATGACTTGGACAAAGATGGGGTTCAGGAATCCCTATTGCTTAATTCGGGGCAGCAGTCTGCCAGTTGGGTTGAATTGGTCGATAATAAAGTCGATCAAGTAATATGGCAATACTCACTACCCTATAAAGGCCAATTTGCAGATGCAGAGTTGCTAGATATTGATGGCGATGGTTTGTTAGATCTGGTAGCCATTACAAAACTTTCTCCATCAACAGATACAAAGGATTGGCTCTATATTTTTAGGGGCACTGGGAATAATTTTGAAGCCATTCCTTCCACACTGAATTATACATCTTTGGATTTGGGGAAAGTCCGACCACTAAATATTTCCAAAATATCAAAAACCAATAATCAATTAGCTGTAGCATTTGGTACCCCGGTGCGACAGGCAATTATTTTCAATTTATCTCTTTCGGATGAAAAAATTACACTGAAAAATAAGAAGATGCTGAGTGCCCCAATAATCGAAAATGGATATGGTCACCTGTTTGCCAGTGGTTTCATAAGCAACGGTGTAAGTTATTTGGCAATTATATCCCCGGAGGGCAATAAAATAAAGACTGCTGTATTTGATATGGACTCTAATGGCCTGTTGTTGAAATCTGATTTGTTACTTGTGGGCGATGCTAAGCAGTTAATAGGTGCCGGTATCCAGCCATTTAAAACAATGCAAGCCACTAGTGATGGTTTGGTGGTTCCATATGGTACAGATGATGTTTTTTTATTACAAGTTAAGGGAGAAGAGTTAAAACTGAAAAAAACAGATATGACTGGACAAGCTATACCGCAAATAGTAGAATATCAACATGGCGAAGTACAGAAAAAAGTTATAAAAAAAACATCTGATAATAGCATGATTCCTCCGGTACCCATGCCAATTCGAAATGAAAGGATGAATTTTAAGGAACTCACCAGCTTGCCGTATGATTATAAAGAAGTTCAATTCAAAAAGAAAAGACCGACGTTACCCCGTAATAAAGATTTAGATGTATTAACACCAACTTTGGGTGATTATCTGGCTTCTATTGAGGCTAAAGAAGCGCAACTTAAAGAAACTGATATTGAAAGAACTGGTGTGCCAAAAGCAACTCAAGAGATGCATAGTGAACGCTGGGCAGATGAAGCAGGATTTGAACAGGTTAATCTTGGAGAATATATTTCGGAAATGGATGATGCATCGAAAACACCAGTTGTTCCTGCATTGGATGACGGTGTAGTCACATTTACCAATACAGTTCATGAAGTAATTGCTTTTAAACCTGTGGCCCAAGGCATCAGCCAATTTGAACCTGTAGAAGGTGAAATTGACCTTTATTATGTGTTAGCCATAACACCTGCTGTGAGTGAGTCCAAAGATCGGTATGTTTTTGATGGCGAGGCGCCATTTGGAGTGTCTGTAAATCAGATACCACAGATTGGTGAACCGACTCATTTTCAACATGGGATTTCGGCTAATTTGAATGGCTTGCGTCGGGGAGAGACATTCGATTTTGCTTATTCGTTGCGTAATGCTCAGACCGATAGTGTGACGACCTTGATCATGGTACACGATATGCAGACCAATGTTGTTTTCATGTCAATTCTTCCGGAAAGAGATTCCCTATCTCAATCCTATCAACCGGAAGCTTTTGATCCCACATTATTTGAATTTCCTGATTATTTCTTTGATGGCTTTCCTACGTCACTGGGAATGGATTTTACAGATAAACTTATTCGGTTTTCATTTGCAGGAAACTCTGATACTACTATACATAAGGGGATTTATCTTTCCTCTACAACTCCATCGGTTCCTGCCCAATCTTTGGCTGTCTTTATGGATGATGGGAAATTACAGGCCATTCGGGGAGAAATTATTGTTCGTGAGAATGGATCCAAGAAAGTAACAACGGAATTTGACTTGGATGGCTATGTAGAGCCCAGTGTTATGTTTTCCAGACTAATCGAAGAATATTTTCCCGATTCTCTGAAAGTACAGCTTTTGCAGGATGGATCTTTGAGAGAGCCCCTATTTGGGCCAAAGGATAAATTGCCTAAGATTGTTCGGGAACAGCGTCTTCCAGATGTGCAATTTGACCAAGGTAATCCAGAAATTCCGGTGGCACCGATTCAAAGCTTAGTGCCAGATGCTGAATCATCGATAACAGAGGAAACGACAATCAAAGAAAAGCAATATACTCCTGAAGCCGTTGATCCAACTGTTGTAGTTCCAAAAATAAAATCTGTAATTGATGATTCGCTCAAACTTGAGAAGGTAAAAGAACTTCCGATAAATGCAGATAAAGAGGATAATGACCCAACCGAATCCTTACCTCCGATTCCAGAAGAATCACAGCCCGAATCATCAGTCCCTGATCCAAAAAATAGTAATGAGTATTAAAATTTGATTATAATTGATATTATTTATGTATCGAATCAAAACTAAGTATTATTTATTTCTTGGATTATTACTTTCTGGCAACTTATTGCTGGGGCAAAAAATTGTTCATATGAATGGCTCCTATGATTTGGACGGTGATAAACTATTGGAGTTTATTTCCTTGGAACTGGCCCCTGAAAAAGATGTTTTTCCAACAGTTGTTCGTTATTATGAAATGGATGTAGACGGTTATCAGAATCTTGTTTGGGAATTTTCTCCGCCAGCAGGCCTTGATGGTTATTTTGTGGATGCCCGGATAGGGGATCTGAGTGGAAATGGTTCACCCAATCTGATTCTTATTATGAATCTTTCCCGGTTTGGTGATAATACCACTCCTCATGTTTTTATAGCCACTTATTCTTGGGATGGGGGATCATTTTCAGAACTACCCTCAGCAACTCTAGATATTGGTAAGGGTGATCGGTCACTACGCTGTAATAATTTTCAATTACTTGACCAGGACGCTGATGGCGATGAAGAAATTGTTCTTTCCTTGGGCAGTCCTTTCCGAGGATTTGCCATTGTAGATTCTAGAGATGAAGGGCTTGTTTTAACAAAAAAAGTAAGACCTGATGAATTATTGATTGGATCAGCACTCTTATATGTTGGTGTCGTGGATTATGACAGTGATGGGTATGAAGATGTTTTGGCTTTAAGTCAAGAAGGGAGCACGCTAAAAGCACAGCCATTTTATAACATTGGTGGGGTTTTTGATTCTGGTCATATGATTAGAAAAACCATTGATGGCCTCGATGGTATATTGCCCAGATCTTTTGAACTTACAGATTGGGATGCTGATGGGTTTTTTGATGTCTTGGCAGGTTTCAGTTCTGGGGATGTAATTGGCTTTACTTTAACTCCGGCTACACTAGTTGTAGAAGAGGTTCCTGTAAACCCGGGGCCTTTAACCCAGATTACTATTGAGGATATTAATCAGGACACTTACGAAGATATACTTATGTTGTCCTCCGATATCAACACCTTGACTCTGGTTTCAGGAAAAGATGGAGCCGTAGAAGGTGTGCAGAATGCTATGAGTAATATTCCGCAAAATATACAAATCTTTGCCATTATGCCTCTTACAAAGTCAGGGCTCTACACCGGAAGTGTTTTAATCTCTGGCTGGAGTGGAAAAGAAAATTCCCTCTATATTGTGGATCTTGGTAAAAAATCAGATCGTTTTGACCAAGGGTTTATTTTAAGCTCCGATTTTATTTCTGAAAAACTACCGAACCTTTTGTCCAATATTCAGGATGACAAACCGGAAGTTCCAGAAGTATTTATCGAAGTATCTCCAGAAGAAATCACTACTCTAGAATCGCAGACTCAAGAGCGGATCATTACAGATCTTGGCGAATCACCTCGAGCATTTATTCCTGGAACTTTGGATCCTAGAATCTTGGAAGGTAAGGTTTTAAAAGAACAGCCACGTATACAGCCCCCTAAAAAAATTGAAAGAACGCTTGAAAAACCAAAAAAGCCAAAACAAAAAGAGACAGTGGGGATGCGTTTACCAAAGCATATTCTACCAAAATATGTTTTAACTCCAGGACACCCATTCCTCTATGAACTTCCTAAAAATGAAGACGAAGAATTTTACAGTTTCCGCTGGGAATCATTGCCCCCACAAGGGATGTATTTTTTTTACGAATCGAAATCAATAAACTGGGTACCGACTGAAAATCAACTTGATGCTTTCCAGACTAGCTATCATGTTAGGATGAAGGTTGATGAAATTATGGAACCTATTTCTGCTTCTACGGAAAACAACCAAGAATACAAGGCATTACCTGTTCTTGAAAGTCGTGATGAAAGCATGTGGATCTATGTGAATGACCCACCTCGGTTTTTAACTCAACCTGAAGAGACAGAGTTTGTTGCTGGTGCGACTTTTAGGTACGAACCAATTGTTCAGGATCGCAACAAAGATGCCGCTTTTCAATTTGACCTTGAGATTGCCCCGGAAGGTATGACCCTGGAAAATGGAGTCATCATTTGGGAGACAGATAGTAGCCATGCTGATGTATATGATGTTCGTTTGATTGTGTCTGATGGATTTGATAGAACGGCTCAGGAATTTAAATTATTTGCTCGTTCTGGTGTGCGTATATTGTCCACTGCACCTATGATTGGTAAGGTAGGTGAGAACTACAGCTACTCGGTGAAGGTTTGGAAGCAAGGCAAAGATGAAATTGTAAAATATAAACTTTTTTACGGTCCAGATGGAATGAAAGTGGACCCAAAAGGGAATGTGCTCTGGACACCCAATCCTGTTCAAGTTGATACGGTTAAATATGCTCTTGTAGCTATGCATGGGGTGGCTACAGACACACAATTTGTGAATTTATTTATCAACCATCCGCCAATTATAAAAAAAGCACCTCTGCCCATGAATAAAATCAATGTGGGCGGAATTTGGGATTATCAATTGACAATTGAGGACCCCAATATAAAAGATCAAATTGTTTATACCGCACATAGTCTACCTCAAGGTATGCGTATGGATCCAAACACAGGCCGTTTACGATGGGAGCCCGGTTTACAGGATGTAGATTTCCATAAGCTGAGGATTGAGGTATCCGATGGACATGAATCTAGATTTATTGAGTCTGAATTCTTTGTCAATGCACCTATTCAAATTATTTCAGTGCCTTCCATGGCTGCTACAGTTGGTTTAGAATACGCATACCCGATAATGACTGTAGATAAAAATAGAGGTTCACTTTTGCCGTTCAATAAAGTTGTGAAAGTTGAAAATGTTTCAACAATTAGGATGTATTCAGTGAACATCACTGATGATGTGGTGTTAGAAAATATTGATCGATATCTTGCTGATTGGCATAATGCTGATGCAGTTTATTATGTTGACCCAAAACACCCTTCCGATTCTCTGTTTTCACGGTTGAATATGAAACGTTATACACATTCTGTATTTTTTGAAGAGAATAGACTTTGGGTAATCCTGCAGACTGTTGATGGTCGAACCATCAAGATCAAAGATTTTTTATGGGAATTTTTCATTGGTAAAGATAAAGGTCGCCCACCGCGCGTGGTGGTGGAACGAATCAGTCCTATCAAATATTCATTGTTAGATTTTCCAGAAGGAATGGTTGTGGATGAAGGGTCAGGGACCATTCGCTGGACACCAAAAATCGATCAGGTAAATACGCAGAGGATTACAGTAATTGTCTCTGATGGTTACACAAAGGACGAACAGACTTTCGAAGTGTATGCCAACCATTTACCCACTGTTGTATCTAATCCACCAAGAATGGCTTTGGTTGGCGATTTATTTAAATATCAAATAAATGTAGATGATAAAAATGAAAATGCTAATCTAGAATACACCCTTGTGAAAGGTCCTCACGGTATGCAAATGGACCGTTACGGCAAAATTTTATGGGTTCCTAAGGCAGCGCAAATTAATTATAATAATTATGAAGTTTCTGTCAGTGATGGTTATGGAACAGATATACAACAAGGCAGAATTTTTGTAAATAACCCTCCAACCCTGATGTCAGCACCAAAACCAGTGGGGCTTACTGGACATACTTGGCGTTATAAAATGACCACAGAAGACTTAAACAGAGATCGTGTAACCTACCGCGCTGTTCGCCTGCCAAAATATGCTGCATTTGATAAGAAAAAAGCTATAATTGAATGGACACCGCGCCAGAACCAAACAGGCATGAATGATTTTATATTAATGGCCATTGATGAGCATGGAGCAACTACAGCTCATGAATTTCAGGTTCATATATTTCATGATCCTAGTTCAAAACAATTGGTCAATACAGGCTGGCCATTGATGCTTACTTTTGTAGGTGTGGTTTTTGCATGGGGAATGTCTAGTTTATAAAAGGTTGTAGTAGCTGTTTTAATTTTCTTTCATTATAAAATATAATATGAACACCAAGTACAATAATAGGATACACGCTTTTGAAATTTTGGATTTTCACCCAATCTTTTTCTGTGGTAACTAAGTATTCTGCATCTGTTTTATTGGCTTGTTGATCGATGATTATAATATCTTTCTGTGAATAACAGTAATGGTCATCAAATTCTTTCGAGCCACAAATAAGTGCTCCCAGATTTTTTATACTTTTCATGAAACTAGCATGGTCTCCAATTGCAGAGAACAGAAAAATATTTTTATTCTTCAGGGTTGCAGTTCCTGAGTTTGAGCAATATCCTATTGGTGAGATAATACTCTCCATTTTTGAATGAAAAACCAGTATATCTGTTTCATTTAATTTTATTGATAAAAAAGGCTTTGGACGATGCAGATTGGTTTTGGTTACAATGATTGCATCTGCTCGGGCAATGTTTTCCCACGGCTCCCTTAAAATACCATAGGGCAATAATTTATGATCAATCAGCCGATCGCAGGCATTTACCATAACTATATCTAGATCGCGTTCCAGTGCTCGGTGCTGGAATCCGTCATCTAAAATGATGATTTGGGATTGAAATCTTTGTGTTAGAAACATACCACCTCTGAAACGATCATTATCCACAACAATAGGTATCCCTTTCAAGTTATTAGCTAATAAATACGGCTCATCTCCACAATCTTCGAAATTTGATATCAATTTTGAATTGCCATCCGTAACCAATACAGTGCCTCTGGTTTTTCGTCCATACCCCCTGCTAAGAATAGCGACTTTTTTACCATGTTTTTTTATTAACTGTGCTAAAAATATAACCATAGGTGTTTTTCCTGTCCCGCCTACTGCCATATTACCTACGCTGATCACGGTACAAGGTAAACGCTTAGAAACAAAAAACCCAAAATTGTAAAACAAGTTACGCCAGTAAACGATCCCCCAGTAAAATAAGGCCAGGGGAAACAGGACCCATATAAGATATTCTTTATTTAGTCGCATTATTTGCATATTGCAAATTATTATTTTCTAATATGTTCATTTTGGTAATCAATTGATCTACACATTCTTGTTGGTCCATATTTCTATCGAAGAACAATGGTTCACCATATTCTATAAAAATTTCACCAAATGGTTTTTCCACATAAAATGTATCCCAATTATTGAATCCCCAGCGTTTCGTGGAAAAAGCTGTTGCTGGAACAATTACAGTGTTGGTCATCTTGGCCGCACGAATAATACCTGGTTTTGGAATTCGGGCCGGTCCTGATGGTCCATCAGGGGTAATAAAAACTAGTGCAGGCGGACTTCGAAGTACCTGTATGATCTCTTTATATGCTTCTGCACCTTTTTCTTTGCTTGAACCTCTTATCATGTTCAAGCCCCATTTTGTGCAAATTCGGGAAATAATTTCGGCGTCTTTATGGGTGCCGGCAATAGCATGATAATTATGATTAGAAAGATTTTTTATAATAGGAAGAAGTTGCCCATGCCAACAACAAATTGAAACGGATTTTCCTGAATTTAAAATATTTAAGTAGTTATTTGCACCTCTTACCTTCCAGAGATTCGTCCAGTAAAAGAGGCTTAATACCCAGTTTCCCATCCAAGCATAAAAAGATATCATATGATAAAAATCAAATTTTCAAATTCTCGTTTTTTCGTGATACAATAGCTTCTGCTGCCCGGTCATAAACACCAGGCATACCAAGGGTTTTGCGGATAGTATCAAATTTAGCTAACATTATTTTTCTTGTTGTATTGGATGTATCCAGTAAAGGTTGAATTGCAGTTACTAGGTTTGTTGGAGTCATTTTATTTTGCAGATATTCTTCTACAATAGATTCGTTTGCAATTAGGTTGACAATTGAAGCATGGCGAATATTGGTGATGAATTTAATTAGTATCCAGGATAGGAGTTTAAACTTGTAACATACAACTATTGGTGTGTTCTCCATAGCGCATTCCAGTGTTGCTGTACCAGAAGATACAATTGCCGCAGTAGCATTTATTATTGCTTTACGGGCATTAGGCTCTATTTTAAAATTTCTTGGTATATCATTTAGAGTAATACCAGGAGCTGGAACCACTACTACTTGAAGATTTTCTATTTTGTTTTGTAGCAGATCTATGGTAGTAAGGAAGACCGGCCAATGTAATTTTATTTCCTGCTCTCGGCTTCCGGGTAATAACAGAAGGATTGGATAGTCAGAACTCAGATCATGACGATTAAAGTATTCCTCGGTTGATTCATTAATTTTTATCGTTTCCACGAATGGATGTCCGATATAATTTGTTAATAGCCCCTTTGACTGATACCATTCCTGCTCAAAAGGGAAAATAGATAAAGCCTGATCCAAGGTAGCTTTCATTGTTTCTACCCGTTTTTCTTTCCATGCCCAGGCTTGGGGTAAAATAAAATACGTAATAGGGATTTTTAAATAATGAATATGTTTTGCCAGTCTAAGATTAAACCCAGGATAATCAATTAAAATAATACGGTCAGGTTTAGTATGGGCAATAATATCAACCGTTTCATTCAAAATCTTAATCATTTTTGGTAAATGTTTTATTACTTCGATAAAACCCATAATCCCTAGAGTGTCCGTGTGCTCTAGAATCTCCATCCCGGAATTTTTCATGTTTTCTCCCCCATGCCCCAAGAATAGTGTATTAGGATGAATCCTTTTTATAGCAGATATAAGTTTTCCTCCGTGTACATCGCCGGATGTCTCTCCAGCGACAAAAAAATATTTTACCCTTCTTTTAGCCATTTAGTCCCCATGTTAATTATAATGAAATACTATTACCGAAGTAGGTTCTAATAAAAATCAAACTGAGCAGGAGCAATATATTTTGTAAAGTACGTTTTTCAGTAGTGATAGTTTTGGTAATTGAGGCCGGTATGCGGTTGTCAGTGCTTTTCCAAGGAGTAATTCGAGGAATAAAACGAGGTACATTGATTTTATAATGATCATATTCCGCACCAAACAGACCTGAAAGTGTTTCTTCCTCAAGGGAGATTATCATGATATATTGAATGGTAAAATAGATAAATACTATACTCAAAAATTCCCACATGAAAACCCCTCCGGCGATAAAAGTAACACCCATATAGATAACCATATTGCCTAGATAAAGGGGATTTCTAATATGAGCATATGGCCCAGATGTACAGAGCGAAGGAGCACCAACTTTCCGGCTCCGGGTAATTCCGCCTGCGTAGCGAACAGCGTAGAAACGAATATATTCACCAATAAATACCGATCCAAAACCAATCCAAATGAAAGGAAATATAGGCTCTGTAAAATAAAGAAGAATAAATACAATCGGAATTGGGGTAAAACTTCTGTAGACAAAAAAGCAATCTCTTAAGTTCATCAATCAATATCTTTAGTAATTATTTCCTGAATTTGTAAAGCAACATCGAGCGCATTGCGTCCTGCAAGGCCGCTCACTATTGGTATTTCTTCACCTTGTATGGATCGGCTGAAATTTATCAATTCCATTTTCAAAGCATCACCATTTTTTATAAGGGGTTTATCGTATATAATGTGTCGCTGGCGATTATTATATTCAAAAGGGACAGTTTTGAGTGCATTAGGATGGTCTTCCAGTTTATCTACGATTGTATATATTTCAGTTAGACCTAAAAGCAAATCTATGGTAGCGTATATTTCCTTTTGAAATAATTTTACTTTTCTAACCTTGTTTTTTGCCACCCTACTTGAAACTATGCTGGCAACGGTTCCATTATCAAACCTTATACGTGCATGAGCAATATCAACCGAATCAGTTAAAATAGAAAGACCGCTTGCTCGAATTGTTTTCACTGGTGAGTCAATCAGTGAAAGTAATATATCAATATCATGAATCATCAGGTCTAAAACAACAGGGACATCAGTTCCACGTGTTTTATATGGAGCCAGCCGTTGGATTTCAACAAACTTTGGCTGAATTTGGTAGGACTGTAATGCGCACAAAGCAGGATTCAAGCGTTCAATATGTCCAACTTGAATCATTGTACGCATTTTTTGCGCCGAGTTGAGTAGTTTATCAGCTTCGAAGAGCGTTTTTGTTATAGGCTTTTCAATAAATATATGTTTTCCAGCATTAATACATTTTTCAGCAATAATAGCATGGTGAACAGTTGGAGTGACTATTGATACAGCATCCACTTGTTCAAGTAGTAATGTCAATGAAGAAAAGGAACTGGTGTTATATTGTTCTGCTATTTTTTTTGCTTGAACAGTATCAATATCAAATAAACCGATTAAATCAGTTTCTTTGATAGACGAGTAATGTTTTACGTGATGTTGTCCCAGATGACCCACACCAACCACGCCAACTTTTATAGGTTTAATTATCATTATTTGCTTTAAAATTACGGAACAGATATTGGCCGGTAAATGATAGAAAATAATAGTCCTTATAAAAATTAAATATGTATTGTAATTCATAAATTGGAATCTGTTTAATATAAAATCTTGCATTTATGGCTTACTTCCGGCAATTTTGCCTGTAATTCGAAATAAATTTGGAGTGCCAATATGGGTCACGACATCAAATCTGGGATTGGATATATAATCCCGGCGGCTGGAGTCATCGGCTTTTTTGCATCACTTCTTATAGGGGAACCAATCCTAAGTATTATTATTGCTGTAGCAGGTATACTGGTCTGGTTCACTTATATGCTGATCATGGAGTCACCGTTGCCTTCCCCATCTCAATTGGGCAATTTGATTATCTTTTTTGGTATTTTGCTCACCTTGGGTATTTTTATGGCCTTTGGAGTAACGCAGAATATGTTTGGTGGTTTTGAGTTTCAAACAGAAGGGTCTCTTGTTTCGCTTATTATCCTTTTCTTTTCAATTTTAACAGGAATGCTTTTTCGTAACCAGATTATTGGTGGCTCTACAACAACTCAATCAAATGCAGGGTTGACAGATGCAGACCGCAAATGGGTTAAAAAAGCTTTGGAAGAAAATGTTGATTCGGGAGATGGAAAAAATGAACCTAAAGTAATTGTAGTTAAACAGGAAACACCGGAAAAAGAAACGATTCAGGATAAGAAAGAAAAACCTACAGAAACGGTTCCTCCTGATCCCTATGGTGCAATGAATAATCCTCATTATGCTTATCCAACGCCCGGTTACTATTACGGAGATGAATATGATGATGAATATGAAGAAGATTGGGATGATGAATACGATGATGAAGATGAATAAAATAATTTAATAAGACAAAATAAAAAGAGCAAAAATCTGCCCTTTTATTGTTGATGGAAAAGTGTTTAGTAAGATGTTTTATAGTAGCGTTGTATGGGTAACTACTGTTTTTATAAAATATTGAAGCTAAACATTGAAATGAAAATAAATACAATCACCATTTTTTACCAAATAGTCACGACCGTGTAATTTGGCCAGTCCAGCATCTTTCACAGCTTTTTCAGAACCCAACCTCACAAGGTCATTATATTTAAATACTTCTGCTTTGATAAAACCACGTTGAAGATCACCATGGATTTCACCAGCTGCTTCGGGGGCCGTAGAACCGTGTTTTATGGTCCAAGCGCGAACTTCCTTTGGACCACCAGTGAAAAATGTTTCAAGATTCAAAAGTCGAAAACCTGCCTGGATCAGTTTGTGAAGACCTGGCTCGGGTAGATTGTATTCTTCTAGAAAAACCCCTTTCTCATCTTCTGGTAAAACAGTTATTTCCTGTTCTAGTTTTCCGCATAGACGAATTGCTATGTTACCTTCTTTTTCCGCAAAATCTATAAGTTGTTGCTCCATTTCTCCACGATTGTTATGGGTTATTTCTGTATCATCCACATTAGCGACGTAAAGAATTGGTTTTTGGGTAAGTAAGTGTAATGAATGAATAATATCAGATTCTTCCCCATGGGTCTTAAAGGTTCGTGCACGGCGCCCATTATTGCAGTGTTCTAATAATCGCGTTACGACATCAAGTTCTATTTTTGCTTTTTTATCACCTGATTTGGCAACTTTATCGATTTTAAATTGTCGATTTTGTATTGTTTCAATATCTGCCAACAATAGTTCTGTTTCAATCAATTCTGCATCTCGTACTGCATCTACTTGTTCTTCTACGTGAATAATATTACTATCCTTGAAACATCGTACCACATGGATAATAGCTGATACTTGTCGGATCTGGCCTAAAAATCGATTCCCCAATCCTTCGCCATTATTTGCACCGGAAACCAAACCAGCAATATCAGTGAATTCAATGGTTACGGGAGTTACTTTATCAGGCTTATAAATTTCTGCTAGCTTTTTCAAGCGAAAGTCTGGTAATTCCACTATACCTAAATGTGGATCGATGGTACAAAACGGATAATTTTCAGCTGGGACGCTTGACTTTGTTAAAGCATTGAATATAGTAGATTTACCAACATTGGGTAATCCAACAATTCCACATTGTAGTGCCATATATAGCTACGTAGAAATGGTTTTTATCTAAAATGTATCTGAAGTTGGATCACCGCCAAAATCGTAAATCAAATTATCAAACAGACCCACCTGAAGACCTTTAGCAGTATAGATTTTATTATCATTTACATGCAAAGCGCCATCTCCCCATATCATGGGCACTGGTTTAGTTATAATTTTTTTTACATCAATTTTGTAAATTATTACATCATGATAAGGGCGAACTTGCCCTTTAAATTTCACACTACCCACTCCCAAGGCCCGCCCCTTGCCTGTACAACCAGTCCAAGTAAGATAAAAACCGATTAATTGCCACATGCCATCCAAGCCTAGACAACCGGGCATTACGGGGTCGCCTATGAAATGGGAATGAAAAAACCAGTTTTTCTCGTTGATATCAAGTTCAGCTATGACCGACCCCTTGTCATATTTACCTCCATCCATTGTGATGGAAATAATACGGTCAGCCATAAGCATTGGATCTGTAGGTAGCTTACTATGTTTTATTCCAAAAAGCTCACCGCGAGCACATCGTAAAAGTTCTTCCCGGGTGTACGAATTTTTTTGATTCATTTAAAACCGATTGTTTACTGTATTATTAGATAGTGAGAGTACAAAAAATAAATGATAGAAAGAATGACCTTTTGGTTTTCCATTGTTGATTTGAATTCTGGTAAATTATTTTTTTAAAAGAGGAGGAAAAATGTCGGATTGGGTATTAATACTAGGAGCATCTACCGGTCACGGTGGTGCGACTGCGAAACGTCTTGCAAAAGATGGTTATGGGATAATTGGATTTCATTTTGATAGGGGTGAAACAAAAAAAGAAGCAGAAAAAACTATTTCTGAAGTCACTGAACTAAGTAATGGCCGGACTATCTATTGGAATACCAACGCAGCGGCAGAAGATGCTATGGAAAAATATATTCCAGAAATAAAGGAAATCACATCTGGAGAACCATTAAAACTTCTATTACACTCTATTGCATTTGGTACCACGACAAATTTTTTTAGCGATAAACCTGTTACAAAACGCCAGATGGATATGACCATTCATGTTATGGGTAATTCTCTACTTTACTGGACTCAAAAACTCTATGATGCTCAGCTTCTTGCAGCTGGTTCTAGAATTATGGGTTTAACTAGTGAAGGGAATTATGTTGCTATGGAAGGTTATGGTCCAGTAAGTGTGGCCAAGGTAGCCATGGAAGCTATTATTCGTCAAATTGGCTGGGAATTGGGTGGATCAGGGATTACTGCTAATGCAGTCCAAGCTGGTGTAACGCATACACGCGCACTAACAAAAATCACTGAAGGTTGGGAAAAATGGATTAAAAAAACAAAAAAACGAAACCCTTTGGGCAGGACTACCACCCCAGAGGACATTGCTGGAACCATTTCAATGTTGTTACAGCCGGAAGCGGATTTTATCAATTGCTCTGTAATTTACTGTGATGGTGGCGAGCACCGCTCAGGTACGATATAACGATCAATAAATATAAGAGTTATCGGAGAATTTAGGAATCTACTCTTAAGTCAAGTTTCTGTTCAATGAGTTGAACCAGATCATGACTATCTTTATTGGGCTGTACTTCAAAACTGGTTTTTGCTTCGTTTAAAGCATATTCCCACCAACCTTTTTTTGTATAAGCAATTGCCAGCTTAAAGTGGGCTTTACCCAAAATAGCAAATTCATCTCGTGTTAATTCACTCTCATTTCCTGAATAGGTTCGGGCCACTTCACGGTATTCAACGATGGCTTCATCAATTAAACCTTTGTTTAGATACCAGTTCCCTAGGTTCAAGTGTCTTGCAGGGTCTTCCTTACAGGAACCAAAAATCAGTACCAAGCAGAGAATAAAGATAGATTTAATATGTCGGTGTGAAAAATTGATCATATGAGTTAGGGGATTTTCAGGATTCATCGATGGAAAATCAAGAAGAAAATCCATCTGCGTAAATAGGAGGTTGTTTACTGTACCGTGGGTCTTTCACTAGGAAATGGAGCAGAATTATGCTGAACAAAAGACAACCTCCCAAAATATTTAATACAATAAAATAATTATGTTGGTTTACTAAAGAACCAATACCGATTAAAAACAGTATCACAAAAGGCGCCAAGAAAGAATCAATTAATGCCATATATGTTTTGGTGTCCCGTTCTCCAGCAAAATCATATACCAAGTTCATGGCGGAAGGCATAAATGCACCCTGTCCGGCGCCGATAGTTATAAAAATAGCATATACCCAGTACATATTCTGAGCATTTAGGGCAAGTATGACCGCTGAAAAATGAGCTATATAGGCAATCATCATACCCGATTTATGTCCCCATCGATCCCCCATTTTCCCAACCAGATAACTTGTAGTCCCAGAAGCGATTACGTTGAATACAGTGAAAGTCCCGGCCTCACTAATATCAAAGTTGAATTTGTTCTGACAGTAAACCGCATATAACCCCATACCAGGTAGGGATGCACAGAAAAAAATCCTAGATAAAAGATATTTCTGAAAATTTTTGTGCTCTATGATAATTTTTATAGTTTCTGATATAAAGTCTTTTATCGTTCTATGTCGAGATATATTTTTTGTTGGTTTTACACGGTAAAACCAGAAAACCAATGTACCAAGAGCGATACTTATAAAAAGAACTAAAAAACCAATCCCAAAATTTTTTGGGAATGGAATATCACTCTCCAGCAAAATTCTTAATGCAATTCCACCAATAAAACTTCCAATACTATTAAAGGCAAACCCTAGCCCAAAAAACCGCCCTCGCTCGGTTATTAGTGTTGTTTTATTCAAAAATTCTGTCCAAACAGGTACAACCACGCCAATAGATAAACCATATAATAAAAAATAGACAAAATATATTATCCAAGCTGAGTCTATAGTGCTGATATTGATCCAGGTAAACGTAAAACCCATCCCAAACAATGCAACCAGAATCAAACAATGTACAAATATTACTGCCCGCTTGATATTATGAATATTCCTGCCTAAAGCGGCAATAGTAAGCATGGGCAGGGCAATGAGTATATTGAATAATCCTGCAGAAGAAATAGCAATACTTTCCGGTGCCCCCAGATTTCTTAAAAAAAGAGGAACTACAGCATATATAGTATGGAAAGCAATGCCAAAACCCCAGAAAAATTCATGGATCAGGTTGTATCTTAAATTATGATTATGATC
Source organism: uncultured Fidelibacterota bacterium (assembly GCA_913043235.1). Lineage (GTDB taxonomy): Bacteria > Fidelibacterota > Marinisomatia > Marinisomatales > UBA1611 > UBA2134. Next base: position 137,718 of record CAJWLO010000001.1, read on the forward strand.
TTGTAGTGTAAACTCAGGCACCTAAATTTTCCCGTGATAGCAGAGTCATAGAACCCAATAGTAGAATAGCGCCGAGAATTTGTGATGGAGATAAAGTTTGTCCGCGCACTGCCCAATCCAATATCACTGCAGATAATGGCCATGCCAATTCATATAATGTCGCATGGGATGCGGGAAGATGATTTAAACCATAATAATAAATAAATAATGCTACTGCACCTGTTGAAAAAACAATGATTATCAAATTACGCCATTGTACGGCTGAAAGTGAAACTTCCGGTATTTGTACCTGGGTGGCAAACAATATAATTGCCGCCATAATCGCTGTCAAACTAAGTCGCAAAGCAGTTACTATAGAAAACGGCAAATGTTTTAGAGCGTGTTTCCCTAAAACAGTTGAACTTCCCCATGCGAATGCCGCAAGCAAAGCTAAAAGTGCGGCGATAATAGTTTTGTCGTTCCAGTCATTTATAGGTGAAGTACCAAATGTTACGAAATATCCGCCAACCAAGGCAGAAATAGCCAAGCCAATAAATCGCTGGGACAATTTTTCCTTTAAGATAATTGCAGCTAACGCAATGGCAAAAATAGGCTGAAGCTTTTGCAGCAATACCACAACAGTTAAATCAATATAATTTATGTAGCTCAGTGCCTTCGTATAAAAGAATGTTCCTAGAATACCACCAACGATTGATATCCAGAGGAGAGAAACCCACTGCCTTTGACTGAGGGATTTTATATCTGACCAGGCTTTGATCAACAAAGGAAAAAATAGCAGTGCACCAAAGGCATGTTCTAAAGTAATTATGAGGAAAGAGGGAATGGAATATAATTCCTGTCTTAGAAGACCATCCAGACTCCACAGAATAGCTGCGAAGATCACTGCAAATGGCGGAAGTATTTTATTCATCTTGAAATTTACGATTTAAAGAATAGATGTCTTTTCCTTCTTTTCTAATTACATTAACAATTTCTCAGGGAAATATTTTCAGATTAGAATTCAGATCGTTTAATCTTATTTCGCTTCCTATTTTGTTTTTTCACGTATAAAAAATATTTAAGAGTTATAGAATAACTAAAAAATCTTATAAGCTTTTTTCTCCAATAATCACCAAACTAAAGGAATGCCATTTTCTGGAACTAGACATAAAAGGATATAGATAATTTGTATATATTTTACTTTGGATCTTAACATCCACATTAGCCATTAAAGTTAACAAATCCTCATATACTAATTTTACAACATGAGGGTTGATAAAAATTCCACGAAGAGCATTAATAAAAATTGTAAATAAGGTTCCATCACCTCTTATTCTTTCTTGCGGGACCGCTATAATTATTTTCCCACCCCTTTTTAATAAATATAAAACTTGTTGTAAAAACTCTTCTCTTTTGTGAATATGCTCCAGTAAATGAGATACAATGATAATATCAAAATTTCCCTGTTCAATTAAGTGATTATCTGGAGGTAAAAAGGTTACATTTTTGTACTTCTGCTGTGCATAATTTATTGCATATGAGTTTATATCGGCTCCAATTACAGTACAGCTTGGTTTTGACTTTTTAATTCTATTTGTAAAATGACCGCTACCGCAGCCATAATCGAGGATTCTTAATTTATCATCATCAATAAAACTTAACATATATGTCAATTCAGTCCGACGAATAGGGTAGACGTAACGATTGATTAAACTAATGAACCGGAGTGACCAAAAGTATATTGGATCATACTTGTGTTCTTTTATTTGATGTGGCAAAGAAATGCAATCCTTTTTACTTCAAATCAATTTTATTTCCTACATTTTAATCGGATGGAAACAACACAAATTAGATTAACTTTTTGAAAATTTTTCCCCGTTGAATTCATTTATAAGGCAGATAAATAAATTGAAGTTTAATTATTTTTGACAGCCCCCATTTAAATATAACTATTTCTATTAAGTGCTTTCAATGATTCTGTGGTACTTAATGGACTAAGATCATTCCTTTATTCTTTCACAAATTGTATTACAGCTTTTGGGGTTGTGCATGAATATTGATGTAATGCCCAGCCAATAGCCTTGCAGGTAAAAAAATGAGTTTCATGCATTTGTTTTTTGCAAAAAAAGAACAGTGGTTTTTCATTCGTTATTTCTTTGAAATGAAGCTGATGTAGTATTGATGATAGTCGAACAAATTTGGATCATCAATCCAGCAGTCCATGGTTTTTTCCATTTAGGAATATCTTTGTACTAATCATATTGCTAGAAATCACATCTGCGGTATACCACTAGGGTTTAATACAGATCAATTGCTTTAAAAAAGGAATTGAATCAGGTTTCCACAACCTTTTATGTTTTTTACCGGTATCTCAGGCAACATAATGGAATTCAACGTTCATTCAATTTCCATAGATAATTTATTATTGTTTTAAGGATACCCTCAGAAGGAAAAAATTATCCATAGCTCAGGCTTGACCTCCCATGGCTTCAAGAGGCCCCAAATCCATTCCCAGACTGCCTGCGGCCTGCTGCCACATTTGATCTGTGCTTAGATTAAAAACAAAATCTGGAGTAGTGGATTGCATAAGCCAATCGCCATTTTCAATTTCACGTTCCAATTGTTTTGCTGCCCACCCTGCGTGCCCCAACAATAGTTTGTATGGGATTTTATCTTGAACTTTTAAATCCTGTAAAATAGTTTTTTGACTTGTCATGGAGAATTCATCTGAAATAGCAATGGTCCCTTCAGTAGTAAACCCTGAACCGTGCAAAACAATACCACGCTCAAGCATTACAGGCCCGCCAAAATGAATATCGGGGGTGAGTGATTTTATGGTATCGTTCCCAATATAAAGTTGTTCAAATAAATCATTCAGATTTGGTTCTTTGAATTTTTTATTGATTATCAAGCCCATAGCTCCATCTTTATTGTGTTCGCAAATAAAAACAACAGCAGAAGAAAAGAACGGATCTTGCATGTGAGGCATGGAGATAAGGATTTGGTTTCGGAGTGTTCCCATGCTTCAAACTAATGCTTATCAGAAACCATGTCAAGAATTCGCAGTTGATAATTGAATATAGGAGTAAAAAGTAAATCGTTTTTGAAGTTAATTAATAAAAGTCTGTAAATTTTGTTTTGTCCTAAAAAGCTGTTTTCCTAGGGGATTAAGTTTTATGTCAGATCCCATTGATAAAATTATTATTAAAGGCGCCCGCCAACATAATCTAAAAAATATTGATGTGATGATTCCAAGGAATCAATTGGTAGTCATTACAGGGTTATCCGGATCTGGAAAATCATCCTTAGCTTTTGATACAATTTATGCAGAAGGTCAACGCCGATATGTAGAGTCTCTTTCTTCTTATGCCCGCCAATTCTTAGGACTCATGGAGAAACCAGACATGGATGCTATCGAAGGGTTATCACCGGCCATATCAATTGAACAAAAATCCGCGGCCCGAAATCCTCGCTCCACTGTAGGAACTGTTACGGAGATTCATGATTATTTCCGTTTGCTGTTTACTCATATAGGTAGACCTTATTGCTGGAAGTGCGATAAACCCATTCAAAGACAAACTGTTCAGCAAATTGTGGATACCATCAACAAATTCAAATCAGGTACAAAAATGCATATTTTATCTCCATTGATCCGTGGAAGGAAAGGCCAGCATAAGGGAGTATTAGATGAAATACGGAAAGAGGGTTTTCTACGGGTTCGTGTGGATGGTGAGATTCTCTCTTTGGAAGATAAAATTATATTGAATAAAAATAAAAAACATTCCATTGAGGTGGTGATTGATCGACTAATCCTGAAAACAGCAATCTTGGAACGACTCACGGAATCAGTAGAATTGGCTCTCAAGATCAGTGGTGGACTGCTGGTTGTTCATGTATTGCCTGATAAGGAACACATATTCAGCGAACATTTTGCTTGTCCTGATTGTGAGATTAGTATGGAAGAACTGGTACCAAGAATGTTTTCTTTTAATTCACCGTACGGGGCTTGTCCAAAATGCGATGGATTGGGTTCGCATATGGAGGTGGATCCAGATCTAGTGATACCGGACAAGTCCAAAAGTCTTATTCAAGGAGCTATTGCCTCTCTGGGAGAACAACCTCGCGGAAATTGGTATGGTAGCGTTTTGAAGAGCTTGGCTCAACAGCTTGAATTTAATTTTACTACCCCATGGGTTAGACTAGACCCTTCGGTTCGTGAGATTCTTCTTTTTGGGACTGGGAATAAACAATTCAAAATGGAATACAATTCCCAGCGTTGGTCGGGCACTTATAAAGGCGGTTGGGAAGGAGCTATACCCAATCTGATGCGCAGATATACCCAAACCAAATCATCAAGGATTCGTGAGTGGATCGAACAATTTATGAGCATGTGTATTTGCCCTGATTGTAAAGGTACCCGGCTGAAGAACGAATCTTTATCAGTGAGAATAAACAATTTTAATATCGGTGATATATCTGCCATGTCTATTAAAGATATCCAGGAGTTTTTTGAATCACTCATCCTCACCGATATGGAAAAGGATATCGCTGATCAGATTCTGAAAGAAATTCGTCAACGACTTGCTTTTCTTGTGAATGTTGGTTTGGGTTACCTGAATATGGAACGTTCAGCTGCAACTCTTTCCGGCGGTGAAGCCCAGCGGATTCGCTTGGCTACACAGATCGGTTCGCAGCTTATGGGGGTATTATATATTTTGGACGAACCTTCAATTGGTTTGCACCCTCGGGATAACAATCGATTGTTGAATATGCTCAAAGCATTGCGTGATATTGGTAATTCTATATTGGTTGTGGAACATGATAAAGAGACAATTATGTCTGCTGATTATGTTATTGATCTAGGTCCGGGGGCCGGTAAGCATGGCGGTGAGATCACATTTGCTGGTATCCCCAAAGATTTAGGGAATGCAAAACAATCTTTGACAGGAAAATATATTTTAGGAAAAAAACAGATAAAAATCCCACGGATTCGAAGAAATAGAAAAACACACATGTTGTCTCTGATAGGAGCCACAGGGAACAATCTTAAAACAGTTAGTGTAGAATTCCCACTGCAGCGGTTCATTGCTGTAACTGGTGTATCCGGAAGTGGGAAAAGTACTTTGGTAAACGAGACATTATTTCCCGCGTTATCAATAGAATTAAACAAGGCCCGTGCGTATCCCCTAAACCACGATTCTATTGAGGGCAAGAAATACTTGGACAAAGTAGTGAATATAGATCAGAAACCCATTGGTCGCACTCCACGATCAAACCCGGCTACATATACCGGGGTGTTTACACATATCCGTGATCTTTTTGCCAAGCTTCCTGAATCAAAGATCCGAGGGTATAAACCAGGCCGGTTCTCATTTAATGTAAAGGGCGGTCGCTGTGAATCCTGTGAAGGAGATGGTATTATCAGGATAGAAATGAATTTTCTACCGGATGTGTATGTGACCTGCGAGGTATGCCAAGGTAAACGCTATAACCGAGAAACACTGGAGGTTAAATATCGCTCAAAATCAATTGCAGAAGTATTGGAGATGTCGGTTGCAGATGCTTTAGAGTTTTTTAAAAATATTCCACCGGTAAAGAAAAAATTGCAGACCCTTTCCGATGTAGGAATGGGATATATTCATCTTGGACAACAGGCTACAACTTTATCTGGGGGTGAAGCACAACGGGTAAAATTGGCAACGGAACTTTCCAAGGTTAGTTCGGCTAGAACATTATACATTTTGGATGAACCCACCACAGGCCTACATTTTGAAGATATCAGAATGCTATTAATTGTTTTGCAGCGTCTGGTGGAACGAGGAAACACAGTGATCGTTATTGAACATAACCTAGATGTGATCAAAACAGCTGATTGGATTATAGATCTTGGTCCCGAAGGAGGCGATGAAGGCGGTGAGGTAATTGCTTCAGGCACTCCAGAGTATATTGCTACAGTAAAAAATTCATATACGGGTTCTTTTATTGAGCAGATCCTAAATAGAAAAGATTCGGCTTCCTGAACAAGCCTAGTAAATTAACACAATATATCCAATATTAGGAAATAACTAAGGATCTTATAAATCAATGCATTGATATTATTTTAAATTTTAGCTAGAGCGGTCATCCTGGATGTTCCCGCTCCAAGGTTCATGCTATGGTTGCAGCTCTACTTTTCGGAGCCATGCGATTAGAAATCCCTATATAGGGTACGCAACCTCTTTGCGACGGCTGTTTGAGATTGTATCTTTAAAGCCGGTTTTTATCCGATTTATTTTCATTTTACTTAATGACAGAGATACATATAGCTGACCCTACCCCCCTTGATGAAGATTTGGCGGTAGAAAAGTCTCTTCGTCCGTCCCAGTTCGATGAATTTATTGGCCAGAAAGAATTGGTAGATAATCTGAAACTGTATATTGAAGCCTCCAATGGCCGTGGGGATGCTCTCGACCATGTGCTTTTATTTGGTCCTCCGGGTCTTGGTAAAACTACCTTGGCCAACATTATTGCAAAAGAATTAAATGTAAATATCAAACATGCTTCCGGTCCAGTGATTGAACGTGCTGGCGACTTAGCTGGAATGATTACCAACCTAGTTCACCGAGATGTTTTTTTCATTGATGAAATCCACCGATTGAATAGTGTGGTAGAGGAATATCTTTATTCGGCTATGGAAGATTTCACAATTGATATTATGATTGATAAAGGACCAAGTGCCCGCAGTGTGCAGCTGAATATTGAGCCGTTTACTCTAATCGGCGCTACTACTAGACTTGGAAACTTGACATCTCCGTTGCGTGATCGCTTTGGAGTTGTTCTGCGGGTTGATTATTACGAAGCCGAGGACCTCTTTCATATTATTAATAGATCTGCAAATATACTGGAGGTTAATATAGATGATGATGGAGCAATGGAACTGGCAAGGCGTAGTCGTGGAACACCGAGAATTGCCAATCGTATTCTTCGGAGAGCCCGTGATTTTGCTCAGGTAAAAGCTGATGGAAAGATTGATATTCATGTTGCAAAAAATTCACTTCAAAAACTGGGAATTGACGAAATAGGTCTGGATGATATGGACCGCAAAATCCTTGACACACTGATTGAAAAATTCACAGGAGGTCCGGTGGGGGTTAAATCTCTTGCTGTAGCCGTTGGCGAAGATTCTACAACTATAGAGGATGTATATGAACCTTTCCTGATCAAGGAAGGGTTCCTGCAGCGGACGCCCCGAGGGAGAGTTGCCCAAGAATCAGCCTTTAAATTGTTAGGGAAAGAATTAACATCAAATCAGGAAAGATTATTTTAATGATAGAAAAAAAGAAAAAATATAAACTTGGCGATTTTGATTATCCATTACCAAAAAAGTTCATTGCCCAGCATCCGGAACCTCGCCGTGATTTTGCAAAATTGTTGGTTGTTCACAAAGATACAGGCGAGATAGAACATAAACGGTTTCTGGATATAACCGATTATATGCGTAAGAATGACCTTCTAGTACTAAACAATACAAGAGTGTTTCCAGCGCGGTTGTTTGCCAATAAGGATCGCACGGAGGCTAAAGTTGAAGTCTTTTTGCTCCGCGAATTGGCGAATGATCTATGGGAGGTAACGGTGAGACCAGCACGCAAGGTTCGTATAGGAAACAAACTTATGTTTACATCAAAACTGATGTGCGATGTGATTGATAATACTGTTTCTGGAGGCCGGGTAGTACGCTTTGAGTTTGATGGTGATAATCTCCATGATGCCATTGATCGACTTGGAACATGTCCCTTACCTCCATATATAGATCGTGAAGCAGATCGAAATGATAAAAAACGATATCAAACTGTTTATGCATCGGAACGTGGAGCTGTTGCTGCGCCGACCGCAGGATTGCATTTCACATCTGGACTAATAAAAAAAGCTGAACAAAAAGGCATTAAATTAGAGTACATTACACTGCATATAGGCCTTGGCACTTTTCGCCCAGTACAAGTAGAAGATTTAAATCGACATCAGATGGATTCTGAATATTTTGAAGTGTCACCAAAAACAGCCTTGGCTATCAACCAGGCAAAAAAGCGGTATCGTAAAATTATTGCAGTGGGAACATCTACTGTGAGAGCATTGGAAACAATTGCCATTTCGGGATTCCAGGTAACCCCCAAACGAGGATGGACGGATAAATTTATTTATCCGCCTTACGAGTTCAAGATGGTGGATAAAATGATCACAAATTTTCATGCTCCAAAATCAACTTTAATGATGATGGTCAGTGCTTTTGGGAATCGAGATCTTATCATGAAAGCATATCGTGAAGCCAAAAATAATCAATACGGTTTTCTTAGTTACGGTGATGCCATGATAATTGTGTAAGCATATATTTTTATTTTTAGAACCATGCTTATGGGCACATGAACCAAGTATCTGTAATCATTCCTGCTGCCGGAGCAGGCTCCCGATTTGGTGAAGAAAAACAATTTAAATTGCTGGGAGGACGCCCCCTTCTTTTTTATTGCCTACAACCATTTTTAGAATCCAGTATTATCCAGGAAGTGATTGTGGTTGTACCGGGAAATCAGACTACATCTATCCATCGTGATTTAATGTCAATGTCTGCCGGGAAACCAATAACAGTTATTGCTGGCGGAGCACGAAGGCAAGATTCTGTAGAAAATGGTGTGTCTGTGTCTTCTAATTCAGCAAATTTGATTTGTATTCACGATGCGGCCCGCCCCTTTGTAACTGAAAATATGATTGTAAATTCTATTTCTGCTTGTGAAAATTATGATGGTGCCGTGGTGGCTTTGCCAAGCAGAGATACAGTCAAACTTTCAAACAATGGTCTAGTAAAAGAAACACTGGATCGAAGGTTTATATGGCTGGCGCAAACACCACAGACTTTTAACAAAGATAAATTGGTAGCTGCATTGGATAATGCGGATCAAAATGATATAAATGCAACCGACGAAGCCGTTTTGATGGAAGCAATGGGATTTTCGATAGCGTTAGTTGAGGGACATCCAACTAATTTTAAAATCACAACTCAAGATGATTGGGAAAGAGCGGAACAATATTTACTCCAAAAAACTCAATGAATGGTAATAAAACAAGATAGATGATTAGAACAGGAATTGGGTATGACGTGCATCAACTTTCAAAAGGAGAAACACTCGTTATAGGCGGTGTAGAAATTCCTGCTCCATTTGGTTCTCTGGGTCATTCCGATGGAGATGGACTCATTCACGCATTGGTGGATGCGCTTCTAGGTGCAGCATCTCTGGGAGATATTGGGCAGTTTTTTCCCAGTGAAAATGATATATGGGAAGGGGTGTCTAGCAGCCATTTTTTAACTGATTCTGTGAAAAGAGTTCGGGGAGCAGGGTTTGAAATATGTAATGTGGATACCACTATCATTTTACAGAAACCAAAACTCGAGAGATTTATTTCCCAAATGAAATATAACTTGGCAGTTTCTATGAAGGTCAATGAATCTATGGTATCGGTAAAAGCCACTACAACAGACTATCTTGGGGTCATTGGTGCTGGAAAAGGCTGGGCAGTCCAGGCTATAGCTACCCTATGTAAAAATGATGACCACTGTTGTTCTTAAATCCAACTGTAAAGTAAATATTGGCCTGAAAATTATCGATCAACGCCCGGATGGTTACCACACTATTCATACGTTATTTCAGGAACTGAGTTTTTACGATAAAGTTACACTAAAGAAACGATTTTCTGATTGTCGATTTTCATCCAATGTTGATTGGCTAAAAAATGATAATTTAAACCTCTGTGTTAACGCTTGGGGAAAAATGAGTAGTATATATGATATTGGCGGTATATCCATAAAATTGGAAAAACAAGTTCCTGCCGGAAGAGGGCTGGGCGGTGGATCATCCAATGCGGCTGCAGTGTTGAAGGGCATTCGGGAACTTTATGATCTTAAGGTTTCCAATGAAGAATTGGAATCCATAAGCCTAAAATTAGGAGCAGATGTTCCTTTTTTTATAAATGGAGGCACACAGATTGGAGATGGAATTGGAGATTTGTTGACAGTTTTTCGAACTCCGATTCAGGGAACCTATTTATTGGTTATTCCAGATATCTATATTGATACAGCCTGGGCTTACGCGGAAGTTAAAAAGATTTTGGACAAGCCAAGAGAGGCAACTAACTTTTCCGGCTTTATTCAAGATGATGCTATTCATTTTGAGCTCTTTGAGAATGATTTTGAAGCAATCATTGTTCCAGCATATCCAGAGATTGGATACATAAAGAAAACACTTCGAGCTTTTGGTGCTCGATATGCCAGTCTGTCGGGCTCCGGCTCGACTGTGTTTGGGATTTTTGATGAAGACGCCGCTGCAAAAATGGCTGAGTCACATTTTTCATCTAAATACCGCACTGTTGTATCACATCCAATACAGAAATGATATGTTAAAACAATTATAAATCTGGGGCGTCGTCTAACGGTAGGACACCGGGTTTTGGTCCCGGCAGTCGGGGTTCGAGTCCCTGCGCCCCAGCTTTACGATTACAAATACAATCGAATATGAAAAGTAAAATGAAAATATTTAGTGGCAGGAGCAATCCAGCACTATCTGAAAGAATAGTATCTGCTCTAGGCTGTGAGTTAGGTAAAATTTCTATTAAGACTTTTTCTGATGGAGAGTTGTGGATCAAATTTGAGGAAAATATTCGAGGGCACGATGTTTTTTTAATTCAATCAACAAATAGTCCCTCAGAAAATATTATTGAATTAGCTCTCATGGCAGATGCGGCAGTACGCGCTTCGGCAGGTCGGGTTACAGCGGTAATTCCTTATTTTGGATATGGCAGGCAGGATAGGAAAGATCAGCCCCGAGTTCCTATTTCTTCTAGGGTGATGATCGATATTATCACGGCTATGGGTACCAATCGAATTATTACTATGGATTTGCATTCTACACAGATCCAGGCTTTTACAAAAATTCCCTTTGACCATTTGTATAGTAGGATGGTGCTTCTGGATGCGATAAAAAAAGAAGGATTTGATACTGATAATTCAACTGTGTTGGCACCGGACATTGGTTCTGCAGCCATTAGCCAAGCGTACGCAAAACGTCTTGGGATGCATTTTGCATTGATTGATAAAAGACGGTATGCACCTAACCAGACTGCTATCAGCCATTTGATCGGGGAATTGAAAGATAAGGATGTTT
>CAJWLO010000002.1 GCA_913043235.1 uncultured Fidelibacterota bacterium
TTAAAATATTTATTTCCTCTTTTGAATAATCGAATTCATATTTAGAAATATTTACCCGGCGATAGACCAAGTACCAGACGGTTCCGCAGCGATACCCGCTTTTGTGATTACCCCCATCATGAAACCATTTTCCTTTGATAATTTCGGATACGCAGAATTTTCCAGTGGTGAACTCCAAATCACCATTGAAAACAACATGATTATTCCTCTAGGTCCGCCAGTGATTGTTCAACTGCGGCAGGTTAATGAATCAGATACCACAGATATTCCAGGCGCAACAATCCAGTTTGAGAGTATAATTGATGCCAATGGTGGTATTGCAACTGAAACGATGGATCTGTCTGGCATGATACTTCCGGGGAATATCCTGGTGCAGGTATCTGGGCAGTGTCAGGGGACAGCGGGCATCCAGATCATGATCAATGATGAAGCAAGAAATTCCAGTTTCCAAGTAACCATTGGAGGTGCTGGAATGGAAGTGTCAACTGCCACAGCCAGGGTTCCGCAGCAAACAATAGAAGAAGCGGGCAATATAACTCTGGAGCCGGATTCCAATAAAGTAGTCCGAGCCATCATTGAGTCGGGCAATCTGGTTATTGAAGTGAACAATTATATGGCCCTTAGCAGTGATTTGAGTATTACTATCCCTTCTCTTGAATCACCTTCAGGAGCTGTTTTCCAGACCAGTTTGGAGATATCAGGCAATACAGCAGATATTCTGGATCAGACTATTATGGATGGCTATGCGCTTGTGATGGATGCTGATGACCAATCTGTGACCTACAGCTACAGCGTGCTAACCGAAGACTCTGGCGATGAATTGATTCCTGTAACTATAGAGGATAGTATTGTGGTCCTTATCCGGCTGGAAGGTTCTGAGCCTGAATCGAAAATTGGTTTTTCCCAGTTCCAGGGTTACCTGAACCAGGAAGCCATGCTGGATTCCAATACCATCTCTTTGGATAATGCCACCAGGGTAGACCAGGCTATACTAAAATCGGGGAATATGAATCTTTCTATATCCAATGGCATTGGTATAGAAGCTGTGGTGAATTTTAGGGTACTGGAATTCACTAAAAATGGGAACCATCTTGATACGGCCTTTGCTTTAAGCACAGAACCACTTATAGTTGCAATTGACCTGAGCGAATACCTACTGGACTTGGAAGTAAATGCGGATTCTCAGGTTGTACATTATATATCGGCCATTGATATACCTTCTGATGAAGAGATGACATTATCTTTTGGAGAGTCGATTGCCATTGACGTTCTTATTGACAGTATGTCTTTTGCTTCTGTGATTGGATATGTTGATCCTGTGATAGTGGATATTGATACGGTGGAACAGGAGATTGATCTGCCGGACGAACTAAATAACCTGGAATTCGCTAGGATTGAAATGGATTTTACATTTGGATCAAATATTGCACTGCCGGTTTACCTAGACCTGCAGTTGGCCTCCTTCAATGATAAGACGGGTGAATCAGTCATTAAAGAGGTTGATCGAGTGAATATTATTGAGAAACCGTTGTTTTCTATCGATAGTGCACAACACTTGATCAATATCCAACCCAACAGGATCGTGGCCTCAGGAACGGCAGAAGTGGGATCTTTGGAAGAATATGGCTCTGTTACCTCAGTGGATACCATCAGTGGTAGACTGCTTATTGCAGCACCTCTTGCCTTTGAAATGAATGGCGATAGCCGGATAGAATTAGATGCCGAGGAACTGGAGAGTATTACGGTAGAACAATTGGAAAGTGCTAGATTATTTCTGGATTATAAAAATGATTTTGAATTTGGTGCAAATGTTGCTGTGCTGCTGGCTAACGATACTACAAAATTCGAGGATGGAAGTGCTGATACTCTGACGATTGTGGGTATTGAAGCAGATGGGACTGGATTGGATAGTGTATATCTGAATGAGTCAAAGTTTTCCCTACTGGCAAGACAAGGGAATTATGTAAAGACTGTTATTGGCCTTTTGGGTAATGAAGGAGGCCCTTCTCGTTTCTTGGCAACCGATACCATGAAAGTGGATCTGTATATGAGTGTCGAAGCTATAATAGATCCTAATGATAGCGGGGATGATTGATGACATTGCGAAACAGTATTTATTCGTTACTGATCTCCATGGGGTGTGCCCAGCTATTTTATTCGCCGGTCGACGTAGCTACAGTGGGGGCTGCATTGGGTGGAAAACTTGGAACTCACGCCATACAGTCTAATCCAGCTCTATTAGGATTGCAATCTGGCGAAAACATGGCAACGACCGCCATAGAGACTGTTAAGGTTGCTTACCGAATACGACTAGCTGTTTCAGAAAATGAACAGGATGCTATTGTCCTGAAAGATCAATTGGTAAAAACCGGGCCGATGCATAACTATATGGTACAGAAAATAGATTCTGTATATGCCCTAGTGACACAGGATTTTACAGATATCTTATCTGCTTCAAATTTTGCTAGCAGTCTGCCCAGTGAATATAAAGGTCATGAAATCATTCCCGATTCTACAAGGGAAATTATCCGTATTCCCAGGAAACATTATCTGGTCCAGCTGATTGCTACCGCTGAGAAAGATACTTTAAAGGCCTTTAAGAGAAGGAATGAAAAACTGTTGAAAGGACTAAAAAGCGAGATCGTCTTTATTGATTCCCTGTACAAATATCAGGTAGGCGGTTTCCCGAGTAAATTAGAAGCCCAAACGCTGAAAGATAGTATTGTTTCCATGGGTGTATCCCCTGATGCCTTTATTGTGCATGAGCTAAAACGAATAAAAGAAAAAAGCATTCCTCGTTTTACCATGAATATTCCTTTAGGTTTCACATTTCAGCTGGGTAATAATGTAATCAATGCGGATTGGATTAATAGTTATGCCAGTTCCGATATGGTAGAAAATCCGGGAATAAAGACAGGTCTGCTTGAATCCATTCCATCAGGAGGTATCAGGGAATTCAGTGGAATGAATACTTCAATATTCAGTTTGAGCCATGGCTCTTATGGTTTTTCTCCTTTGGACCTAGATATATACCAGAAAGCAATTTTCCCTAAGCCCCTGTTCCAAGCGATTTTTAAGGGTGTATTTTTCAACCAGCCTATGGATATATCGGATTTTGATACCAGGATTCTGGTAGCAAATGCAAGCATATTCTCGTTCGGAAGGCTGCTTAATACAAATAAGGTACCCTTCAAAACCTATTTTGGATTTGGCCTGCGTATTCTTACGGGCGGATTTGGGGAGGTTCAATCCTTTTCCGGTACCCTTACCACAACTACAGATAGTATTGTGGTGAAATCCAATATGTATTTTGGTTATGGCTTTCCTGCCGCAGGCATCGGGCTGGATATGGGACTATATGGCCAGGTTAATGAAAAAATTTCCACACAGATTTCTGTTATTGGAATTGGAGGCAGTCTCCGTAGCAGTGAAGTAGAAGTAATTCATAATATCCATGAAATCCATTTATCCAATTTGGATATTGAAAAACTACAGAATTATGATGAGAGTCAGAGAGATTCACTAAAAAAAACCTTTACTGTATTGGATACCATCTATCAAGACAAAGCAAAACGTGTTCCTGTCCCAGCGCGTATCAACCTGGGAGTCAGCTACCATTTCCACCAATTGGTCATGATCCATGTCGCAATCCAACAGCTGGTCCAAACAGAATTTATTGGGAATGTGGATCCCCGTATCTCTATTGGTGCTGAATTCTTTCCAGAGAATTTCCTTCCCTTGAGAATTGGAGTCGCAGGCGGAGGAATGGAAGGGTTTTATGCAGGTGCAGGCCTTGCCCTGAAAATGAAAATGTTCCATATTAACCTAGGTTTTTCTCAATCTGGAGGATTGGGGAATTCAGCTTCCGCGATAAATATGGCCGCTGATTTTAGGGTCTTTTTCTGAAGATGTCAACATATCAGGCTTATGCCCTTTCTCCATGAAACGATGTATATATAAAATTAATATTTTTAACTATTCAATCATACATGAGTCTATAGTAATATCAGTAATCCAATTTTAATTAAGGAATCATATCATGTTAAAGTCTATCAATAGATGCACCATTATAATAATTGGTATTTTGTCAGCAAGTTTTCTTTCAGCAGATGATAAATTCAATGATTTGATCAATGATGAGAATGAAAATATATCCAGTCGCACCACCATAGATTATAATATAAAAGTTGTACAGTCTTGGCGGGATAGTGTCTGGGTTAATAGAGACAAAAAGATAAAAACCTATGATGATAATGGCTACTTGTTACAGAAAGATAGCTATAAATATTGGGATGGAGAATGGTACCTAAAAGGGATGACTGTGCGTGAAAATAGTGAGAATGGTAGCCCATTAATCTCAACTACACAGTACCATAGAAATGATACCTGGTTAAATTCGCGTAGATCCAATTTTATTTATAATGACGGCGGTCTTCTTATATCTAGAGTGGTACAGAAGTGGCGCCAGGACGGATGGAAAAATAGGAAGGGATTTGCCTTGGATTATGAAGGGGAATTGTGTGTTAACAAAACGATATCCAAATGGCACGACAGCACCTGGGTTGACCGTGCCATCCAGGAACTCAGTTATAATAATGTTGGTGACCGGACTGAAAAAGTAACATATAAATGGAGAGACAGCACCTGGACCCCGAAACACATGGTCACATATACTTACAATGAAAATTCAGATTTATCGGAAAAACTTTTTTCCAAGTGGGCGGATTCGGTATGGGTTGAGAAAGCCAGGGCAATAGTGGAGTATGATGATGGTCAGAATCCGGTACAGGTCCTGCTGGAAAAAAAGGACAGTACGAATGCTTGGGTAAATGTATCCTTGCAGGAAATGACTTATTCCGATTATGGTTTGTTGACAGAAAAAGTCAAATCCAAATGGCATGATGCCAGTTGGTCTCCCCGCAGGCGATATGAGTACACATACTCAACAGACCGAGGAGCCCTTTCAGTGGAAACTCCTGCTACGCTGCCGAAAAAAATTGCCGTATCACAGGCTTATCCTAATCCGTTTAACCCTGTGACAACGATCAGTTATCATCTTTTGGAAGCAAATCATGTGCGGGTAGATATATATGATATGCTAGGAGGTAAAGTTTGCACCTTGGTTAATAAGAGACAGGAAGCTGGCCCTAGGTCAATCTTGTGGAATGCTGTCAATGACCGAGGTGAACCTGTTGCCGCTGGCGTTTATTTGTATACGGTCCATGCCGGTAGTGACTTGACATCGAATAAAATGGTATTATTGAAATAATAAATTTCTTCCGATAAAATCTCCCTCGCTTTTCTGAGGGCCACATGAGGGTAGACATAAACTCATGCTATTTCTCATGAATTGCAAGTTTATGCACTTGTTCTAGTTTTATTTATCCGATTCAGTATTAGGCATAATAAATTATATTGACTAGGATAAAATCAAAGATTTCATATGACTGATTTGGATCAAACAAATGATGTTTTAATATTGATCTTCGCAGCAGTCTATGATCACTATACTAGTCTAGTTTCTATTAAAGATCTAGCAGAGCAGTTGAATAAAAGCCAGTGATTTATCCATTCCTAAATCTTGAATATCATAGAAAGAAATTCACTCACCAATTTAGACAGGATAAGGAATGGTACAATGGTTAAAGGTTGTGATTATGAGTCTGTATCCCGAATACTGGAAGAGCAAAAGCGATGAAATTGGTCCTGAAAGTCTTGGAAAAAACCAGTCTTAATAAAACATGAGAAGATGAATCATAAAAATTGTATCCTGCAGCGCATTTTTCGCTAATACCTGGAATAATTAGAGGAACTTATTTGACCGTTGGCAGTCCCTGAAATTGTTAGATCTACTGAACAACAGTTGATTATATTATTTTGCGGTGATGCTTCGCAATATTTAGTTTTACTACCGGAAAAATATCACTACTGCATTGACTACTCACTTAAGTTACTTTTTTATTTTCATCCTGACTCTGTCCAATGTGATCCAAGCTGAATCTGAACAAAGTGGGATCGCTCAATTTGATGGACAGGAATTGATTGATTCGCTCAAGGTTATGAGTTTCTCTAATCCAAATGATGCTGTTGATTTTGCCTTCGAGATTCTGAAATTATATCCAAGTATCCGACCCAATAAATCTATTGCTAATGTCTTCTCTATATTAGGTGAAATATATCAGGCTAAAGGTTTATCGTTACAGGCCTTAGAGTATTACACTGAAGCTGAAAGGGAAAATGTAGAAAGCGGGGGTTTACAAGAATTTCCCTGGTTGAAAGTGAATATGGGCAATGTTTATTTCTCTGAAGGATTGATAGAAAAATCCCGCAGTAAATACCTTGAAGCGTACAAAATATTTTCAAATTATGAGGATTCAATTAATAAAAATAATAATCTTGCGGGACAAGCCGTTTGCCAGAACAACTTAGGTATGATTGAACAGGGACTGAATAATTTTACCAATGCTCTTTTACATTTTAACCAGGGACTGGCGGTTAGATATACTATGGACAGGCCGTTGGACCTGGTCCATTCCTACCTGAATATTGGTCAATTGTACTTAGAATGGGGGAAAACTGATTCTGCTATACATTACTTTGACAGGGCTGACTCAATCACCCACAGCTATAATGCTCAAGACCATAATTATAAGCAGAATCATGAATGGGGGAAAAAAATCAATCCCGAATTATCCAGACGTTACGCCGGCAAAGGTCAAGTATTCCGGGCCAACCTGCGGTTGAGATTGGGACAACCAGCAGAAGCTTTTGTTTATTACAAAAGGTCCATAGAATATTATCAGGCCTGGCCTAGGGATTATATACATGTCTTGGGTTTAACTGCAGATTTATTTCTGACCTTGAATAAGCCTGATTCTACTATTAAGTATTTAGAACAGGGTCTCCTTAGAGCTTCTGAAAAGGGGTTATTAGGCCAGGAGCTAAATCTTCTGCAAAAGAAAAGAGAAGTTTTGTCTATGATAGGTGATTACAAGAGTTCAAATACAACAGCAGAAAAAATTATTACATTAAAAGAACAGCAAATTTCAGGCCAAATGGATGACATGCTTTACAACTTAGAATTAAAAAAAGACTTGATGGCTAAACGGCGGGAAGTAAAACTGGAACAGGCTCATTCTCAGAAGAACATGTTGATTTCTATATTTGGATTTTCTGTACTGATCCTCATCTCGCTTAATTTTTATAGCAGGCATATCGCTTCGCAGCAAGAAAAGAAAATTGCAAATCAGGAAAAATGGGTGGCTGAGAGAGATCGATATATCGCTGAGCAGGAATCATTAATGACCCGCTCAGAACTTGATTCCAAGGAGAAGGAACTCAGTTCCATGTCGGCATATATTCTTCAGAAAAATGATCTTTTATATACCCTTAAAAAGGAAGTGGACTATCATGTAAATCTGCTGCCAAAAGACGAGCAGAAAATATTCCGCAGCTTGCGTTCCCAGCTTAATTCAAGTATTGAAGCTGATACAGACTGGGAAGAGTTTGAGAAAAAATTTACAACTGTTTACCCCGGGCTTTTAAAGACATTAGCATCTAGTTATCCACAGTTGACTTCTTCTGATCTGAAACTTTGTACTTATCTGCATATGAACCAAAATACAAAAGAAATGGCCCAGCTTACGGGGCTTTCTGTTCGAGCCTTGGAAAGCAGGCGTTATCGATTGCGAAAAAAACTTCAACTGGATTCTGGCACTGATTTGGTGACTTTTTTGCATACTATTAGGTAGTACAAAAGATATACAGGCATAACGTTTAACGCTCCATAACTTGTAATCTTAAATATTCCATGGATTTGCCGCAGATTGTTAATGATATATTATATAAAAAAACTACTTCTAATTAAATAAATACAAGTAGTATATAATATCCATAAAAAATCAATTTTATCATTATCAGATCTTTATGCGTGGTATTGCCGTACCATAATCCTAATAAAGGATTTATAAAATCAACCATGAGTTCTGATAATACATGGGCAAATTTCTTTTCTCAATTCTCCCAGACACAGGGGGATTTTATCCAGGCATTGACATTAACATTTCCAGATCTGAGTTCTTCTCAATTTAGAGTTTGCAGTTATCTGAAGGCTGGGTACAATACCCGAGAGATTGCAGAAGAGATGAGTCTATCTGTTCGTTCTGTTGAAAGCCATCGATACAGGATAAGAAGAAAACTAGGTGTAGGTAAATCAGAAAATCTGGCCATGTATATACATAGCTTACATTAATAATTTTATTAGTAATGCGTATAATTATACTTCTTATTTATACACTAATAATACCTAATTTAGACTGTTAAAATGCACGCATTTAAAATACAAATCGATAAGATAATAGACAAGACAAACAACGCAATCTTTTCATGAGATCTCGCAAATAAATACCATGAGAAATTATTTTATTTTTTTTATTTTCGCTCTTATAGTTATCACCATTATGAATTGTGATGATTCTAGTATTGCAATTCCTGGTAATTATAAAGATCTGGATCAGAAAAACCCGGTAAATGGCGGTGTTGACTGGTATGAAGGGTTTGAAGGTGAGCAGGGCAGAGGGAAAATAGATGAGAATAGTCAATCTGGTGTTCCCCTGGGAGCGCTCAATGTGGAAGATGAGAATCCAGATGATGAACATTCATTTACAATTGTTGATCAGACACCAATTTCATCAGCTTTTGCTATAGCAAAAGTGGAGAATGATTGGGTATTAAAACTAAATACCGATGCCCTTGATTATGAAGCACTCATCTCCAGTAATCAATCCAGTGATTTAACTGTTTCTATCAGGGCCACTGATGATAGTATAGAAAAATTATCAGGTGATTTCGAGACTACTATTTCTGTAAAAAATGTAAATGAAAAACCAGGTTTTACAAATACCTGGATTATCCCGACATCTGCAAATGAAGGTTACCCCTATGGATTTGATATAGACTGGGATGATCCTGATGCAGGTGATAACCTTGTTTTCACAGTGCCGGAAAAACCTGGATGGATTACTGCGGATGCCGCCGGTGTTCTTTCAGGCACTCCGGGGTCGAGTGATGTTAGTGGGACTAATGATGTAAGGCTTGTGGTTACTGATGAAGGCGGCTTGTATGCACAGCATGACTTCACAATTAATGTAATTGGCAACCTGCCACCTTATTTTACAGGTAGCCGGATTACGACTGCTTTAGGTAACCTTTTATATGAGCATCAAGTTACATGGAATGATCCCAATCCAAATGATCAGCTTACTTTTTCGGTAATATCACACCCCGCTTGGCTTTCATGGGACTCTAACGGAAATCTAAGTGGAACTCCTACCGAGAATGATGTGGGTGTTACCAATACTGTTGTAATATCAATTGCAGATCAATTAGGGGCTTTTGAGAGCAGTCAATTTAATATCGTTATCAATGATTTAGTTTCTGATGACTTTTTGATTGAAGATAATAGCAATTTGGTCGCATATGCTAAAATATCAGACATAACACCGTCTCTTTCAGAAGATGCTACTCTAAACTTATCAGATTCTGAAACAATTTGGGCCACTTCATCTACTCAAGTATCTAGTACAACCTATACTAATAATGTAGGCACAACTTATACATTTTCTAGTTCTGGTACCATTTACACATATAGTATTAGGGCAAGTCTTAGCAGAGATGCCCGTGGCGAATGTTATACAATGGGTAAAATAAGGGCGTCATCTCTAAGTGGTTTTCATTACTCTGTCTCAGCAGTGATTGATAACTCTGGTGAAGATGGCCAGACTCAGTTAGAAGTATACTGCAAAAATTATTATACAGGGGCTTCTATATATAATACTAATAGTAATTACAATATTGCTACTGATCAAAAACTTATAAATCAATCTGGTGATATTACTGATCCAGGAGAATACGAATTTTTCATAAAATTAGGTATTCGCGATCTGAATTCTGATACAGCCCAGGATATACCCGATGCTAGCTTTACATTAACCCTTGAAAAAATATAAAAAGAGGAAATAAATAATGAAAATTAGACAAGATATGAATGCCAGGACAGCTATGGTATATGGTGGAGCAGCATTTCTTTTGGTGATTGTTGGCTTTAGGTCAATTGTGGCTACTATTGATCCTGATCATATCGGGGTCATGACCTACTTATCGATCATTGCCATCTTACTGGAATTTGTACTACTTATTTTCTATGCTCAAAGTATATACAATCTTGGGGATGAAGAAGGAGGAGGAGACAGCCATGGGCAAACCAGTAAAAATGTTGGCACTATGGATAGCAAAGAATTATCAGAACTGACTGCTGCGGTAACTAAAGTTGCAGAAATGGGAGAAGGATTATCGAATCTTGCAAATGATAGACTACGCGACGAGGTGAAAAAAGAAGTAAATGATATTCTCACCAGAGCTATTAAGAAATAGGTCCTAAGTTATGAAAAAAGTTGAAGTTTATTTCCTGATAAATCTTGGTGCGATATTAAGCCTTTTTGCAATTGAAGGTGAACTCTCAATATATATGCGTCGTCAGAATGATATTCTTCTCACTGCTGCAGATGATAAACTTAAGACTTTGGTAGAAATCAACAATGTGAAGTCAAACTTTGAGAATGAAGAATTTTACCAGTTAACTTTTGATCTGGATGGAGAATATGAAAAAGGCACCGTTGAGTTTGAGCCCAGTTTTACTACCCCAATACTTGATGTGGGATCTGGCGGAGATGTTGCCATAAATGATTCTATGATCTGGGAATTGGATTCTGTGAGTTATGAAGCCATGGAAGGATCAAAATATGCTTTAAATGTAAAACTATCATCGGTGGGTGAAGAATATATCAATAAACCCTATGATGTGAATCTAGGAATAAAATTTATCCCTGAAATTTCAGAAGAAACTGTTGACGGCTGGGGTGAAGCCTTTGGTGATTATAAGGTTGCTGATAAGCTGTACAATATTATCAATGAAAAAGTTGCTCGAGAAGGGAAATTCGCCATTGAAAAGATATTCGATTCCCCCGTCACCCTTATTTATATGGATGGTCTTCAGTCAGAATTTTTTGTGATTTTTGATAAGGAAAAGTATACAGTTTTGAGAGGCCTAAACTGGCAAATACCTTTCAGTGTTGGAGGTGTGAATACGGACAAGGACTTTACCGTCTCGGTAGAAGGAGGCAAGGATCTTGTGAAAGAACTTGTGAAAGGTCTGCCAAGGACTTTTCTTAAAGGAATTGGTAAAAGTGATGGCACCATTGAAGTGGTAGGGCTGAGGTCAAAGGATAAAAAATCAAGCCTTGCCAGTACAGAAGTTGTTGTTGTGGACCCTGCATATAGTTCACCCGCTGAAGAAAATGAAATATACACTGGTGAACAATATGTTTTTGACAGCAGGGTCAAAGATGTGGATCGGGATCGAATTTCTGTCAAAGTCTCCGGCACCGCAATGGGGGCGAATGTCTATAATTCATATAGAGCAAATTTCACTCCTAAGAAAGAAGGGAAGCTTAAGCTGGAAACGTTTGTTGATGGTGTTGCTGTCCGTAATCTTGTGCACAATGTCACCGTTAAAAAGATTCCACCGCCTAAGCTTACCTTTAAACGTTTGGGAAAGCGTACCAATAATATGCTTTTGACTGTTACCACATATGGCAATAAGAATGGAAAAAATAAGGTTGTCCCGCTGTCTGGTGTATATGGACGGCTTGAAGAAGAACAGAAGGAGAAGAGAGTAGGAAATAGGAGAGTAGTAAAATACAGTTTTGAGATGGATGAACCACAGTTTGGGTCCACTACTACGATTAAGATTAAGGTGATAGACAAATATAAAAAGCAATCAGTCTCTGATAATGAATTTGAATACTATGATAACTAGGAAAATAGTAAGGATTCTTATTTCACTGTTGACAGCGGTGATTTTTTCACAGGGTGAATCGCTCTATTGGGAAGTTGCGGACCCTATCGTAAATAGTGAATTCATCGAAGCATATATTAATAAGCTAATAGAAACTGATAAATTTGAAGACAATACGATCCAGGCATCTCATTCGATCATTATCCAGATGGCTCTTATGCCTGATGCAGTTGAACTTAAAAAACTGAAAGCCAAGAACTATCAGATGGGAGAATATCAGTCCTTCCTAATGGATCAGGTAGAAAAAATGGATCCATCGCTCGTTGAGCATCTTATGTCTAGGGAATATAAATGGAAAGATGTGAGCAGGAGGGACCTTTCAGAGCTGGAAATGTATAGTACGCTGGATAATGTACTGCAGGAACGAAGTTTTAAGGATGCGAGAGATGCGTTCTGGTGGACAAATTCTCAGTTTGATGTCTCTACCGATATGACTGCTTTCATCCGGCAGAAGACAGGCAGCCTAGCATTTCGTTTGGAGTCTGGCCTGCCAGTCCTGGGTCTATATCGGCACCTTTCAAAAAATCTAAACCTTGGGATCTCCAATGATATTGCCAGTACTTATATTATTATTCCCGGCGTAACCACCACTAGAATTGCTGCAGGGATTGAACATCCCGTCGAGGCCGTATATGGGGCAGGATTCAAATTTGATACCCATGCACTTGGTGGACAGATAAATTACATGGATGTTGGCGTTGATTTTGAAGCGAAAAATACTTACAGCCGTAAACACTTGGTTATACCTGCTTCCAGCGGTGTACTTTACTGGAGCAATACGTTCGGCCTGAATAGAAAAGTACTTACAGAATATGGGACTAGTGTCAAGGATCAGAAAAAGGCGAAAGAAATTGCTGCTCGGGAGCTTACTAGGTCCAGGCAATGGAAAACTAAAAAAGGTACCTTATATGAGGGGCGATTTGTAAAAGTTGAGAATGAAAAAGCATATATCGTCATGGAAAAAAATTCCCAGGCCCATAAGGAAGCAGAAAAGGGACGCAAGTGGACCTCCCGATCTGGAAATGAGATCCATGCATCGTTGGATCAGCAGGGAAAAACCGAAGTGATCCTGCTTAGAAAGAAGGATAAAAAACCAGTAAAATTAAAAATTGCTGATCTGAGTGACAGTGATCAGAAATTTCTGAAGAAATTGGTTTGGGACGGTAAAAAGGTTGGATCTCTCTCCCTACAGTCACTTAATGATGAAGATCAAAAATTAATACGTATCGCGAATGCTGTTATACGAGAAAGATCGGGAAAAGGAAGAGAAATTAAGGTTAGTCAGCCGTTTGCTTCTTTAAGGCTAAAAGCTGGTCTATCTTTTACTCAATTTATTCATGGACGCATAGATTTGGCTAATCCTGATGTAGTCGATGATGTAGATATTTTTTCCATAACAGACAGAATTAACGGGGCAGAAGCATTAGGGTTTTTTGTAAAAGTGGAAGGAGTAACGGATAATAAAAAAAGCAAATCCTATTTCCAGTTTAATTCATCGGGAAGCGGGTTTAAGTCTGTTGGTTTTGGACTAGAACATAATGTATGGAAAAGGATTAACCTGGGTGTGGACTGTGTTCTTTATCCTCGGGGAAGTGGTATTGAGTTTCGGTCTGATAAGGAATATCCAGATAAAACATGGACATGGCATCCTGGAGGTAAAGGTGGTGTATTGCTTTTTGCTCCCTATATGGCGATCCAATTTTAAGGTAGAGTGCATTAAATGATTGAACATATTCGTTCCTATTTTTTTATAATTGCTGTTGCCATTGTTTTATTGACAACTGCAGGGCGGGCACAAAATGTCCAGGCGGTGAATGATAATATCATGCTGAAAGAGGATGAAGCAAAGATTATTGATGTACTGAAAAATGATAAGTTAGAGAGTCGTGATAACCTAGATTTGATTATACTCTCCACGCCTAGTCTTGGTACTGCAGAACTTCAGGGGTTTAATATATCATTTATTCCCAATGCAAATGTAAGTGGCACTGATGAATTCAAATATTCAATCGATGATGGGTTTTCTTCTGATACAGCAAAAATTAAGATCACTATTGTTCCAATGAATGATGTGCCAATTTCTATAGATCTAGAAAACAACAGTATAGCTGAGAATGGGGCTGACGTGACCCTCATAGGAGAATTATCCACGATAGACCCTGATTTAGATGATTCGTTTGAATATTCTTTCTCTGATGAAGGAGAAAATGATAACGCATATTTTGAAATCAGGGATAGATCCATTTATTCAAATATAAGTTTCGATTATGAGTTGCGGGATAGTTATAAACTTATGGTAACGAGTAAGGATAAAAGTGATAAAAAGGTTACCAGTGAAATTTTAGTAAATATAATTGATGTGAATGAAGCACCGAGATTTATAGAAAATCCTGAGTTGACAATTTCTCATCCAGAGGAGAATGAAAAAATAGTTGCAAAATTGATGGCAGAAGATCCAGATCTTGATCAAGATTATGTTAAGTATAAGGTGGTTGGCGGCGATGATAAAGGACGTTTCAAGATTCTTCGTAGTGGAGAATTGGCGTTTCTCAGAGAACCTGATTATGAATCACCCAAAGATGCAAATGGGGATAATACCTACCATGTCAAATTTAGGGTAACAGATTCCAAGGATAAAAACCTATTTGTTGAAGGATCGGCTTCGATAACTATTGCGGACGAGATAGAAAAATCTATCGAGAGCCTTGACAGCAGAAAATACATTGCTTGGACCGTAGATCATATGCCATATCATATCTTGATGGAAGATGCTATCGATGATTATATAAGTCTACGATTTGCAGTTGGGGCAGACGATGATGGTGCTTCATCCATTGAAGATGGTGATGATGAATTTATTAGCCAAATGCACCCAAGTGATCAGATTATTATTGTGCAGGAAAAGGGGAACACAGAACAGATTCATCAGATTTGGTATGGTAATGGTGTAAATTATACAATTATTAATCGAGAAAGAGTTGACTGGGTTTTAAGCCAGGATATCCAGCAGGTTCTTATAGAAAAAAGCCAGTACCTTAATAGTGAGTCTGAGGTTGTTTTCTTTCAGAACGAAAGTGAGAGACTTTTGGCGGGCTACAGTTCCAAATTCGCTGTCTGGCATCCAAATAATTTTATGATGTCCTTGCAAGGGTTCTCCATGCGGTCTAACCTGGTTCAATATGCAGCAAATATGTCTGTCGGAAATGAATTGATTGGCTTACCAGGTGTCACCGCAGGATCTACAGAGCTTGGTGTGGCCACCCGAAATTCAGAATTTGGATTTCGCTTGCCAGTCGGTTTCAGTTTAGGTTCACTGGGGAAGTTGGATGATCCAAAGTATTTGAGCTCAGATTACCCAGGCCTTTATAGTAAAATCAATATTGATAATATGTTTTCAACTAGGACCGACTTTCATGCGTTAATGGGTTTCTCGTTTTATCCTAAAACTATTGGGAGTCCGATAAAGAACACGAATTTTTTCAATACAGATAGTGTTAAGGAAGAAGATCGTTACATAAATATCTTGGATATGTATGCCTTGATGGCTACCACGGTTGAAGTACCTCTACAATTGCCATTTTTTGCTAAAATGACAGCAACTCCCGGATTGCATTATCTGAAAGTTGCCCACAGAAGCAAGAGTGAAGAAGGCCTTTACGATCGTACCTTTCACCAGTCGGGATCAAAAGTAATTGATATTGATGAGGGTCGTTCATTTAGCCGCTACTGGGGCTTATTCGTTCGTTTTGATATTCTGGGAAAGATCGGTCAAAAACCGGAATTCCTTGAAAGAGTGAAATATTTTGATTTTATCAATATTAGCGACGTTCCTTTTTATGAAATATCCTTCCAGTTGATTTCATCGCTTAATACTATCACAACCTTAAACTTAAATATTTATGATAACTTGGCATTTACCATTACAAGGTATAATACAACTGGAGATATTCAAGGTAACTGGCTACCGGAAAAAAATACCTGGTTTGGGCTGAAATATCGCGGGAACTTTTGATCTATATGATTGGTCAGTAGCCCGGACTTAAAACTATAAGGGTACTTATATAAATAATTTATAAAGAAGGAAGTATGAATCTACTCAAATATATTTCCCAAATATCATTTTATGTTCTATCAACAGTATTATTGAAAACACATCATTTAAAATAAATTACTTACCATTGAGTATTGATAGTGTGCTGATGGTGCCACTTTATATATATTGATATTAAATCCGGATGCAGCTAATAAGTTTGTAACAGAAGCTCAAGAAGTGAGCTTGACCTTTGGGTTTGGGCATATTCCAGATATTGATAATATTAATGGGAGTGAGTATGATCTCCGAATATCGCAAGATATTACAATTGTTACAGAAAGTAAGGGTAGTTTTTCAGGTATACCTGATGGGTGGGGGTACGTACCTGGGATCACATTGGTAATACATTATACAACTATGGGAAATAATACGGATTTTGGAATTCCAAAGGATTTATCATTGTATCCAGTGTATCCCAATCCCTTCCATCCTACAACTGTTATAAGGTATGATATCCCAAAAAATAGTGATGTAAGTTTTTCGGGATATGATTTGCGAGGCAGGTTGGTAAAAAGGTTAATGAGCAAAAGGTCTAATCTTGGAAGGTACCATTACAGATGTGTACCAGATATGGTTACTTCTGGTGTATATATACTAAGGATGAAAACTAAAGAAAAAGTATTCAATCAGAAGGTCACTTACATTAAATGATCAACTTAGTTAGAATATATTTGGGTGTAGAGTAAATATATATTTTCATTGTAGCTATATTGTGATTGAGTGGTATTGAAGTAGTTTATTTTCTACTGGTCATCGATGTCCTTCTTTATTTTAGTTTAACAGAAAATAGGATAAGTGAATTTATAAATTAAAGTAATACTTTAAGTGATGAAAGTATATTAAAAAATATTCAAAATTAACATTAAAATAACTTAATATATTAATACTATAAATTCTAATATTAGCAGATTTAGGGTCTTTCTTTAAATAAAAAAAAGTTTTGACTCCATTGTAATAGAATTGTATTTTTACTTACTATGCAAAAAATAAGAATCATTGCTGTACTGATAGTTTGTTCATTTTTACTTGCACAGAGCGGTAACAGCAATAAAAAGAAAAAAGTGTATCGTACCCAATGGGGGACGTTTGTTACAGCACCGGATACACCTGAAAAAAATCAGGTTACAAAATCAAAGTCGGAGATGGAAAAGATTCAGAAAAGGATCCAGTCAAATCTTAAGAAGACTTCCCGGAATCACCGCCAGGAATTGGAAAATCTAAAGGGAGAATATGATTCTCAAATGGCTACGATGCAGTTAGATTATAATTCACAGTTAGCCAAAATGCAGGAACAGATCAACCTATTATATCTATTAACGGAAAAAAAGGCAGACACTGTCTATACAGTCAGCCATGATACCATCACTGTTCATGATTCCACTGTCGTTTATGATACAACTTTTATTTATACCAATGCCACCACAACGGTTTATGATACAGCAGTTTTTTACGATAGTCTGTTTGTCTATAATTATGATACTACGACCATAGTAAATACAAACTTTGATACTGTAGTGGTTTATGACACATCATTTGTTCATACATATGATACTACCTATGTAAATCTGGAAAAGACGAATTATGATACCACTGTTGTTCTTGACAGTTTATATATTTTTACCTTTGATACTACATTTATAAAAGATACGCTATGGGTTTTTGCTTATGATACTACCACCGTATATGATACTGCCTGGGTATTTGCTTATGACACAACCTTTGTGCGGGATTCTATCTGGGTTTTTGCCCATGACACCATGGTGGTGTACGATACAACCACAGTGGTGAATAATGACACAGTTACAATACACACCTATGCCACCAATTTCAAACCAGAAATTATTGATGGACAGCAAGCCCAATTCCCAATTTGGCAATCTTTGGATGATGCGATACAGGCCCGCAATGCTGGTGATGACCGGGCCCAGGAATGGATTAATGAAGCACTTTATGCCGCTAATGGTGATTGGAATCGAGCCAAAGATGAATACAAAAAATTTCAGAGTATTTATTCATCCGCCACGGTAAAAAGTATTTTAGGGCAACCGTCTAACCCTGAGTTCATTGGTCCATTGGAAGCGCAGGATGCAATGAAATATCGTTCCGTGACATATGACACGCTTCGTTTTTTAACTGTAGATACCCTAGTGGTCCAGGATACGATTCGGGACCTGGTTAGGCAAGCAATCATAACTTATGATACGAGTGTAGTAACTAATCATAGTGAAGTCATCGAAAATACGACTCCATCTGAGCATGAGATGATGGTTCGTTATCATGATAACGGTCGTTTAAAAGAACGGGGGCTTATGAAAGGTTTAAAACGTAACGGTACTTGGATCTTTTACAGCTCAGCCGGGAAGGAAGTTCGTAGAACTACTTATGACATGGGTCGTATCACAAAAGATGAGGATCTTGTAAATAACGGGAAAAATACCCTACGGAATAAACCGCAAACAACAAGGCCAAAGGCTATGGCCAAAGCAGTGCATACAAAGTATGATACTCCTCCTAAGCCCAAGTCGCGAATTCTTCCGGTAGTAGATGTGGCCCATGGAGGAGCTACAGTAATTACACAGTGTTTGGTAGATAGAGATGGATATGTGGAGCAGGTCAATGTGATAAAAAGTAGCGCAATTCCAGCCTTGGACCAAGCAGCAATTTCGGCGATAAAAAACACTGACTTCAAACCTGCAACAGTTAATAATGTGCCAACTGCAGTATGGATAGAGCAGGAAATTCTATTTCCAGCCAATCCTTTGGAATCTGTTTTAAGTCCTGGAATTACCAGACAAGATTTTCATGCGCTCTATCTTGGCCAGATTGTCAAAGCGTTGGATCAAGAAGGTGAACAATTATCGGAGTTGCAACAGGATGAGTTCATGGAGAAACTCAAAACTTCTATTGACGAAACGTATTTTGAGATAGAAGCTTTATATTTAGAAGAAGAAGTAGCTTTTCTAAAAAATGAAATACAGAATTTTATTTTTCATATGGATAATGAAGAAGGTACTCTCCAGAGTGGAGTACAATTATATCGGGCTACGTCAGAATCCAGGATTACACTCATTGATCAAGATGGGACTGTCTTGGCAGATTCACACTTGGATGAAGATGGGATTAAATCCATGGATAATCATGCCTCCCGTCCTGAAGTCTTGGCATCAACAATATCCGAATATGGGGTTGCAGTTCGACACAGTGAAACTTTGGAAAAGAATTTAATATATGTTGCCCATGCTGTTGATAAAGAAGATGATCACAGACGAATTTATGCACGTTTTTCCAAACCACTTGGTGTTATCCGGGAACAGCGTGCCTTACGAATATATGAGCAGGAGGTAATTAGTGCTCTCTTAGCTAGCAAGGTAAATTTAGCACAAAACAACCAATCCGGATTTTTGGCCAATTATATACAAGGTTTGAAAGATCATTTGGCAGAGCTCGGATATGGAGTAGATATAGAAGCCAATGAACAAATCATTCGTTCCTATACAGATAAATTAGAAGCAAAGAGTGGGGAAATAGCGGGTAACCTAAAGCGGGAGATCGATACTTTTATCAATTATCTTATTACGGTTTCTAAAGGAGGCTTACATTCTTCAGTGGCTTCTTATGCCCAGTCTGCAGATGTACGAATCACCTTGATTGATGCTAATGGGGTAGTTCTTACTGATTCAGATCTGGACCTACTCCAATTATCTAAGATGGATAATCACATCAATCGTTTGGAAGTGGTACAATCCAACACGCTCCCATACGGTACCGTATCCCGGTTCAGCAATACACTACAGCAAAAATTTGTTTATGTTGCTCGTCGTCTCCCAGAGACGATGCAGGAAGCACGATATGTGCGTTTGGCTAGATCATTACGGGCAGATTATTCCCGGGTCCATATGGAAGAAGATGAACTCTTGAATTTATATGTATCTCTAATTGAAAAGAGTTTTGGCCGAGCTGGGGTGAATTTCACCGATGAGAAACGAAAGGATTTTAGCAATAGTTTTCAAATGGTGGTTAGAAAACGTAATGCCAAAGTACAAATGAATCACAAATTGAAGCACTACCGACTCTATATAGAGGAAATCAATCAAGCATTGGATGTAGTCCAATTAATGACTAATTCAGATCAAGAAGAGCTATTTGCAAAAATTTACCAGGAAAATGTGATCCGTGAGTTCAGTTCTAGTAAAAGTGTAAATGTAGAATTAAATGAAGAATCTGTGAGAACATATCTTAAAAACGAGGCAGTAAAAGAAGAACAACGAAAAAAATTGGTTCTGAAAGAAGGTTTAATTGTTACCTACCATGACAACGGCCGTGTTAAAGAAAAAGGTATGTATATTGCTGGAAGAAAAGAAGGGGAATGGTATGTTTATAGTTCAAGAGGAAAACTAATAAAAACTGTTGATTATAAAAAAGGTAAAGCAATTGCCACTAACGCTCCCGATAAATTCAAGGATATCGCGACCTACCATGAAAACGGTCGTATCAAAGAACAGGGAATAACCCGAAATGGCAAAAGAGATGGTGAATGGAAACTATATAATGCACGGGGTAAATTGGAGACAGTGAGGGTTTATGCAAGGGGGAAAATCGTTCGTCAAGATAGACCAGAAAAAATGGAAGAAGTTGCTGAATATCATGATAATGGACGTATTAAGGCCCAAGGAAATATTAAAAATGGAAAGAAGGACGGTGTTTGGAAACTATACAGTAGCAGAGGAAAAATGATAAAATCAATCACCTATGCCAGCGGTGAAATTATCAGGGATACAGAATCGTCTAAAAAAGATTTGTTGCAACCTCTGCGAGAAGGAGCCCATGTGGACTATCATGACAATGGTCGTATTAAGATATCAGGCACTTTTAAGAAAAACAAGAAATCTGGAGAATGGCGAGAATACGATAAACGGGGAACCATTATCTCCATTACCATTTATTCTGATGGGGAGATATTATTCCAACAGAATCCTAATATAGTTAAGGCCTATACTTCTTATCATGATAATGGTCGTCTGAAAGAGCAGGGTATGTTAAAAGGCGAAAAGAGAGATGGTGAATGGTATTTATACAGTAAACGTGGGAAACTATTGCGGAAAACAAACTATTTTCAGGGTGCAATCATTAATCAGAATAGTACCAGAGTCATTAATTCATTTGTTACCTACCACAAGAATGGTTTTGTTAAAGAGGAAGGTATATTAAAAATGGGACAGCGTGATGGGATCTGGAAGCGGTATGATGATGATGGTGAACATATTGAAACAGTGACCTATAACAATGGTAGAGTTTTGAGCCGAGAAAAGGTATAACAAAAAATTATCTCAAACATTGAAAAATCCTGCTGCGGCAGGGTTTTTCAATTACAACCATATTATTTTCCTTGAGAATCAATTCTTTTTTTCTCATACTATGCTATATAAGAATTGAGGAAAAATAATGAAAGAATATATTAAGGGCCTGATCACAGGTTTAATACTATCATTCTGCGTATTGACACTTTCTGGAGCCGGAGGAACAAGTAGTACAAACAAAATTCTTGAGAAAATCGAGAAAGATATAAGTAATATAGAGAGTGATATATACCGTATAAGCGAGAAGGGAGTGGAATGCCTCAGCGCCGTTCGCTGTGGCGGTGGTTTTGTGGATCGCATATTAGAAGATGTGAACTGTCAGTGAAGATCATGTTACAAACCTTCTTTTTAAGCCTAGTATTCAGGATGCTTGTCTGTGAGTTCTTGGAAGCCCAGTCGGTATTTATTTCGATTCAACCATTTGAGTATACAACTGGCGAACAAAAATTAACGGAAGATATTATATACCTTTTTGAAACCCAGTTTAGGAAAACTCCTTTAGTAGCATTGGTTCCTAAAGAACAGGAGACAGAAATCATGGATCAGGACCAATACCTATTAGATGGGTCTATCCGTATTAAGCCCATCCGTCTGAGAGACATGTATGGCAAATATAAGGTTATTCGCGGTCATCTGGGTCTGTTTCCTGAACACTACACTCTTTCTGCAGAAATGGTTGATAAGAATACGGGAGCTCTGGAATACTCTTTCCAATTTAAGGGTTCACTTCATGATGTTCGGACCTTAGGTGTAGACCAAATGGTTATAGAATTCTCTAGTCGTTTGGCAAAACTGGGTCTTTGAATATTTTATAGTTTGTTCTGTCTTTGTATAGATAATTATTGACAGTAACATGGTAATATTTTGTAATAACTTGGCAAAAGACCTAAGTTAACGATGCACTCTTAGCCAAAAGGCCTACGTTTTTCCTGATGGAAGTGATAAGGTCTACGGCCGGTACGGTTTGACCGGAAACGGTTATACCGCTCCCGATTCCCGGTTCCTTGGGATGAATTGGAATGAGTATGAATAACGATACTAAAACTGAAAAATCTGTCGAAAGTAGGCAGAAAATCCGTTCTTCCGCACTTTTAGACCAGTTCGGCCGTACCTTTGATTATGTTCGGATTGCAGTGAATGAAAAATGTAACCTACGTTGTATCTACTGCATGCCTGAAAATGGCGTACCCTTTAAACCTGAAAATAATTTGCTTAACCCGGATGAAATCAAACAACTCGTTAATATTTTGGCTAGCTTGGGTGTTAAAAAAGTACGTTTTACTGGTGGAGAGCCATTATTGCATAATGATATTATTGAATTAATCCAAACGGCAGCATTTACACCAGGAATTCGATCTGTGCATCTAACAACAAATGGCGTTTTGCTTAAATCAAAAATATCAGAATTACAGGATTCAGGGTTAACCGGTGTCAATATCAGTTTAGATACTTTGGATTCTGAAAAATTTGAGCAGATAACTCGCCGTAAAAATTTATATAATGTAATGTCTGGATTAGATGCTGTCTTAGCATCAGGACGATTTAAAACAAAATTAAATGTGGTTGTTATGCGGAATTTTAATGAGGATGAATTGGATCGCTTTGTTGGAATGACCAAACATCGTGATATTGTTGTACGTTTCATTGAATTGATGCCCTTTGATTCACAGCAGATCTGGAAAACAGGTAAATTCTATGGTGCAGATCAAATTATAAGGGATATTAAGAATGCATTCCCACACCTGGTTATCGATAAGGGATCAAGGACGGAGCACAACATTTACAGAATACCAGGCTACCGAGGGAAAATCGCTGTGATACCTTCATATTCCCGGAATTTATGCGGGGCCTGTAATCGTATCCGTATCACGGCAGATGGCAAAATATTAAACTGTCTATTTTCAGGTCAAGAAACCAGTCTAATTGATCGATTGCGTGGAGGCGCAAGTGATGGAGAAATTGCTGAGTTAATAAAAACGGCAATGTGGCATAAACTGGAAAATGGCTGGCAAGCTCAGAAAACAGGTGAAGAACAAAGAAACAGTATGACCCAGATCGGAGGATGATTTATGAAAGAATTTTCACATCTGGATAAAGATGGTAATGTTTACATGGTGGACGTTACTGAAAAACAGGTTAGTATGCGAACCGCGAAAGCAGAAGGAAAAATTTTTCTTAGTGCTGAAACGATCCATAAAATGAAGGAAGATGCTATTCCCAAAGGGAATGTGCTAACTACAGCCAAGTTGGCAGGAATCCAAGCTGCTAAGAAGACATCAGAACTAATACCCATGTGCCACCAGCTTCAACTTTCTCACGTTGATTTG
This sequence comes from uncultured Fidelibacterota bacterium, assembly GCA_913043235.1. Lineage (GTDB taxonomy): Bacteria > Fidelibacterota > Marinisomatia > Marinisomatales > UBA1611 > UBA2134. The sequence continues at coordinate 23,692 of CAJWLO010000002.1, forward strand.
ACATTTGAACTAAAAAAGAAACATATTATAATTAGGTCTATTGTAAAAACAAAGGAAGCTACCGGGGTGGAGATGGAAGCATTGACAGCAGTTTCCGCGTCCGCCTTGACAATATACGATATGTGCAAGGCATTGGATAAGGATATGGTCCTAGGTGAGATTGCACTTATAAATAAAAAAGGCGGCACATCCAGTCATACGGTCACCTATCGGCCGCTAGTAGGTATTATTACTATGAGTGATGGTGTGGCTGCGGGAAGCAGGGAAGACAAATCTGGGAAAATATTATCTGATGGTTTTAAACGGGCAGGTTGTTCCATCCAAAAACAGCTGGTATTGCCTGACGGTTCGGAAGAACTTAGAGAAACCATCCAATCCTGGATTGATTCTGGAGTAGAACTGATTATGACTACGGGAGGAACCGGCCTGGGACCGCGGGACCTAACCATTTCTTTAATGGAAACAATGTTCAATTCCCGTTTACCAGGGATCGAACAAGCTCTCCATGCTTATGGCAGGGGAAAACTGGCGACAGCCAGCCTGTCTCGTCTGGCAGCAGGCGTAGTTGGTCCCGCCATCGTAATTTGTTTACCCGGAAGCCCCGGGGCAGTGAGGGATGGCCTTGTGGTATTGATTCCAGCCATTTTTCATGCCTACCACATGATGAAGGGTGAAGGACATTAATGCATTTATTTTCCATTAGGCGTCTTGCATGCTTACGGTAGAAAAAGCCAGGAATATTATAACTGAAAACGTGAAGCTTCTGGATATCCAGCAGGTAAAACTACAGGAAACATCCGGACGGGTTCTAGCTGAAGATATCACTGCGTTGTTTCCCATGCCTCGCTTCGATAATTCAGCTATGGATGGATTTGCGGTTAAAGCAGCCGACATCGCTGGTGCGGGAAAGGATAATGCAGTATCACTGAAAATGATCGGCGGTGTCTCAGCGGGTGATCCAGGTGATCTTGTGCTAAAACCAGGAGAGTGTGCACAGTGTATGACTGGTGCACCTATCCCCGAGGGTGCGGACGCTGTAGTCATGGTAGAAGATACCAGCGGTTATGATAGCAGTGGAACAGTGAAAATTTACCTTGAAGCATATCCTGGAAAACATATCCGCAGAAAGGGTGAAGAAATTTCTGAGGGTGATGTGCTTATTCAGAAAAAAACTAAAATTACACCAGCGGAAATGGGTACTCTAGCTACTTTTGGTTACAAACATGTTCAGGTCTATCGTAGCCCAAGAGTAGCCTTGATTGGAACTGGCGATGAATTGGTAAAACCAGGTCGTCCTCTTAAACCTGGGCAAATATATAATTCCAATTTATTTGTATTTTCCGATCTGGCTAACAGGTTGGGAGCAAAGGTTATCATAGATGATATCGTTGCAGATGATCCAAAGGCACTCCATACATGCCTATCCCAGGCATTGATGGAATGTGATGTTGTTATTTCATCAGGAGGTGTTTCTATGGGCCGTCACGACTATGTACGGAAAATATTTATGGAATTGGGAGTGAGTGAACATTTCTGGCGAGTGGCACAAAAACCAGGTAAACCATTATTCTTTGGGACCACTGCCGATACGTTAATTTTTGGTCTGCCTGGTAACCCGGTATCCAGTTTCATTGGTTTTATGGAATGGGTATGGCCGGCCATAGAAAAAATGATGGGCATAACCGCGAGCAGAACTATACCCGCTATATTGGCAGATCAATTTCCTCGAGAGCGAGTTAAAACCCGTTTTCTTTTTGGCCGGGCTTGGTGGGATGAAGGCCATCTGGTCTGTGCATCTTCTTTAAAGGTTGGTTCTCATATGCTTTCGTCTTCGCTGGATGCCAATTGTATCATTAGCAGCGAGCCTGGCGATAAACCCCTCCAACCAGGGGAAATGGTGCAGATACGAATTTTGCCATGGAAATCGATCCCATGATTATTACACCTCATGAACTACAGCAGTGGATGGATGAAAAGCGAATATTTCAATCCATTGATTTACGTTCATCAAATCAGCGACGGGAATTCCCTTTGACTGCGATAAAACCGCTAATCGCAGATACTGAATCATTACCGGTACCCAATGGAGAGCCAATGGTTCTTATTTGCCAGTTTGGTATTATTACAGAAGGGATAATTATTGAAAAGGAATTGGAAAAGGCTTATAGTCTTCTGGGTGGTGCCCTGGCTTGGGAAGCATTGCAATCTGATAAACAGGATCTTAGTCGTTGGTCACGGCAGACTGTATTGCCTGAAATTGGGACAATTGGGCAAGGAAAATTAAATAGGGCTTCCATCGCTATCGTGGGTGTTGGTGGCTTGGGTTGCCCGGCTGCGACTATGCTTGCTGCAGCTGGTATAGGTACCTTAATACTCATTGATGGTGATAGAGTTGAACTTTCCAATATTCACCGCCAGCCTCTTTATGGTATTGGCGATGTTGGCAAAATGAAAGTGACTGCAGCAACAGCCATCTTAAACAATCATTATGATCAGGTTAGCGTGGTACCAGTAGTTAAAACTCTTAATGAAGGCAATGCCTTGGATTATTTACAAGGGGTGGATGTAATTATCGATGCAACCGATAATATTGAGGCAAGGCAGGTCATCGACCGTGCTTCTAGAGAGTTAACGATTCCCATGGTATATGGTGGCCTCTATCGATTCGAGGGGCAAGTTGCGATTTTGAACCATGATGGCAGTCCTGGTTTCAATGAATTATTTCCTCAACCTTCCTCCGTTGGAGATACTTGTACGGATGCGGGTGTATTAGGAATGTTGCCGGGGATTATTGGTAACATGCAGGCTCTGGAAGCAGTCAAACTGATTGTGGATCTGAATTCAACCCTATCCGGGAAACTGCTTATTTACGATGGTCTTACCCATGAAACAACCATAATAAAATTGTGCGAGAATAAATGAAAGTTACAGTTAAATGTTTTTCTCAGGTAAAATATGCCCTGAAGGTTAATCAAATATTCTTGGATCTGGAACCAGGGCAAACGACGGCAGATGTGGAAGAAGCAGTCCGCAAACATGCCACGGGAAAGTTGGATGGTATTAGTCTGCGTATCGCAGTTAACCGCGTTTATGTACAGGAACCAGTGGTTGTAGAGGATGGCGACGAAGTTGCTCTAATTCCTCCGGTACAGGGTGGATAGATGATTATTACTGAAATCGTGCATGGTCGGATTATACATTTTCCTACAGATGAAACACGCCGGGACGAAGGAGCCGAGTTAGTCTTTAATGGTCGGGTACGCAGTACAGAAAATGGGGAACTAATCCTTGCTTTGGAATATGAACATTATAGTGGTATGGCCGAAAAAGAACTAAATGGTTTAGCACAGGAGACAGTAGAAAAATTTCCACTGAGGGATTTATTTTGCCGACACCGTATTGGCCGGATCAATATTGGTGAAACCAGTCTACATGTTGCAATTTGGTCCAAGCATCGCAAAGAAGGTCTGGAAGCAATGACCTATTTCATTACTGAACTCAAGAAGCGGGTGCCCATTTGGAAATGGGCCATTTTACGCGATGGAGAGAAGGTCCCCAGCGAATGTATACATTAAATAACTGATATGTAATTATATACAATATCCTTTGCTAAGTAGCAAGAATTCAACTTTGTCTTGATAATCATAAACGACTGTTATATTTTAATCTACCTTATTCCTTGGACTAACGTAGGGTTCCACATACCAGGTTTTAACAAATGAAGAAATTGGAGTTCATTTGGCAATACGCCTGGAAAAAGAATATCATATAGACCTTCCTCGCGAAGATGTCTGGTATGCGATCCAGAACCCAGATATCCTAGCACAGATTCTCCCTAACTGCCAGTCTCTTGAACCAAAGGGGAATAATCAATTCACAGCCCACATTGATATTAAGGTGGGACCCGTTCGTAGCAAATTCGAGTCTAGCTTTGAAATGTTTGATATACATGAACCAGAAGGATACAAATTTCTTGTTCGTGGTAACGGCAAGAATGGATCCATGAATGGCCAGGGAGAGATAAAACTTCACTCCAATAAAGATGGTACTAATTTCACGTTTATTGCTGAAGGAAATGTCGCTGGGATTCTTGCCCGTGTTGGTCAGCGTTTGATTGAGGCAACTGGGAAAAAATTAATGGACCAGGGGTTTGAAAATTTTAAGAATAAAGTAATTGAAAGCAATATGGCATAGTGATACCTAAAATAAAGGAGCAAATTATGAGTCATAAAATATCGATGACAGTAAATGGTAATTCATGTACTGGTGATGTAGAAGCAAGGACCTTATTGGTAGATTTTCTTCGCGACCATTTAGATTTAACAGGTACGAATATTGGTTGTGATACCAGCCAATGCGGTGCTTGCACCATTATTATGGATGGTTGTGTTATAAAATCTTGCACAGCACTGGCTGTCCAGGCTGATGGCAGTGAGATTACCACCATTGAAGGACTTGCAAACAGTGGCGAATTGCATCCCCTCCAGCAGGCATTTTGGGATGAGCATGGTTTGCAGTGTGGCTATTGTACGCCAGGTATGATTATGGCTGGTGTTGGTTTACTGGGTGACAATCCGAAACCATCTGAGTTTGAGATACGACATTCCCTTGAAGGCAATATATGCCGTTGTACCGGGTACCAGAATATTGTAAAAGCTATCCAAACCACATCACAGACGATGGAAGGAGGCGCATAATGGGTAAACATATAGGCAAAAGTGTAAAAAGAGTAGAAGACCCGAGGTTTATTCAGGGAAAGGGTAATTATGTAGCGAACATTAAACTCCCAGAAATGGCTCATGTAGCAGTTCTGAGGAGCCCCCATGCCCATGCTAAGATCAACAGTATAAATATAGACGCCGCTAAAGCTTTGGATGGTGTAATTGATATATTTGTTGGAAAGGATCTCATTGATGATGGTGTCGGTAAAATGCCTGTTATCTGGCAGGTGCCAGATAACAAAATTCCAGACCGCTGGCCTTTGGTACCAGACAAAGTACGTCATGTTGGAGATAGTGTCGCAGCTGTCGTAGCGGAAAATCAATATATAGCACGCGACGCCCTAGATTTAATTCAAGTTGATTATGAAGTGCTTGACGCTACAATAGGTGCTAAGGCTACCACGGAAGATGGAAAACCTCTCGTTCATGATGAAATTGAAAATAATATTAGTTTCAAATGGGGTTTAGGAGATAGGGAAGCATGTGATAAAGCCTTTGAAGAAGCGGATCATGTGGTAAAATTGGATTTGATCAACCAGCGTCTGATTGCTAATGCCATGGAACCAAGAGCTTGTGCTGCCCAATGGGTCACTGCGACAGAGAATATGACAGTGTGGACGACTAGTCAGAATCCGCACATTATCCGTTTTGGGCTAAGTGCTGTTACTCTGCCAATGCTTGATGAGCATAAACTGAGGGTCATTTCTCCGGATGTAGGTGGTGGGTTTGGGAGCAAAATATTCCATTACCCGGAAGAGGTGATTGTGCCTTGGATAGCAAAAAAGATTAACAGGCCCTGCAAATGGGTTGCCACAAGAAGTGAATCTTTTATGACCGACTCTCAAGGACGTGATCATGTCCAAAACTGCAAGTTAGCATTAAAAAGTGACGGTACTATTACTGGACTATACGTGGAACTTCATGCTGACATGGGTGCATACTTATCAAGTATTGCACCATTGATTCCAACTGTCATTTGCATTACTCTTTTTTCCGGATTATATAAAAATCCAGGGATATGGGGTGAAACCACGGGAACACTAACTAATACTGTTCCTGTAGATGCCTACCGCGGTGCAGGAAGGCCAGAAGCATCTTACTTACTGGAACGAATCATAGATGTGGCTGCCAAGGAACTAGATATGGATCCTATTGAAATACGAAGAAAGAATTTTATTGGAAAAGATGAATTTCCTTATCAGACACCGGTGGCATTTTTATACGACAGTGGTGATTACCATGCCATGTTCGATAAACTGGAAGAAATTGCAGATTACAAAGGTATGCGAGCTGCCCAGGCTAGTGCAAAAGATGAAGGACGGCTTGTGGGAATTGGTGTAAGTGGTAGCGTAGAAGCAAGTGGATATGGTCCAGCGGCTACCGTAGGAGCACTGGGATTTTATGGTGGTATGTGGGAGCACGGAGGTATTCGAGTTCACCCGACAGGTAAAGTTACAGCTTTTACGGGTTCTCATTCACATGGACAGGGTCATGAGACCACTATGGCTCAAATTGTAGCTGATAAATTGGGTATTGAAGTTGCCGATGTTGATGTAGTACATGGTGACACTGATCTTGTAACCCAAGGTATGGGTACCTACGGAAGCCGCAGTGCAGCGGTTGGTGGTGAAGCACTGTCAAATGCTGCAAAGACGATACGTAATAAGCTAGTAACACTCGCTGCCCATCTCATGGAAGTGTCTGAAGATGATTTGGCATACGACGATGAAAATGGCACTGTTCATGTAAAAGGTGTTCCGGAAAAATCGAAGGCATTTGGAGAACTCGCATTTGCTGCCTACAGCGGCCATAGCCTACCGGAAGGAATGGATCCTGGTTTGGAAACCGCAGCCTATTATAATCCTGGAAATTTTACATTCCCGTCCTCTGCTCACCTGGTGCAAGTGGAAGTAGATAAAGATACTGGTGAAATTGAGGTTCAGAAATATGTTGCAGTTGAGGATTGTGGAAATGTAATTAATCCCATGGTGGTTGAAGGCCAGATTTTGGGCGGAATAGCACAGGGTGTGGGACAGGCTCTTTATGAGCATGGTGTCTATGATGATGATGGCCAATTGGTCACTGGGTCTATGCTGGATTATACCATGCCTAGAGCTGACAATTTTCCTATGATTGAATCTGACCGTATAGAAACTCCATCCCCCAGTAATACTCTGGGAGTCAAGGGTGTAGGTGAAATGGGAAGTATCACATCACCACCAGCAGTGGTAAATGCTGTTGTTGATGCCTTATCCGGTTATGGTGTAAAGGATATTGAGATGCCACTTACATCAGAAAAAATCTGGAACCTAATACAAACAAACGGAGGTTAGACCATGCAACCAGCAAATTTTGATTACTATCGAGCCAGTTCAATTGATGAAGCCGAATCATTATTTAAAGCTAATGCTGATGCTAGTTTTCTGGCGGGAGGGCACAGCATTATTCCAGCAATGAAACTTCGCCTATCCGAACCAGGTTCCCTTGTTGATATTGCAGGGATAAATGATCTGAAGGGTATTAGCAAGGATGATGATACGATCCATATTGGTGCTTTGACCACCCATGCTGAGGTGGAAAATTCAGGTGTAGTGAAGGATGGTTGCGAGGCATTGGCAGAAGCAGCCGGTATGATTGGAGATCCACAGGTTCGTAATCGTGGTACAATTGGTGGCAATGTTGCACATGCTGATCCCGCTTCAGATTATCCAGGAATTTTAATGGCACTAGGAGCAAAAATAATAACGAGTGGCAGAACAATCTCTGTAGAAGACTTTTTTACCGGTTTATTTGAAACGGCATTAAATGATGGGGAAGTTATTACAGAAATACAGGTTCCAGTATTAAGCAATGGTAGTGGTGCCGCCTATGCCAAATTTTTTAATCCAGCATCCCGCTATGCTGTGGTTGGAGTTGGAGCTGTTGTTACTTTAGATAACGGATCCTGTACCTCCTGCAGGATTGGTGTTACAGGTGCTAGTGATCATGCATTTCGTGCTTCAGCAGCAGAAGATGCTCTAACCGGTTCTGATCTTGGCGATGATGCCATAGTTGCTGCGGCAGCAAAAGCAGCTGATGGTCAGGATATGCTCAGTGACCTTGTCGCTTCCGCTGATTATCGTACCCATCTTTGTGGTGTTATACTAAAAAGAGCGGTTTCTAACGCAGCCGAACGAGTTTAATGCCTATAGGCCCTGGTAGCCCACCTTTTTTCCGAATATGCCCGTTGGCAGTACTCAACTGCCAACGGGCACTTCACAAGGTCCTCTATCCGGTACTCCATTTGAACAGGAACCTGATCAGTCTTATTATGAGACGCCAGATCAGTTTATAAAAATCCCAACCGGTATCGCTTTGATCGGTGAAGGAGATGACAGCCATTCTATTTCAATAAATTCTTTTGAGATTAGTAAGTTCCCGGTAACAAACCTCGCCTATCAGCGATTTATAGAACAGACTAATCACACTCTTCCTTCTCATTGGCATAGGGGATTTCCTGAAATCCTATGTGATCATCCTGTTGTGGAAGTGAACTGGTATGATGCTATAGCCTATTGTAAATGGTTAAGCGATGCTACAGGAGTTAAACATAGAATTCCCACAGAAATTGAATGGGAACGAGCTGCTCGCGGTGTGGAAAATAATGTATACCCTTGGGGAAATTCTTTCAATTTCAAAAATTGCAATTGTTGGGAATTAGGCGTTGGGTGGACCACACCAGTGAACTGTTTTTTAAGTAGTGCAAGTTCATTTGGTGTCCTTGATATGGTTGGGAATGTCTGGGAATGGTGCAGTACCCTATTTATTGATTACCCCTATAAGGTTCATGATGGAAGAGAAGATTTTGAAGTAGATGGTTGGCGGGTTCTCCGTGGCGGTTCTTGGATGGATCATGAATGGGGAGTTCGTGCTGCACGACGCTTAAGTGGGAATCCAATTGCTTTTAGCCATAATACAGGATTTCGTGTTATCCGAGAAATATCTTGATGAAAAATCAAATTAATTAATATAAATAAATAGAAAAAAAATGAAGAAAACAACAAATAAACTTAATAGTAATGGAAAAGATCTTACTATAACAAAAGATTCAGTAATTGAAGCACTCAGAGATTGCTATGACCCTTGCTGTGAAGATCGGGGAATTAGTGTAGTTGATATGGGGTTAATTGAAGATATTAAAGTGAATAATAGAAAGGTTGATATTGAAATATTATTAACTACAGGATGGTGTCCATCAGTATCTATTCTATTTAAGATGATGAAGGAGAGGATTGAAGAATTTGAAGAAGTTGATAATGTTGATGTTAAGGTTGTCTGGGATCCAGTGTGGACAATGGAAAGGCTTTCAGAATCAGCGAGAAAAAAACTTACAATTCCATTGAAAGAATTGATTCCATTAAAGAAAAAACAATTATTAGAACAACAACAAGGAGGAAAATAAAATGGCAATACCAAAAGATGTATTCGTATTCGACTGTGTTTGTCACATTTTCAATTTTGACAAGTCAAACGCATTTGACTCAGCTGGTGATCTTTTTGATGAACACCTTTATGCGTTTCACGCTTTTTTAACTAAAGAAGGTGAAAAAGTTATTGACCGTGATGACTTTTTTCGCGAATGGAGCGTGGATGAAATCTATGATATGGTTATTGAAGAATCCGATACAGATATGATTGTCTCACAACCCCTCCCGCTCACTGATCTTTTCAAGGATGGTTTGTCCCCATGGGAGAAATGTGCAGAAATGGCGCAAAAGCATCCAGACCGTGCTGTATTTTGGGGATCAATTAATCCTCTTGAAGGGAAAAAAGCATTGGATTTAATGGAAGTACAAGTTAAGGAATATGGAGCAAAAGGATTCAAACTTTACAATGTACGATATGACTATGGACAGCCGTTTCCATGGAGGATGGATGATCCGCGTGTTGCTTATCCTGTATTTGAAAAAGCACAGGAACTTGGCATCAATCTTATTGGAGTACATAAAGGTGTGCCTCTTGGTCCACAACCAGTAGAGCATACCCGGACTTTTGATATGGATGGAGCAGCTTCAAACTTCCCAGATATTAATTTCGTGATCTTTCATATTGGTTTGCCCTGGCTTGATGAAGTTCTCTGGCAGACAATACGCTATCCGAATTTATATGCATCCATTGCTGCCACATTGAATTTCATTGGTCGTCATCCAAGGGTATTTGCGGAAATAATGGCCAAACTGATGTGGTGGTGTGGTGAAGATAAGGTGATTTATGGAGGTGAAGCACCTATATGGCATCCACAATGGGCATTGGAAGAATTCTGGAACTTTGAGCTCCCCGAAGATCTGACAACAGAATATGGATATCCACCACTGACAGAACAAGCCAAAAGGAAGATATTAGGAGAAAATCTAGCCCGGCTCCATGGTATGGACTTAGATGCAAAGAAAAAGGAATTGGGTTTAGCCTAATTTATTATCGTGAAAGGAACTGAAGGGTTTAATTATCTTATCTTTATCTTCCCTTCAGTTCCTTATCGTATTTGTAAAACGATTAATATATTATTGATAGAACTTTTTTTAAGAATCAATTATAAAAAAATACTAGTGTAGATGTCATGTTTACAATTTTTCAAACTAAAATTAAATAAATCATCTAATATTATTTGGGAAGAATGGATATTATAAATTATCGAAAGATACAATCAGCATTGGTAAATAAGAATAAAGGCATTTAAAATGGATCATATTTACAATATAGCCAAGTTTTTACATGTTATTGGTTTTGCATTTATGTCCATCCCATTATTCAATTTGATTATTGTTAATGAAAGAGCGCTTATGGGGCCATCGCTTAATTATGCCACAGACCGTTATTTTGAAAATATCATTAAACGAGGAGCCATCCGTTGTTATGTATTTCAATGTACAGTGTTCCTATCAGGGATAGTAATTTTATTTCTCGGCTCAGGCTTAAATGCTATTTGGTCCAACTGGGTATTAACTGCCAAAACACTCATTTTGCTTTTGCTAATAAGTTTACTTTCCTATGTTCATTTTTCAATCCAGCCGAAAATTGAGAGCCTGCTGGAGTCTTTAACACCTACTGAATTGACCTCTGAAGATTTGCCAGAAAAACTTGCCCCATTTCGAATTCTACGTAAAAAATTGGCTACAGTATGTCTATTCTTAGTAATTACGGCCATTATACTTGGCGTTCAGACAAACTATCGTTTCCATCCATTTGTTTCATTGTTTTTGCTTCTTCTTGCAGCTGGTTTTTCATTACGTGCAAACAAATCCTTGATTCGTTTTGGCTGGTTTTAAAATCTTGATTAAACGATTGATAAAGGACAGTATCAAAGCTGAATTAGAAACCTATCCTTAAAAACTGGTATAATATTTTTTTAAATAATTAAATAAAATTATAGAAATTATTTGATGTCTTATTTAAGTGAATACCAAGATTCAATTAATAATCCAGATAAGTATTGGCAAAATCATGCCGAAAAAATCCATTGGTTTAAATTTCCAGAATCCATTCTTTCAAAAAGTAAGCAAGGTCATTATCGTTGGTTTGAAGGAGGTGAGCTAAACACTTGCTATTTGGCCTTGGATCAGCATGTGCTGAGAGGTCGTGGTGACCAACTCGCTCTTATTTATGATTCACCTGTTACAAATAGTAAAAGGTCTTTTACTTATAATGAATTGTTAGAGCAAGTATCCCATTTTGCTGGTGTATTGGCTAATCTTGGAATTGAAAAAGGGGATCGTGTTGTTATCTATATGCCCATGGTGCCGGAGGCTGTAATTGCAATGTTGGCCAGTGCTAGATTGGGAGCCATCCATTCGGTTGTTTTTGGTGGATTTGCTTCAAATGAATTAGCGATAAGAATAGATGATGCAAAACCAAAAATAATTATATCATCCACATGCGGTATTGAATTCAAAAATATAATACCATATAAACCGTTGTTGGATGCTGCCATAGAATCAGCTCTTCATAAACCGGATCACACTATAATCCTAAAACGTCCTCAAGAAAATTGCGAACTTATTGATGGAAGGGATCATGATTGGGAAGATTGCATGAGCCAAGCAAGTCGGCACAATATTGTTCCTGTAAAAAGTACTGATCCGCTATATATATTGTATACTTCTGGAACAACTGGGAAACCGAAAGGGATTGTCCGTGACAATGGAGGTCATGCTGTCTCTCTGAATTACAGTATGGATGCCATTTACGATATTTCTCCCGGAGATGTATATTGGGCCGCTTCTGATGTAGGTTGGGTTGTGGGGCATTCATACATCGTATATGCTCCTCTGATTCGTGGTTGTACCACAATCCTTTTTGAGGGTAAGCCAGTTAGAACACCCGATCCCGGTTCATTCTGGCGTGTCATAGAAGAATATAATGTTAAAACATTTTTTACAGCTCCTACTGCATTTCGGGCAATAAAAAAAGAAGACGCTGACGGAAAATTTATAGAAAAATATAATTTATCAACATTAGAATCCGTTTTTCTAGCTGGTGAGAGACTTGATCCTCCAACCTATAAATGGCTGTCTGATCTTTTGGATTGTCCTGTGATTGATCATTGGTGGCAGACTGAAACAGGCTGGCCGATTTGTTCAAATATGTTGGGTACTGAATTGAAAAAAATCAAGATGGGATCTGCCACCGTACCCGTTCCTGGGTTTGATGTTCAGATTCTTAATAAGCATGGTCGCCGCGTGAAATCTTCAGAGACCGGGAGCATTGTTATAAAACTTCCGTTACCTCCTGGATGCTTGCCTACTTTATGGAATGATAATGAACGCTATGAAAGTTCCTATTTATCTTCATTCCCTGGGTATTACCTAACTGGAGATGGGGGTTATATAGATAATGATGGGTATGTATTTGTAATGGGTAGGACTGACGATGTAATTAATGTTGCTGGGCACCGTTTATCCACTGGTGAAATGGAAGAATTAATAGGAAGTCATAGAGCAGTAGCAGAATGCGCTGTTGTTGGTGTTGCTGATCAGCTCAAAGGTCAAGTTCCTGCGGGTTTTGTAGTACTCAAGGATGGGTTTAGTTTGCAAAATGAAGACTTGGTAACTGATTTGATTATGATTATTCGCAACAATATTGGAGCAGTTGCTAATTTTAAACAGATAGCTATTCTGAAAAGATTACCTAAAACAAGGTCAGGAAAGATATTGAGAAAATCCATAAGAGCCTTGGCAGATCAAGGTCAAACGGAAATCCCATCTACAATTGATGATCCCACTGTTATAGAAGAAATAAAACTTGTTTTAAAAAAGCTACAAATTGGAATGGCCTTTCATAATTGAAAGATAATAGCCTTATAATATAAAAAATTGGTAAATTGAAGTATCAAGAAGCGTCACCTTGATTATGCACATGAGTTTTTTATTAAGGGGAGGATGCTATGATACCAGGTTCTTTTAATTACCACTCGCCGTCATCTTTGGATGAGGCCATAAAGCTGTTGGAAGATCTTGGTGATGACGCCAAAATCCTAGCCGGCGGACACAGTTTAATACCCATGATGAAACTTCGATTGGCTGAACCGGATCATTTGGTGGATATTAATGGTCTATCGGATCTTGATTATATCAGAGAAGAAGTGGGTGTGCTTTGTATTGGGGCAATGGCGAGAGAATCTGCTCTAGAAAATTCTGAACTAATCGCAGAAAAATACCCTATTCTGAAGGATACTTCTGAAGTAATTGCAGATCCACTAGTACGAAATTTGGCTACTGTGGGTGGAAATATCGCACATGGTGATCCAGCAAATGATCATCCTGCCACGATGGTAGCGCTGGATGCTGAAGTTGTGGCATCGGGTCCCTCAGGATTATTGGGAAGTGGTAGAAGAACTATTGCCATTGATGATTTTTTTCAGGGTCCTCTAATGACGGCACTTACAGATAATGAAATTTTGACTGAGATTCGGATTCCAAGTCCAAATGGTAAATTCGGCGCTGCATATAAAAAAATGGAGCGCAAAGTGGGTGACTATGCCATCGCAGGTTCTGCCGCCGCATTAAATTTTGATGGGGATACTTGTAGTAAGGCAGGAATTGCTTTAACTAATGTAGGGCCAACACCGGTCCGTTGTTCTGATGCGCAGGATGTGTTGGTAGGTACTAGCGTATCGCAGGAAGATGCAGATGAGGCAGGTAAACTTGCAGCAGCAGCATCCCAGCCAGTGGGTGACCATCGTGGCTCAGAAGAGTATAAGCGAGCAGTAGTAAAAGTGCTGACATCACGGGCTATTATGAAAGCTAAAGAAAGAGCAGAAGGAGGGAGTTAATATGGCCACACAATCAATTACAGTGACAATTAATGGAGAACCCAGAACTGCTGAAGTGGAAGATAGATTGCTTTTGGTTCACTTGATCCGTGATAATTGTGCATTAACTGGAACTCATATAGGATGCGATACCACCCATTGTGGTGCATGTACAGTTCTTTTGGATGGAACAGCAGTTAAATCTTGTACAGTTTTTGCTGTTCAAGCTAATGGAAGAGAAGTAACTACCATTGAAGGGATGGAAGGAGAAACACTTCACCCATTACAAGAAGGCTTTATGGAAGAACATGGTTTGCAGTGCGGTTTTTGTACACCAGGGATGATTATGTCATCAAAACACTTACTAGATAATAATCCAACCCCAACTGAAGATGAAATTCGTTGGGGAATTTCTGGAAATCTATGCCGTTGTACTGGTTACCAAAACATTGTAAAAGCGGTGCAATATGCATCAAACACACTTCAAGAAAAAGCTACAGAAGGAGGCGAATAATGTCAAAATGTAAAACATCTCCTGAAGTTGGAGGAATGGGACATTCAATTAAACGTAAAGAAGACCCAAGATTCATACGCGGCCAGGGAAACTATGTGGATGATGTTGTTAGGCCAGGTATGGTATTTATGGATATTGTACGCAGTCCATATGCACATGCTAAAATTAAGAGTATTAATACAGAGAAAGCACTAGCACACCCCGGTGTTGCTGCAGTAATTACGGGTGAAACTTTGAAGGAATACAATCTTCATATGATGCCCACTTTAATGTCCGATACACAGATGGTTTTACCAATCGATAAAGTTTGCTATCAGGCCCAGGAAGTGGCAGCGGTGGTTGCCACTGATCGTTACAGTGCTGCAGATGGAGTGGAATTGGTAGAAGTGGAATACGAGCCACTTCCTGTTGTGGTTGATCCACATAAGGCGACTGAACCAGATGCACCAATAATACGGGATGATAAAGAAGGTCAGGAAAATAATCATATTTTTCACTGGGAGGCAGGCGATAAGGCAGAGACAGAAGAAATTTTCAACAATGCAGATGTAACAGTAAAAGAAGATATTTATCTTCCTCGAATTCATGTTGCATCGATTGAAACATGTGGCTGTATTTCAGAGTTTGATTCTGTAACGGGTAGACTCACGGTTTGGTTGACCACGCAGGCCCCGCATGCTATACGCACTGTGGTTGCATTGGTAGCCGGGCATGTGGGACTCCAAGAAGATAAAATCCGTATCATCTCGCCTGATATAGGCGGAGGTTTCGGTGGCAAGGTCCCAGTTTACCCAGGTTATGTAATCGCTATTGCGGCTTCCGTTGTTACAGGGCTACCAATTAAATGGATAGAAGATCGACGTGAAAATCTGCAAGCAGATTCATTTGCCAGAGATTATCATATGACTTGTGAGATAGCTGCCGATAAGGATGGTACATTAAATGGTTTGAGAATCAAAACGCTGGCAGACCATGGTTATGCTGATGCTGCAGCAAATCCATCAAAGTTCCCTGCGGGTATGTTTTCAATTTGCACTGGTTCTTATGATTTCAAGAAAGCTTTTGTGGAAGTGGATGGTGTTTATACCAATAAACCGCCAGGTGGGATAGCATACCGTTGCTCGTTCCGGGTTACAGAAGCAGTCCATGCAATTGAACGTATGGTAGATGTTGTTGCGGATGAAATAGGTATGGATGCAGCTGAAATTAGAATGAATAATTTTATTCCAAAGGATGCTTTCCCTTATCAATCACCCATGGGTTGGGAATATGACAGCGGTGATTATCATGGCGCATTAAAGCTAGCCATGGATAAGATTGGCTATGATGAACTTTTAAAGGAACAAGCTGAGAAACGTGAAAAAGGTGAACTTATGGGAATAGGTATTTCATCATTTACTGAAGTCGTCGGGGCTGGCCCTTCCAAGGATTTTGATATTCTTGGAATTAAAATGTTTGATAGCTCTGAAATACGTATACATCCGACAGGAAAAGTGATCGCCCGTTTTGGTACAAAATCACAGGGACAGGGACATGAAACGACTTACGCTCAAATTATTGCAGAAGAATTAGGCATACCTCATTCTGATGTAACTGTTGAAGAAGGAGATACAGATACTGCACCTTATGGTTTAGGAACCTATGCCAGTAGATCAACGCCCACTGCAGGTGCAGCAGCAGCGGTGGCTTGCCGGAAAATCAAGGATAAATCTCAGAAGATAGCGGCTCATTTGTTAGAAGTAGCGGAAGAAGATCTGGAATGGGAAGTTGGGAAATTTTCAGTAAAAGGTGTACCGGATAAGTCAGTTACGATTCAAGAGGTTGCCTTTGCTGCTTATACCAACCATCCGCAGGGATTAGAAGCAGGATTAGAAGCTACACATTATTATGATCCTCCTAATATGACTTATCCTTTTGGAAGCTATATTGCTGTTGTGGATATTGATCCTGATACTGGAGAAGTAAAGATACGTAGGTTTGTGGCGATCGATGATTGTGGAAATATAATTAATCCTATGATCGTTGAAGGCCAAATTCATGGAGGTTTGACACAAGGTTTGGCACCTGCTCTATTTGAAGAAATTAGCTACGATGATGAAGGGAATATAACTGGTGGCAGTTTTATGGAATACTTAGTTCCTACAGCGGTTGAGACTCCTCATTGGGAAACAGATAAAACAATAACTCCTTCACCTCATCATCCATTAGGTGCTAAAGGAGTAGGAGAGTCACCAACCGTGGGAGCGCCTCCTGCAATTGCAAATGCTGTAGTCGATGCTTTATCTCACCTTGGTGTAAGGCATATAGATATACCTATTACACCAGAAAAGGTATGGCGTGCTATTCATAAGCAGAATGCTGCTTGATACCCCTATTTATATACATTAAATAAAGAGTGAAAGTAGAGATTTCAAAAACCTTCTCTATACGTGCGCCTGTGAGTAAAGTATGGGGATTAATGACTGATGTGAAAAAAGTATCTTCTTGTATCCCTGGGGCTCAGTATGAGCAAGATATGGGTGATAATAAACACTCCGTGATGATGGTTGTGAAGGTTGGTCCAATTAAATCGAGTTATCGAGGTGAAGTATCTATACGATCAATGGATCAGGAAAATCATATTATTGAAATTGATGGGAAGGGCACAGATACCAAAGGTAAGGGAGGTGCTACGATGGAGTTAGTTGGCTCAATAACGGATAAAGGAGATGGGACATCTGAAGTTAAGGGTGACTCCACCATTACAATACAAGGTATGCTTGCACAATTTGGTTCCCGTATGATTGAAGATGTTTCTAACCAATTATTCCTACAATTTACCGCATCACTTGCTGAAGTTTTGGAAGGTAATGGTAAAAATTTAGTTAATGATAATCAAGCTGCGGATGCATTGAGCGGAGTTGCTGTGGCATTGGCGGCTATTAAAGGTGTATTTGGGCGATTGATGGATAAGTTAAAATCGAAAAAAGAATAAGATCTACAATATGAAATTTAACTGGATCAGAAGAGCTGCAGAACTCGAGAAAGCAGGAACACCATTTGCCATCGCGACGGTAATTGATACAATAGCTCCAACTTCTGCCAAACCAATGGCCAAGGCTATAATTACGTCAGATGGTAAAATGGAAGGTTGGATCGGCGGTGGTTGCTCGCAGAATACAGTTATAGAAGAAGGATTAAAATGTATTCGTGATGGGATGGCTTCTATTATCCGCCTCAGCCCAGAGAAAAGTAACAATGGTAATGTAACCTATAAAAAAGCAATATTTTTAACCTGTGAAAGTGGAGGTACACTTGAATTTCATATTGAACCGGTATTACCAATGACTAAATTAGTTATTTATGGCAATACGCCTACAGTGTCAGCTCTTGCAAAAATGGGGCTGTTTCTTGAATTTGATGTAATTGTGCTATCTCCTGATTTATCTGATATTGACCTAGATCAGAAGGTTACTAAAATAACTGAATTCTCTAGCGTAGAAGGCCCCTGTATGGCAGTGGTGGCAACTCAGGGGAATGGTGATCTGCGTGCATTGAATGCGGCTATAGCTTCGAAACCGGAATTTTTATCTCTTATAGCCAGCAAAAAGAAAACCAAAAGCCTTTTAGAACGTTTGGAAAGGCGAAATATTCAGCCTGAACAGATTGAAAGGATCAAGTTTCCTGCAGGCTTAGATATCGGTGCGGTAACACCTGAAGAAATTGCTGTTTCAATCATGGCAGAATTGGTGCAAAATCGAAGAGAAATCACCAGAAAAGATGAAATTATTATCGAAACTGTGAACCACGATTCGGGAAAAGAAAAGGATCCTATATGTGGTATGTTTGTGGATCCGGCCACGGCAGATTGTTTTTTGGTTTATGAAGATGTAACATATTATTTTTGTTGCGGAGGGTGCAAAGACAGATTTAAAGCTGAGCCCAATTCCTACATTCAGATATAAATTAACTAAAGCCCAAAGGGCGTAAAGCAGTTAATTTTAGTTACTTTTAAGAATATGAAACTGACTTCATTCAATGCGGTAGAAGACATCCAGACAACTCTGGATGATCATAATTATATTACCCATCGTTCTCTTGCAACATCTATATATTTATCCTTGAAAATGGGTATGCCCATTTTCTTGGAAGGTGAACCAGGGGTAGGCAAAACAGAAGTGGCCAAGGTGTTATCTCGTATTCTGGATACAGAACTCATTCGTTTGCAATGCTATGAAGGTTTGGATGTGCATAATGCCATCTATGAATGGAATTACTCGAAGCAGATCCTCCAGATTCGTTTGTTGGAAGCTGGAGGAGAATCAGATAATGAGAAAATGGCAAAGGAAATATTTGGTCAGGATTTTTTGATCAAACGACCCCTTTATCAGGCCCTGGAACATAAGGGGGATGCTCCTGCCGTATTGCTCATTGATGAGTTAGATCGGGCTGATGAGGAGTTTGAAGCCTATTTGTTGGAAGTTCTCTCTGATTTTCAAATATCAATTCCAGAAATTGGCACCATTAAGTCAGATAATCCACCGGTTGTAGTGATCACATCCAATCGTACCCGTGAAATTCATGATGCATTAAAAAGACGCTGTCTTTACCATTGGATTGATTATCCGACTGCGGAGCAGGAGTTTGAGATCATAAAAAGAAAAATTCCAACAGTGAATGTAATTCTAGGCAAGCAGGTAGTTGCTTTTGTTCAGGCCATACGTGAAAAAGATTTTTATAAGTTGCCAGGGATTGCAGAGACATTGGACTGGGCAAATGCGCTCATCAAGCTAGGTACTACAGAACTTTCTACTGAAGTCACTTCTGATACATTAGGAACTCTATTGAAATATCAGGATGATATTGAAAAAATGGACGGGAAAACCACTCATGGCCTAATACAGCGTGCTTTTGCAGAAGCAGAACTCATTTCAATGTAAACCATTGCCATTACAACCAACTGTAACATCTAGACTACATGATGCCATTACTGTATTTGGCCGGTTTCTGCGTCAGGCAGGATGCCCTGTAGGAACTGTAGAAATTATGAACGCTATTGAATCGAGTTCTTATATAGAACTCGTTAATCGGGAAGATTTTCGCCAAGCAATGAAAGCCTGTTTCATCACAGATTATAAGTTACTGCCCCTGTTTGACAAGTTATTTGATCTTTACTGGCGTAATCCAGATCGGATCAAGAATGTCTCTCAAATTCTGCGGAAATTATATGAATCCAGATTAACTCAGACCGACTTAAAAAATATGAAGGAACGGGATCAGAAATTGATATATAAAAAGGTTGATGATTCTCAGGAAAGAGATGAGAACTCTGAAAAAGAACAGGAAGATGAGAAAACCTTTGATGTTTTTCTATATAGTCCCCAAGAGATATTGCGCTCTAAACGTTTTGATGAATATAGCAATGAAGAGCTTGATCTTGCTCGAGAATTTATTGCTCGATGGGAATGGCGTTTGGGTGAGAAACGACTACGTCGTCTCGAACCTGGGCGAAAACCACTGCGTTTGAATATTAGGCAGACTATTCGCGAGAATATATTCCCTTCCCAGGATTTTATAGAATTACATTGGAAGCAGAAAAAAGTTAAGCCTCGCCCCTTGGTTATCATCACTGATATCAGTGGGTCAATGGAGACTTATACCAGAATCTTACTTCATTTTATGTATACACTAAATACGGCCCATAAGAATTTGGAAGCATTCACGTTCGGTACCCGACTCAACCGTATCACTCATTATTTACGTAAAAAAGATGTAAATGATGCCTTGGAGCTGGTAAATAAAAGTGTGAAGGATTGGTCAGGCGGAACTAAGATTGGGGAGAACCTAGAAGCTTTCAATCGGAAATGGACCCGACGAGTGCTAGGTGGAGGTGCAGTAGTGCTTCTCATCAGCGATGGCTGGGATACAGGAAATATAGAATTACTTAGAAAACAAACAGACCGGTTACGTCGAAGTTGCCATCGCTTAATATGGTTGAATCCAAACCTTGGCTTTAAGGACTTTCAACCATTGACAAAAGGTGTACAGGCAATATTATCTAATGTGGATGATTTTCTGCCGATCCATAACCTTAATAGTTTAGTAGATCTTGGCAAAGTCCTCTCAAGGTTTGATAAAAATACCAATCTTAAAGCAATGGCATGAAAATTTCTGCTATTATACTTGCTGCGGGTGGATCTACTCGGATGGCTGGAAAAAATAAACTGTTGCTTCCATACAATAACAAATCAATAATTAATCATGTATGTAGAACGGTTCTGAATACCGTTTTAAGTCCCGTGATTGTGGTGACTGGCTTTGAGAATAGTCTAGTAGAGGAAGAACTGCCCAGGGAGATTGATATTATTGTCAATAATAATGATTGGAAACGGGGCATGGCCAGTTCAATCTATCAGGGAATATCTGCCCTTTCGCGAGATATTCAGGGAAGTATGATTGTGCTTGGAGACATGCCTCTTATTACAAAACTGACATTGGATCTGCTTGTTGGTGAATTCAAAAATCACGAGGGTGGAAAAATTGTATACCCACTTTACGATCACTCCCAGGCAAACCCAGTAATTTTCCCTAAAAAATATTTTCAAGAGATTCTTAGTAGTAATGGCGATAGAGGCTGTAAAAAAGTACTGAAAAAATACCCCGATGATGCAATTGGTATACCTATCGAATCCGATGAGGTCGTTCTTGATTGCGATACACAGGATGATTATTTTCTTATCAAAAGCGAAAAGTCTTAAAATGTCTAAACATAAAGATCTCATCCATAAAATGAATAATTTGGAAATAGAAGAAACTCCCTATGCAATCGCCACTGTTTTCAGTGTTACTGGTTCTTCATCTGGAAAAGTAGGTGACAAGGCTTTGTTTGATGAAAACGGAAAACGCATCCTAGGGTATATTGGTGGTGGATGTATCGAAAATCGTGTTGCTGCCACAGCAAAGGAAACATTAATAAATGGTTTGCCAAAAACAGTAGAGATCGACCTAGATAGTGATGAAATAGGCATGGGCATTCCGTGTGGAGGATATATGTCAGTAATTGTAGAGCCACAATTGGTCAATTCGACTCTGTTAATCCGGGGTATGGGCCGACTGGTAGAAATTATATGTCAAATGGCTAGTCTTTTGAAGTTAAAGGTTATTGTACAAACGTCAGAACAAGAAAAAGATCGTTATCCTGGGGCAGATGAGATAATCACTGAATCCTTGGAAATGGAAGATATTAATTTTTCAGTAGACTATTTTATTCTGGCCACACATCATCGTGATGATGATAGAGTGACTCTTGAAGCATTGAAGAAAGGCATCCCTTATGTAGGGGTTGTAGCGAGTGCTAAGAAAACAGGAATTATATTGGAATATCTCCATGAAAATGGAATTACAGATGAAGAACTGGAGCATTTTTTTTCTCCTACAGGTCTGGAACTGCTGGCCAACACTCCGGAAGAGATTGCACTCAGTATCCTGTCCGAAATGGTTATGCTGGCCAATGGAGGTACGGGTAAGCATAAACGGGTAATGAACCTTGATAATTATAAGTTGAAAGACAAATCCTAAGTATTGGTCTTGTATTCCATTGATTTTTTATAAGCATAGGAATATCTTTTTATGAATAGACCCATTTACCTGGATAATCAAGCTACCACACCCCCAGATCCAGAAGTCGTTAAAGCCATGTTGCCGTATTTCCAAGAGAAATTCGGGAATGCAGCCAGTGTGCACCATTCCTATGGACAGGAAGGGAAGGAAGCTGTGGAACAGGGTCGCAGAGTTATGGCTGAAAGTATTCAGGGCAGTCCCAGAGAAATTATTTTTACCAGTGGCGCTACCGAAGCTATTAATCTTGCACTTAAAGGTGTTGCTGAAAAATATATTGATCGAGGACAGCATATTATTACCCAAGTAACTGAGCATAAAGCTGTATTAGATACCTGTAATTATCTTGTTCGTAAGGGCTGGAAGGTAACCACATTGCCCGTGGACTCTAAGGGAATGGTCAACCCAAGCCATGTAACAAATGCCATAACTAGGGAGACTGTCCTGGTTGCCATAATGCATGCCAACAATGAGATCGGAACCATCCAACCGGTGCAAGAGATTGGCACTATTTGTCGACAGAAAAATATATTATTTATGGTGGACGCCTGCCAGTCGTTTGGGAAACTGGATTTAAATGTAAAATCAATGAATATTAATTTATTAGCAGCCACGGCGCATAAGTTGTATGGCCCAAAAGGGATCGGATTTCTATTCGTGAGCCAGAAAGACCCTAAGGTGGAATTGCAGATACAGATGGAAGGAGGTGGGCATGAGCGAGGTTTTCGGTCTGGAACCCTGGCTGTACCCTTGATAGTTGGTTTTGCACGGGCAGTGGAACTCAGTTTGGAGTGTATAAATAAGGAAAACCTACGTCTTGGTGAGCTCCGGGACCAATTGTATTCTGGAATCAGGGTTATTCATCCTGAAGTGATCTTGAATGGTAGCCGCGATAAACGTTTAGCTCATAATCTAAGTCTCTGTTTTCCAGGATTGGATGGAGAAACAATGATTATGAAAATGAAAGGTATCGCTTGTTCCACAGGCTCGGCCTGTAGTAGTGCTAGTCTTGAGCCTTCCCACGTGATAAAAGCACTGGGACGGGATACGGAGTTGGCTCATTCCGCCATCCGTTTCAGCCTGGGGCGTTTCAATACTACAGCAGAAATTGATACCGCTATTTCAGTAATAAACCGGGTTGTAAGAGATCTAAAGGAAAAGAAATTGCACCGCCGCAGAATACACGCAGATGGCTTTGAGTAAAATTTCTGCGTTGCTTCGCCCTGCTCAGAAAATTCCTACGACAGTTTGGAGCTCAGAAGATCCCAGAAATTTACTGCCAAGGCTGGATACACTATTTTTTCTGATTAGCGGACTGTGGATATTTGGAACCGGTGAAGCATTAATCATTAATGCGAGGCTGGGAGTAAGTCCTTGGACTGTTCTTGCCCAGGGCATTGGGTTTCAGTTGGAATGGACAATTGGTTTTGCCACATTTATTGTCAGTGTAGTAGTGTTGATTATGTGGATTCCGCTTAAGGAAACACCGGGGCTGGGTACGTTGTTGAATGCGGTGTTGATCGCCGTAGCAATTAATATAATGATGCCCTTGCTCCCTCAACCATCTTCCTGGCCCATCGCCGCAACCCAGGCTATGCTCGGGGTCTTGGTGGTAGGGATAGGCAGTTGTATATACCTCACAGCAAATCTAGGACCGGGGCCGCGAGACGGATGGATGACGAGTATCCAGCGTAGGACGGGATGGCCGATTGGCCGAGTGCGAACTGGAATAGAAGTTAGCGTTTTGCTTGCTGGCTGGTTACTAGGCGGAACCATAGGCTTGGGTACCTTGTTCTTTGCTTTGGGTGTAGGCCCTGCACTTGCAGGCTGCCTCACATTGGCTGGTTTCTGGGACGTATCCGAAAGATGATGGACCAAGTCAATGGAATTACCTGCCAGTATGCCCTTTAGTATGAGAACCAGAATTATGGTTGTGTCTCGGAAATATGAAGAGTATTTTTATGTAAAATGGGTTAGCCTAAATTAGTCAATGACAAAACCAATAATCACCAATGATGCTGTCGTTTTGGGTATCCTACTTGGCATTCTTGCTTTTGTTTTTCGAACTGCAAAAAGTAATAATCCATTCTGGAAAAAATTCTATACTTATGTGCCTAACTTGCTGCTGTGTTATTTTATCCCTTCTATATTCAATTCATTGGGAATCATTTCCGGTGAAAAATCTAAACTGTATTTTGTTGCTTCTAGGTATCTGTTACCTGCCAGCTTGGTACTACTAACCATTAGCATTGACCTTAAGGAAATTATGAAACTGGGGCACAAGGCTTTGGTCATGTTCTTGACTGCTACGGCAGGTATTGTTCTTGGTGGACCCCTAGCCATTCTTATTACGGCATTTTTTGCACCGGAACTGGTGGGAGGTGCCGGCCCTGATGCGGTATGGCGTGGGTTTACCACGGTGGCTGGCAGTTGGATCGGTGGTGGGGCTAATCAGGCAGCGATGAAAGAAATATTTGCCGTTAGTGATCATCTGTTCTCTGCCATGATAACCGTAGATGTGATTGTAGCAAATATTTGGATGGCTTTTCTGCTGTATGGTTCCGGAATAGGTCAGAAGCTGGATCGTTGGTTAAAAGCCGATACTGGTGCCATAGCCGAACTGAAGCGAAATATGGAAGAATATCGGTCCCAGATCATGCGCATACCAGATTTGACCGATACCATCACTGTTATGACAGTAGCATTCGGCATCACGGCTGTAGCTCATTTTATGTCAGACAGGATTGTGCCTTGGATTGGAAGCTATGCTCCAGGCCTGTCAAAATTCAGCCTCACATCAGAATTTTTCTGGCTTGTTGTATTGGCTACCTCCTTGGCTTTGGCACTGTCTTTTACTCCGATCCGAAGGTTGGAAGGAATAGGAGCATCCCGTTACGGGAGTTTGTTTTTGTACATTTTAGTAGCCACCATCGGTATGAAAATGGATATTCTGGCTATCTTTGAAAGTCCTGCTCTTTTTCTGGTAGGTATCCTCTGGATGGGTTTCCACGCCGGGCTGTTGCTGCTGGTGGCGAAATTGATACGAGCACCTTTCTTTTTTCTGGCTGTGGGTAGCCAGGCCAATGTAGGTGGCGCAGCTTCAGCACCCATTGTGGCTTCTGCCTTTCATCCATCTTTGGCGCCAGTGGGTGTGCTTCTGGCAGTTTTGGGCTATGCTGTAGGTACCTATGGAGCCTGGATCTGTGGTATAATGATGCAGTTTGCTTCCCCGTGATTGTTTTTCCACTGGTTTCCTGTATCGGGTGACACTATCCAATAAAATTATCGCCAACATGAGAAGCGACTTATTATAACTTATTTTCTTCCTTCTTTATTATTTTGTTCTAAAAGTGATATGATGAAAAATATCTAGGTAGTAATCTTTTAATTATTGATTATAAATCTTTGGAAGTTTGGACGGTATCCTGAATTTCCGCGTCTATTTTTCTACCTGATATCTATATTTGAGATTATAAACAAACTATGAGAAAAAATAAATTTAGAAATATCGCCATTATTGCTCACGTCGATCATGGAAAAACTACCTTGGTAAATGAACTGTTAAAGCAAAGCGGTACTTTTCATAGTCACCAAGAAATTAAAGACCGGGTTATGGATTCTTTGGATCTGGAACAAGAGAGAGGTATCACAATTATGGCAAAGAATACTGCAGTTTATTACAATGAAGTGAAAATCAATATTATGGATACACCAGGACACGCTGATTTTGGAGGTGAAGTGGAAAGAAGTTTGAATCTGGTAGATGGCGCTTTACTACTGGTGGATGCGAGTGAGGGTCCTTTACCTCAGACTAGATTCGTTTTGAAAAAAGCATTGGAGAAAAAGCTGCCCGTTATCTTGGTAATCAATAAAATTGACCGGCCAGATGCGCGTATTCAAGAAGTAATTGATGAAGTGTATGATTTGTTTATTGACCTGGATGCTACGGAAGAACAAATAGAATTCCCAATTTTGTATACAAATGCAAAAATAGGTTTAGCAAAAACGAAATTGAATGATAATTCTGCGAACTTGCATCCACTATTTGATGCCATATTAACCAAAGTACCGGGTCCTGTGGCGGATGACAAACATATTCCGCAATTTTTAGTAACCAATTTGGATTATGACCCTTACTTGGGGCAAGTTGCTATCGGCAGGTTAAATAATGGAATTATCGGGGTAAATAAGCAATATAGTCTTTGTACTGCTAATGGAATTAAACATGGTATTAAACTTTCAGCTTGCTATACTTTTAAAGGACTCAAAAAAATTCACGCTGACATGTTAGAAGCGGGGGATATTATTGCTGTCACCGGTGTGGATGGTATTGCCATTGGGGATACTATCTCAGATAATAATGCTCCAGAACCTTTGCCTAGAATCATTATTGATGAACCGACAGTTTCCATGCTATTTTATGTGAATGATAGTCCATTTGCAGGTAAAGATGGGAAATATCTTACCTCTAGGCATCTCAGTGAGCGTTTAAAAAAAGAGATACTTGGTAATGTTTCTCTGAACTTTATGGAAACCGATAGGACAGATGTATTTGAAGTGCAAGGTCGAGGTGAGCTTCAAATGGCGGTTCTGATAGAAACGATGCGCCGTGAGGGGTACGAATTTATGGTATCTAAACCACGTGTTATTACCCAGGAAATAGATGGGAAAATATTGGAACCTATGGAACAGGTTTTTCTGGATATTCCAGAAGAGAAAGTAGGTATTGTAACTGAAAAATTATCAATCCGAAAAGGAAGAATGACCAATCTGCAGAATCATGGTCACGGCCGTGTAGCTATGGAATTTACTATTCCATCCAGGGGGTTGATTGGTTTTCGAAGCCAATTTTTAACGGATACTCAAGGTGCAGGGATAATGAATAAGCTAATGGATGGATTCGCTCCATGGTTTGGGCCCATACCACAGCGAACAAGTGGTGCATTGGTTTCAGATAGAAAAGGCTTAGTAACGACTTATGCTTGCCTGGGTATGGTAGATCGTGGTGAGTTATTTGTAGAAGTAGGGACAGAAGTATTTGATGGTATGATTATAGGGGAAAGAAATCGCTCTAAAGATTTAATGATAAATATTACACGCGAAAAAAAATTGACCAATATGAGAAGTGCAAATTCGGAAATGACAGTCACATTACGTCCGCCAAAACGGTTATCTCTTGATCAAGCAATTGAGTTTATTGCTGAAGATGAGCTCGTTGAAATTACACCGGCAACTATACGATTGCGAAAAATGGAACTGGATGTAAACAAAAGGCTAGCGCAACAGAAAAAAGAAAAATATTCCACCTAATCAGATTGTTTTAATAGTTAGAGATTTTGAATTGATCCTATTCTCATTCTAACTTAAGCCATGCCTCGAAAATTAATTTTTGCAGTTGTACTTTTCTTTACCCTATTTAGGCCCATCTCGGCCTGCTGGATATGGGCGGTTTCTGCAAAATCAGAACTGACTTTATCTGAATTAGATCAATATGATAAAAATCTAATATATAGCGAGTTAGAAGGATTAGTTCAACAATCACAATATGCAAATGATGGTTGGGCACTTCTGGGATATAACTTGGGACAATCCGATCCACTTGGTCTTCTGCAGCGATCGGAAATACCAGCCTATATGGATTCAGTGAATTTCTGGATCACGGTAGATTCCTTGTTGGAAGGTAACGCACGGAAATTGGGTCTGGGGCATGTACGAGCCGCCTCTTCTGGTGCGAGTAATATTCCTAATCCCCATCCCTGGCTCTTCACTGGGAATCTAACCTATTCACTGGTTCACGGTGGTACAGTAAATAAAAATATGCTTTATAACCTGATTACGGATAGTGGCAATGACCTTTCATGGCTAACAACTCATCCTCCTCAGACCTTTGGGGTTGACACATGGCAGGATTCCACCGGCTGGGCTAATGTTGTGGATTCGGAACTGATCCTGCTCTTTATTATGCAGCAAATAGAATTTCAAGGTACGATCCTACTGGGACTGGAAACGGCTTTTTCTTTATTACTTTCTGCCGGGGTTTCCCCTGGGCAATTGAACATCGTTTTTTCTGATGGGCAGAATCTTTTCGTTTTTGGTGGAACTAGAGGTCTTTCAATTACCGAAACCGAATCTCACATTGCGGTTATGACCACTCCTCCTGTGGAAGGAGATGCTTCCAACTTAATTTGGTCAGGACTGGGAAATGGAGAATTATTGGTTATTGGTAGCGATGGTATAAGTAGATACCCTGATTTTGCCGGTATCACTGTACAAGACCCGCCCGATTCCATTATTCCCACAGGAGCTTGGTTGCTTCCGGCATATCCGAATCCTTTTAATGGGGCTGTTACCATCCGTTTTAATCTTAATCATGCCCAAAACCCAAAGTTGACAATTTATGATCTCTTGGGGGAAACGGTCTTTAGAACCGAGATACCTTCATGGAGCAAGGCAGTAGGTTCTTTTGTCTGGACTCCTATTGGACAATCGTTGTCCTCGGGAACCTATCTTGTCCACATACAGGCTGATAATGGGTACGATTCCCAGAAGATTCTCTTTATAAAATAAAAGATATTTTATAAATTAATCGTTTTTAAACCATAGCTATATTATCATTTGCACCACTTTTACGAGGGAACATATCTTGGCCAAAACAAAAACTAAGCAATCTCAGGACCTGAAAACTGACACAAAAAAGACCGTATCGCAAAAGGGAGAGAAACCAAAACAGCCGGAAAAGAAAAAGAAAGTTAGTAAGGTTAACAGTGGAAGTATAAGTATGTATCTGGCGGAGATCGGCAAATTTGAGCCTCTGCCACCGCAACGGGAGGTGGAACTGGCCATACGTATTCAAGATGGGGATGAACTAGCCATGAAGGAATTGGTGGAAGCTAACCTGCGGTTTGTAGTATCGGTGGCTAAAAAATATCAGGGCAACGGCTTGTCTCTGGCGGATATAATCAATGAAGGCAATATGGGACTCATTAAAGCGGCGAAGCGCTTTGACCATACCCGGGGTTTTAAATTTATTTCTTATGCTGTTTGGTGGATTCGCCAATCGATCCTTCAAGCGCTAGCAGAACAGTCCCGTTTGATTCGTCTGCCTTTGAACCGAGTAGGTACCATCACCAAGATTACCCGGGCGGCAGAAAAACTTGAAGCTGAGGTGGAACGTCAGCCTAAGGGAAATGAAATTGGATCTCAGCTGGAAATGAGTGGGGATGAAGTACTCATGGCCATGCAATATTCACGACGCCATAGCTCCTTGAATTCCCCTTTCCAGGAGGGGGAGAATAGCAGCCTGTTGGACATAATCGAAGATTCCGAATCCGATGAACCGGAAGCCCAGATCATGATGGAGTCCATGTCTGAAGAAGTGGCATCTGCCCTAGAAACTCTCTCCGATCGGGAACGTACCGTTTTGGAAATGTATTTTGGTATTGATCGAGATAGTGCCATGACCCTAAATGAGATTGGTGAGGAATTTGACTTAACCCGGGAAAGGGTCCGTCAGATTAAGGAAAAAGCCATCCAACGTCTTCGGCACCGTTCCCGCGCCAAGAGCTTGAGAAGGTATTTAGGGTAAACAACATTGTTTTTTTTAAGGGGTCGTAAGACCCCTTTTTTATTTTCCATCCTTCATCAGTGAGTTTTCCTGTGAGACAATAAAAGTTGATACGTATATAGATCGAGAACCGGTTCTATGAGTTTCTGATTCTGAAAGCATAGGAATAGTCTATTCTGAAACTTCCCTAAGTCATTAATCGAATGAAAACCATGAAAACCTGCAATTAACACTTTTCATATATCTTGGGGAACTGGGTACTATAAAGAGGTTAAGGGCACAAACATTTGTTTCTAGGTAGGTGCGTACCCGGAACTAAAACCTAGGCCTTGCAATCCAGTAGTTGCCTTTAATTATTAATTTATATCTTTGGTTCAGGTAATCCTATGTCTCGGGATTGATTCTGGATCAAGGTCGATAAAAGGTAAGGCAATAATGGTGGAAGGTATTACTGACCCAGGTATAGCGGTAACCGTAAGGTGCTATGCGCAGGTCATCTTGGCACCAAATGCCCAGATGGACCATTCTCATGCCTGAAGTACTTAATTTTTCTCCCAGATCAAAGGCGAGCGGGTAGTGCTGCCCTTTTTTCTTTACATTTTTCACCACGATCGTTAGGAAACCGCTACTTTTTAATAGGCTGGCTGTCTGATGATAAATTTTAGATAGCAGGTTGAGAAACGTATCATAGTCATTCTCATTGCCAAGGTCATGCTTATTATCTGAATAGCTAGTTTTCAATCCTTTTAGACGGCGAGCAGTCTGAATTTCGGCACCTTTCATATTGAGCATATCCCAGTAAGGTGGGGAGGTAATGACATAATCCATCGTAGGAAATTTCATGGTTTCAATATTCAGGGCATCTCCTTGAATTAGTTTGAACTTTCCATCCGGACCCGCATTCTCTCGGCATCGATCTTGGGCAATTCGGTGAAATAGAGGACTTAATTCTACACCATAAGTCATTCGTTTCAGCTTTAGGGCAGCCACTTGGGTGCTTCCTGTACCGCTCATGGGATCAAAAACAGAATCTCCTTCGCTTGAAAAATGCTCTAGGTACATTCGGACCAGTTCTTCCGGATACTTAGCTGGATGCAGGATCACATCTTTGCTACGGGGTCTGGGTTTAATGATGAACCATCCCGGAACGCTATGATTTTCCCATTGGCGCAGTTCGCCAGTTTCTATTCGCGGTTCTTTCATTTTTGACTGTTCGTCCCGGCGGAAATAGAGAGCAGTCCAAGTTGTTCCGTTGGCCAAGCAGATGATTTTTTCATCTTTCCGGGTTAAAAAACCAGAGAGTGCGTTGGAAATAGACCATGCTAAGGGCAGGTAGGCATGATTGAGTAAACTGTTTGAAACGAGAACCCATAGGAATTTTCGATGTCCAAGTCTAGTGCCGTAGCTGCTGATCCAGTCCATGCATGCCTTTATTGATTCTATTTCCGATTCTATCCAAGTAAGGTCACAAGCTAGAAAACTTAATTCCTGATCATCAGCATTGTAGCGTATCTTCAGATTTTTTGCACAGGATTTCGAGATATCCATAAATTCGGCATTGCCCCAGGATGCCACCGCTGGTCCCGGATTACTGGAAGGTTTGGTAAAAAAACTAAAATTGGATCGTACCAGGGCTTCCATGGTTTCAAACCGGGTGAAGGATTTCTGAAACGGAAGCCATTCTTTGGAGCTTAGATCGTTAAAGCGATTATCCATGCTCACAGAGTTTAGCTGAGATTCATATAAGTGTGTATGAAAAATCAGATCCAAGGATAATTAATTTCCTGTTTCCTGCGGTTTCACAATCTGTAAATTGATACTGATATTTGGTGTAAATGTATTATGTTCTAATTAAGGAGAAATTATGACCAGGAAACCTCTGTTCTGGACCATTTTTTCGCTATTATTCATTGGCTCTCTCTACTTTTTTGTCCGTAACTATGATAAGGCGTTTCCTGTCCTCTCCCTAGATATCCGTATGAGCCGGGAAATGGCTCTAGATGCCGCTGCAGACTTAGGAGAAAAGTACAACTGGCAGCCCAACGAATACCGTACAGCAGTAACCTTCTACTCAGAAAGGAATATACAGACTTTTGTGGAGTTGGAAGGTGGCGGACTAGAAACATTCAAGTCATTATCCGATGATAGTGTCTATTTCCCTTATGGTTGGCAAGTGCGACATTTCCAAGAGAATAATCCCAATGAAACAAGTGTATGGTTTACCCCTGCGGGGAGTCCATATAGTTTCAGACAGAAACTTGGGGAAGATGAACCGGGTTCATCACTAAGTCGGGATTCTGCTTTTGCTATTGCCCAGGCCGGTCTGCGGGAAGAATGGGCTGTGGATCTGGATACTTATGAACTGGTAGATGAAGCAGAGAAAACCCAGCCCAGCGGGAGGGTTGATCATACCTTTACTTATCAGCGTTCTGGATTTGAACTTGGGGAAAATGGTTTTGTGCGTCTCCGGCTCAAAGTTAGTGGAGATGCTCTTACTGAGCTAATGCATTATGTACAGATTCCTGAAGCTTTCCAACGGCGATTTGATGAAATGCGTTCCGCTAATGATACCATCGCTTTTACTGCTTCCATGGGAATGGCTTTCCTGTACGGCCTTGGAGGTATTGTATTTGGTATTTTTTTTCTGTTGCGCCAGCGTCGTGTGCTATGGAAAAGTGCCTTGCTCTGGGGGATTATTATTGCTCTGATCCAGACATTATCTGAGATCAATTTTCTTCCCTTAATGTGGATGAATTATGATACATCTATTACGGCACAAAGTTTTATCGTGCAGGTTGCTATCAGCGCTCTGGCAAATTTTTTGCTTATGGCTACCCTTTATACGCTTTCATTTATTGCAGCGGAAAGTTTGACCCGGAAAGCATTTCCAAACCGCATCCAGTTCTGGAAGTTGTGGTCCCCGGAAGTAGGCAATTCTCTATCTGTACTTGGCCGTACCGTAGGTGGCTACCTCACTGCCGGTCTATTTTTATTTTACAGTCTGGTATTTTATATGTTTACCCATGATGCCTTGGGTTGGTGGTCTCCTGCAGATACTGATTATGATCCCAATATTTTGGCGGCATATTTCCCTTGGCTTACTTCTATAGCTATCTCCTTAGGTGCAGGTTTTTGGGAAGAATGCCTGTTTCGTGCGGTACCCCTTGCAAGCGCTGCGTTGCTTGGTGATCGCTATGGAAAACGGAATTTATTTATCGGGATTGCCATGGTTATTCAGGCACTTATTTTTGGTGCCGGTCATGCCAATTATCCTGTGCAGCCTGCTTATGCTCGGGTGGTGGAGTTGATTATCCCTTCCCTGGTATTCGGTTTTATCTATCTACGTTTTGGCTTGCTGGCAGGCATTGTAATGCATTATGCCGTTGACGTGGCTTTCATTTCGATGCCACTTTTTGTGGCCCAGGTTCCGGGAATATGGGTTCATCGTTTAGCGGTCATTGTACTACTGCTGGTCCCACTATGGGTCATATTATACCATCGATTTCAGGCTGGTAGTTGGGCAGGACAACTTGGTCATTTCTACAACCGAGATTGGCAGGTACCTGCTGCCCCGGTGAACGATAAAGAACCTGTTCCCATTGCAGGTCAGTCACCGGTGCAGAAATCCAAGCATGCTTCAAACAGAGTATTGTCATTTCTTGCCGGGATGGGTTTGCTGCTGTGGTTATCCCAGATAACTTTTGATGCAGATCTTCCCGCAATGGAAATTTCCAGGGCAGATGCAGAGGGAACTGCAACTCGAGCTCTATCCGATTGGGGATTCATTCCGGATACTTCTTGGACCTTAGATAGTCAGCCGATTGCTCGGGATAGACAAGATTACCGCTTTATTTGGCAAAGTGCAGGACCAGACATATTTACCGGAATGATGGGTACATATCTTGTAGGACCCACTTGGGTGGTTCGCTACCGGCTGTTTGAGGGTGATGTAGCGTCCAGGGCTGAAGAATATATTTGCTGGCTTAGCCCCCGCGGTGAGCGAACCCGGATTATTCATCGCCTTCCGGAAGAGACTCCAGGTGCTACCCTTTCCGAAGATGAAGCGCGTAGTGAAGCCCTAAATTTCCTGAATAAAACATATGCTGTAGTAATCGACCGTTTAGTAGAATTAGAGGCTAGGTCGGAGAAGAAACCAAACCGCTTAGATTGGGAGTTCCTGTATCAGGATACTTCTATAATTGATTTGGATCAGGGAGAACTGAGGTTGCTGGTTAAACTGGCCGGTGAAGACATAGTGGATTTCCAGCGTATGATTCATGTTCCGGAGGAATGGTCTCGTGCTGAAAATGAAAAAAATGCTAATAAAGCTCCCTTTAATTTTATGGTGATACTCGTAATAGTGTTATCATTACTAGCGGCAGTTGTGTCAGGTCTGATCCGCTGGAGCAGGAAGAAGTTCCAGTTGATTCTATTTGTCAAAAGTCTGTTGATTCTTGTAGCGATAGGATTGATGGATGCCTGGAATGGCTGGCCCAATATGCTATGGGGGTTCTCCACGGCAGAACCATTTAACGACCAGCTATATCAGGGGCTATTTAGTGCGGGCCTGGGTATTGTATTTTTGAGCCTCTTCCAAGCACTATTAATAGGATCTACACACAGTTTAGCCCATACTCAGGTTGATGATCAACCAGATTCTAGCCCCAAGAAAGGACTTTATACTGGATTGTTTCTGGCGGGTCTATTGGCTATATCTGGGACATTTTTCCCGTCCTTGGGGCCTAAGATTGGATCTTGGAGTGCATTCAAGGAACAAGTTCCTATCCTGGGTATAGTGCTCCAACATCTAGCCAGTTTTATTCTATTGACTCTGATTGGTTTGGTGGTGGTAACTGGTATAAGTACACTAACACGAAACTGGAGCATTAGGATACCATATGCCATTGTTTACCTATTTCTATTGGGGCTGGTTATGGTGACAGGTATTGATAGTTCCTTGGAGTCTATGCCCTTGTGGTTGGTTTGGGGTATGTTCCTTGGTGTGATTTTGGTATTTTTATACAAGGATCTGTTACGCTTTCATCCGGCAGTTATTCCGATTCTAACGGCAACATTGACAGTTTTAGATGCATTAGAAAATGGAGTATTGAATCTGCATCCCGGTACCTTGGCAGGAACGGTGTTTGCTTGTATAATTGTATATGCCATTGCCTATGGTTGGTACCAGGAATTGCTAAAGGGACCTGAAGGAAAAAAGACTGCATAAATAATACTCATCATTACTAGCGTAATAAATCAATCTTGTTTTGTTAGTTTCATTCAAAATAGGTGTATTGCCGGGTTTGTTGTAATTATTTTCTTTTAGTAATGAAATGGGTGACTGAAATAATATGTATGTAAAAATATTTCGCAACCTATCTATTTTAATACTGGCCGTATTATTACCGCTAAGTGCTCAATTACTTGACGCGGTTCTGGAATTACCCATCGAAACAGACCAAACTGTGACCCGTACCACTGACGGCTTTATTGTTGCAGGGACAGTGACCTTGCCGGATTCTGCCCTAGAATTAAGCGGTGCTGTCCTTAGATTGGCATCAAATGGGATAGTAAATGTTTCCATTACTGCTGGCTCTGATGAAAATAATGTAGACTTTCAAGAAGTACGTTTATTTCCGGAGCCTTATTCGAACCGCACTATTGCTGTTTCCCGTTATGACACGCCATTCACTATAGATAAAATACATTTTACAGTTAAATCTTCTAGTAGAATCACCATCCTGTCTTTTGGCATTCTGGATGCAGAAGATAATGATATATATCCAGAAATGGTGCCCGGTATCCTTCGCAGAGGACTTGCTGGTATTGAAAAACCAGTAGTTATTTCCCGGGATGAGTGGAATGCGAATCCGCCTAAGTATAATTATACCCACCATCCTTACTTTAACAAACTGACTCTACATCATGCCGCTGGCTGGCAGGCTTGGACGATGGGAGAGGGCAAAAAACAGGTCAAGGCTATCCAGGAGTTTCACCAGGATGGTAGAGGCTGGAATGATATTGGTTACCATTTTCTGGTGGATCTTTCGGGTAACATCTACCAAGGGCGTCCCGAGATTGTTATCGGTGCTCATGTCGGCGGAGCAAACACTGGTAACATCGGTGTCTGTATTTTGGGATGCTATCATCCTCCAGAAACTGGCTGGCCCTGTTATGATACTATGACAAAGGAGACAGAAAATGCACTGACCTATCTTTATGCCTGGATCGCTGATACTTACGCGATAGCTCCCCAAGTGCTATTGGGTCATAGAGATTATTTTGGTACCACCGTCTGTCCCGGTGATAATGTCTGGCCATTACTGCCGGGTATGCGCGAAGATATTGAATTATTTATCGCCAGTGGCGGACCACCGGATGCTTTCCAACTGCTGCCAAATTATCCTAATCCTTTCAATGCCATGACGACTATCCCCTTTCGTACGACTGGTGGCCAGTCCGCACGGATTGTCATTACAGATCTTTTAGGGAAGCAGATTGCTTCCCTAGAGAAAAATAATACTCTGAACGGCTATAATGAAGTACACTGGAATGGACGGGATCTTTCAGGGTTACAGGCGACCACGGGGATATATTTATATGCATTGGAGACTGGAGGTGAAAGAAAGTCTGGAAAGATGGTTT
Organism: uncultured Fidelibacterota bacterium; assembly: GCA_913043235.1. Lineage (GTDB taxonomy): Bacteria > Fidelibacterota > Marinisomatia > Marinisomatales > UBA1611 > UBA2134. Next base: position 60,018 of record CAJWLO010000002.1, read on the forward strand.
ACCTTAAGTAGAATTAGGCCTATTTAATGAAACAATACCATGTCTATGTAATTGAATTAGATTCTGTGGTGGCGGATAAACGAAAATTCCGTGCAAAAAATCCGAAGTATATCAAAGGGAACAGTTGCGTCTATGTTGGCCAGTCCGCAAGAAAACCAGCACTGAGGTTTGAACAGCATAAGGAAGGGTATAAAGCTAATAAATACGCAAAAATCTATGGTGTGAAACTGCGCCCTGACCTTTTTGAAAAATACAATCCTATTCCCACCAGAAAAGATGCGGAAGAAATTGAAGCCATGCTGGGCCGGGAACTGCGCGAACGAGGTTTTGGCGTATGGTTCAATTAATAAACTCAATCTCTGAGAGAAGGTTACTGTCATGATGATCCCGGGGTCGAATCCTGTAGCCTTGACCTAGCATACAGATAGTTTTTTGTTTTCAGGATCAGAAGTAGATTTGCAAAGATTTAAAGGAGATTATGTAACTGTGGAAAACTTAGTTCAATATTTGCTAGTTGAAGGAACCGTTTGGTTGCCTCGGATAATCGGCGTGGTGGCAATTCTGATCACTTTTTATGTTATTTCGAAAGTGTTAAAAAGAATCATTATTACAGCCGCTGGTCGATTAGAACTGGATCAAAACTTGATTGCTTTGTTTGCCAGGGCTAGCAGTGTCATGGTTATGATCTTCGGTTTTATCACCGCTTTGGGAACGGTAGGTGTAGATGTCTCTGCCTTAGTTGCAGGTCTGGGGCTTACAGGTTTCGCCCTTGGTTTTGCACTGAAAGATACCATATCCAACCTGCTCTCTGGCGTACTCATCCTGCTTTATCAGCCATTTCAGGTTGGGGACCGCATTAAAATATCTAGCTTCGAAGGCCTTGTGATCTCTATTGATCTGCGCTATACAAAGCTCGAAGCTGAAAGCAGTACAGTACTGGTTCCCAATGCAAAACTATTTACAGATCCCATTACAATCCTGTAGGAACTGGAAAAGAAGACTGTGGGAGGTGGTGATTAGCTACCAACCGAGAATAAAGGACTCACTTCCGGATGAATGCGTTTGGTCAGCCGAAGGATTTTTTGTTGTTTTCTTTGCAGATACTAGATTTGACAATCATTAAAGTAGGAGAAATAATCATGAATGAAGCATTGGTAGTACATTATAATGAAAGTGCACTAAGTACCTTGTTTCTAGGCTCAGCCAAGGTAAATACCGAACGGCTCACAGAATTCCTAAATGAATACACTACCCAAGGGTATACCATCAAAGCCGTTGAACGGGAATACCGGCGTATGCTGCTATTTTTCAAACGCGAAGCGTTTATTATTTTCATGGAAAGGCCTCGACCATGAACCTGAAACTCAAGGAAAAATATTTCATAGATATCCACAAAGGTATGACGGGAATTTTTATCATACTTTTGATGCAGACATACGGCACTTGGGAGAATGCCACATCCTGGACCTACTTGGCCCTCCATGGGTCCTATGGTATCCTTTGGGTATTGAAAAGCTTCATTTTCCCCGATAAAACCTGGGAACGACAGACCAAAGTATGGTATGGGCTTTATATGTGGTTTGGGCTTACCTTGTACTGGGCCTCGGCCTGGATCATCAATTCCGGCTTTTTTAATGGAAATATGCCAGTTGCGGCTCCGTCATGGCTTATGGGTCTATGTATTGCCATGTTTAGTTTTGGTGTTTTTTTCCATTTTTCTGCCGACATGTACAAGCACACCCTACTGGAAATAAAACCGGGAGAACTCATATCCGGTGGTATCATGTCCAGATGCCGGAATATCAATTATTTCGGGGAACTGCTCATTTACCTTTCCTTTGCACTTCTGACCCTACACTGGCTTCCTCTGGTTTTTCTTGCTATGATGATGATAATTGTCTGGTTCCCTAATATGTTCCGCAAGGATAAGTCCCTTTCTCGTTATCCTGGTTTTTCTGAATACCAGAGAAACAGCAGTCTTTTTATTCCTTATCTTTATTGAAAAATTGTAAAAAGCATTATTTTAGAAGAATTCGTCTGATCTGTGTTTTCTAGGGATAAAAATGGAATTAAGAACCTGTTGAGCTAGGTGAAAATTAAGCCCAGGTCAACCGGGGTTTGTTGTTTGTGTGGGCGATAGTAGATTTGATTGGGCCAAGGAGATTGCTATGAAAGATCTTAAAATTATAATAATCAGTTCATTTTTTATTATCGCGATTGCTTTTCCTCAATGGTCTACAGACCCTGCATCCCCGCAATCGCTGGGCAGCGGTATTCAGGCTCAGTTAGCACCCACTCCCGATGGAGGGTGCTATGTAGCCTGGTTGGGAGATGGCAATAATTATACAATCTATCTTCAGCGCCTGAATTCTGTTGGTGAACCCCAATGGAGTGATGGTGGAATTATTGTAAGTAATAATGTAAATGCATCCTGGATTGCTGTATATCACTTGAATCTTGCTGTAGATAGCGAGGGCAATGCGATTATCACAACAGTTGATCAGAGGTCAGGTGGTGATTGGGAGGTGTATGCCTATAAAATCGCTCCTAATAGCTCCATGTTATGGGGTGATGATGGATTGGCACTTACCGCTAATAGTGTGAGCAACATGTCACCCCGGTTGGCGGTACTGCCAGACAATAGCGTGGTAGTTACCTGGATGCATGATAATAATACTGTTCTTTTTCAACGCATTTCATCTTCAGGTTTACTACTTTGGGGCACGGGAATCCTAATTGAAGATAATGATGCCACTTTACTCTCGCCCCAGCCGGACGTCACCGTGGGAGACGACGTATTAATCCAATGGATCCGACAATCAGGACCTTTCTGGGCTGCTAATAGCGAGTTGTATCTGCAGAAATACGATCTGGATGGCAATCCTATTTGGAATAATCCCATCGTGGCTACTGGGCCAGTAGTATTTCCTATGGGTAACTGGTTGCAGCAGTCAATTGCGGATGCCGAGAGTGGCAGTTTCTCAGCGTGGACGGAAATGTCCGGCAGTGTACAGAATGCTAAGGTACAGCATATTAATGGAGACGGTATGCTATCATGGACGGGTGGAGTTGATCTATCAACCAATTCCAGCAACTTCCATATTTCACCACGGCTTACTATTGCTGGTGAAACACAGGAAATTATGGCGATCTGGAAAGAAAAAAACGAAAGCCAATCTCAGATTGGTATTTATGCCCAGCGGCTAGATAGTGGAGGGAATCGGATCTGGAGTGCCACTGGCATTCCTGTGGTAGGACTAAATAGTAGTTATGACTATCTTGATCTATCTATTGCAGGATTTGAAAATGATATGATCGCAGTTTACATTCAACAAAGCGTAAATCTAAACAGCGATATCTATGCTGCCCGCCTAGATGCCAATGGAAATTCAGTCTGGATGGACGGAAGTTTGCCAGTAACCAATTCCAATAGTCCTAAATCAGATATGGTGGCTGCCAAGGGTCTTGGATGCCTTTTCATTGCTTGGACTGAGAATGGTTCTGTCTACGCTCACTGTTTGCTTGGAGATGGAACATTTGGTCCTCCAGGAAATACCCTATTAGTCCCTTCAGAATATCAAACCATCCAGGATGCTATTGATTCTGCGAGTGATGGTGATATGGTCTTGGTTGCATCTGGTACTTATGATGAGTATATCAATTATAACGGAAAGAAAATTTCTATTATTGGCGAAAGTAGGGGAACGACTATAATCGATGCTAATGGAGCACGATATGGAGTAGTTATTGATTCTAGTGCTCTCCTAAAAAGTTTTACAATACAAAATGCTTCGGGTGGAAATAATTTTGATGGTGGTGGAATTAAGATGTTAGGAAATGCAACCCTAGATGATTTAATTGTTCAAAACAATCAAGCCAGTGGAGATGGTTTTGGTTCAGGTTTCGGAGGTGGCGTAATTGCTAGCGGCTCTGGAATATTAAAAAATTCAATTCTTAGAAATAATTCTGGGCCTGATGATTATGGAGAACTTTGTGTGGATAATGGCACAACTGATTTTTACGATGATACTTTAACAGTTGAGAACTGTTTAATTAATTCTTCATTTAATTCTATTTTATTTAAGTATGGCACACCAAGAATGATCATGAAAAATTGTACTGCAACTGGATCTGCAAAAATATTAAGTGGTTATGCTTCTATAAATAACTCTATTATTTTCAGCAACAATAATGATCCCATAAATCAAGAGTATGAAAACCTAATTATAACATATTCGAATATAACAAATGGCTATGAAGGCGAAGGGAACATCAATGTTGACCCTCTTTTTTGCAATTTCCTAAATGGGGATTATACTTTAGCACAAAACTCACCCTGTATTGGAACTGGCGAGAATGGTGCTAATATGGGTGCGTTTGGAATTGGTTGTGCTCCTTTTAATTTGAAATTATATGTTGCTACTATAGGTTCAGATTCAACAGGGTCTGGCACAGAAACCAACCCATTTGCTTCCATTCAATTTGGGTTGAATACTGCTAATGAAGGTGACACAGTTTTAGTTGCATCGGGGACGTATGTTGAGAATATCACCTGGCCTGAAACAAATGGTATAAAACTTGTTGGAAGTGATGCTGCTGACTGCATTATAGATGGGGATTCTTCTGGGATAGTAATCGCTTTCTCGGATAGCTTGGGTGGTATTATTGACTCAACGACTCTGATTACTGGGTTTACTATCCAACATGGTAGTGCCGATGATTATGATCAAGCTGGTGGCCTACTATGTAGAAATGCCAGTCCTAAGTTTACAAACAGTATTGTCAAAGATAATTTTAATGGAGCCGGTCGTGGTAATGGTGGTGGTATTGCTATATTGGATAGTTCTAGTATGATCATTGAAAATGTAACTATTATTGGGAATATAGCTAAAAGTCAATATTTTGTGCCGGGACCGGGTGGACCTCGCTATCGAGGAAAGGGAGGAGGTGTATATATTTCCGGTTCTGATCCTACATTAATTAATGTTCTAATAACCAATAACTTTGCAGATGAACTAGGAGGCGGTGTCTCCCTGAATTCTTCATCACCTTCATTTATAAATTGTACAATCTCGGATAATATAAGCTTAAATAGTGGTGGAGGTATTTCTTGCGCAGGAAGATTGGATGGTCAGTTTATTGGAGGGGAAATTTCCAATAATTCTGCTGATTATGATGGTGGCGGAATCCATATAGGTACACCTGGACCTGTAGATTCTTCTCAGCTATATTTTACGAATGTTGATATCTTTAATAATCTTGCTTGGGCAGGTGGCGGAATATCAATATGGGATCCCATAATCATTACGATGGCTGGTTGTACAATAAAAGAAAACACAGCTATAAGAGAAGCTGGAGGCATAGCCATATCTAATATTGGTGGAATACATGGAGAAATTATCTTCTCTTCAACTAATAGATGTAATATCTATTCTAATACGATTCAATATGAAGAGCATGGAAGCAGGGGACTTGGTTTAGATATCCATCTAGATGAAGATGTAATGTTTAATGTAATCGTAGATACATTTTCGGTGTTAACGCCTACTGATTACTATACTTCTCCGATAGAAAATTTCACTTTCGATATAATAAATGCTATCCATGGCAATCTAATTAACTCAGATATTTATGTCTCAAATAATGGTGATAATACCAATGTTGGTACATCGCCAGGGTCTGCGTTTAAAACGATTGAGCATGCTCTATCAAGAATATACGTTGACAGTCTTAATATTAATACCATACACCTTGCACCCGGTATATATAGCCCTGATACAAATGGAGAAGACTATCCTTTGGTTTGGGCAAGATTTGTTAATCTATCAGGAAGCGGTGAGGAAGAAACAGTTTTGAGAGCAGATAACTTGTTTGAAAGAATAATGATCTTTCATGACGTGTCTAATATTATTGTTGACAGTCTAACAATACAATATGGGGCTGGAGTACGTTTTAGTAATTCTAGTCCTATCATTAATAATGTTACCTTTGCAAATAATTTTTCTGACAATGGTGGGGCTGTTTATTGTAATGATAATGCTTCACCTGTATTTAATAATGTTACATTTAAAAATAATTTTGCAGAATTTGATGAGGATAGTTCCCATCTTGGGTTATCTGGAGTGGGTGGCGCAGTATATATTGGAGATGATTCAAATCCAAGTCCAAGTTTTAATTATTGTTCATTCTTAAATAACCATTCTAGCGGAAGTGGCGGTGCGGTTTACGTTCATTATGGAACACCCGATTTTAATTATTGTTTATTTGCAAATAATAAATCTGAATCGGATGGTGCATCAATTTTTATTGGAAACAGTCCAGAAGATACTATAATTATTAATAATTCCACCTTTTATGATAATCAATCTTTTGACTCTGTTGGTGTAAATATTTTCACAAATTCTATATATGATATAGTTATTATTAATAGCAGTATTATGTGGAATAATTTACCAGATGAATTCTCCCATAATGATTCTCTCAATATCATATTTTCAAATATAGAAGGTGGTTTTGAAGGTGAGGGAAACATTAATATAGATCCACTGTTTTGTAACCCGGATAGTATAGACTTTAATCTAACAGAAGAATCTCCATGTATAGGTACTGGCCAATATGGCGTTAATATGGGCGCATTTGGAGTTGGCTGTAACGAAACACTATCTTCTAGTAGTAATCTAATTCCTTCAAAGTTTGTTCTCTACCAGAATTACCCTAACCCATTTAATCCGAACACAAATATACGTTATGATTTACCTAATAATGACTTGGTAATTTTTACCATCTACGATTTAATGGGTCGTGTTGTTAAAACGATGCAAAACAGCCAGAAGAAAGCCGGATATAAAACTATAAAATGGAATGCAACAAATGATGCTGGAACTCCAGTTAGTGCAGGTATCTATCTATATATGATACAGGCTGGAGAGTTAAGGCAGACCAAGAAGATGATCCTGATAAAATAGATTTTTTCTAAATAAGAATTCTCACTTTAGCGGGGTTTTTGTTTGTCTATTATGGCAGTAGATTCATTGAAGTAATCCATACGATAATAAAAAATATGTCTGATAACAAAACAACCATACAGGGATTGAAATTGCTGGTCCAGGCTTTTGTTGATGCCCGCGATTGGCAGCAATTCCATAGTCCCAAGAATTTGTCTATGTCCTTGTCTATTGAGGCGGCGGAACTGATGGAGTTATTTCAATGGCTGGATCTGGACGAGGCCAGAGATGCTATGAAAACCGGTGGGGACAGGGAAAACGCTATAGATGAGATTGCTGATGTACTGATTTATGCCCTTGCATTCTGTAACAGCAATGATATTGATATTACTGAGGCAGTAACCCGGAAAATGGAAAAAAATAACCGAAAATACCCTGCTGAAAAATTCAAAGGCCATTTTTAACTGAAGAATAAAACCAAAGCCTGTTTATATTATATTATTTCGTTGGAACCCGATCATAGATTAAGGGGATCTATATTAAAAATGATATGCTAATTGGATGAAATACAGTTATGTTTCTGTCGAAAATATTAAATAGAGATGGAGTCTTACATGCATTTTCAATCCGCAAATTCACCTAGATGCCCTATATTATGAATATCGTTATTTGGTTTATTATCATCCTGGGTATCATAGCCCTAGTATCCTGGTTTTTTATAGTCTATAATGGCTTGGTGCAGGTACGGGAAAATATTAAAAAATCTTGGGCCAATATTGATGTACTTCTCATGCAGCGCTCCGATGAGATCCCCAAATTAATCAAAACGGTAAAAGCATTTGCCACACATGAGAAGAAGATGTTTGATTCTGTTATGGATGCCCGGGAGAAATACCTTGGTGCCAACAGTGTTGGTGAAAAGGCGGATGCGGACAATATGGTCAGTGGTGCGTTAAAATCCATTTTTGGATTGTCTGAGTCCTACCCGGAACTACGCTCTAATGAAAATTTTATTCAGTTCCAGAACCGAATCAGCGGCCTGGAAAATGAGATCGCAGATCGCAGGGAATTTTATAATGAAAGTGTGAATAACTATAATATCCGCATCCAATCCCTACCGGATGTATGGATCGCTGGCTCCATGGGCCTTCAGCAAGAAGAAATGTTCGAAGTCCCCATAGAAAAAAAAGAGGACGTGGAGATTGATCTGGATAATTTGTACAGTAATAAGGAATCGGACCAGCAGTAGCACCAGTTATTGAGTATACAGTGAAGGTACTCTTGGTCATCCAGAAAGCCGGTTCGGGGGATGGAATCGGTTTTGCACTTATCCTTATTTTTGGTGGACTGCTGCTGTTTTATAGCGGTTTAAAAAAAATGCAGCGGGATCGCCTGATCGCCAATATTCCTACTTCCAAGATTCGATCCATGGCAATGGGTATTGTGGAACTCTATGGTAAGATCCGAACATATGAAGAAACATTAACAGCCCCACTTAGCGGCAAGGAGTGTGTGTATTGCCGTGTATCAGTTTCTGAATGGCGCCGCAGGGGTAAACGAACCCACCTGGTAGAGCACCGAGCCCGGGAAAAAGGTGTCCTTTTTTATGTGGAAGATGATACGGGAAAGGTTTTGGTTGACGCCAGGGGTGCAGACCTAACCAGCCTAACCCGAGATGTATCTATTAAACTGGATCAGGGCCATGAAATGACGGATCGGATCAAGCATTATTGTGATAAACACAATATCAATTGGCAGAATCGCAGAATGGAATTTGAAGAGACATTTATAGAACCAGGAGAAGAACTCTATATCATGGGTACAGCCCAACCCAATCCACACCAGGATTCGAATGAGCAGCCGGAAGGCCACAAAAATATAATGATTGGTTATGCCCAGGGCCAGCGTATGTACTATATTTCAGACAAAAGTGAAAAGGAATTGCTCCATAATTCCGGCTCACGAACTCGATTTATGATATTAAGCGGAATATTTCTTGCTGGACTGGGTTTGTTTATGATTATAAGTCAGTTTAAATAATATGGAAACCAATAAGAAATCCGGAAAGTTTTTTAGGTCTTTAAAAGGACAGGCCGTGATTTTTCTATTGGTATGGTCATCATGTAATACTGTTTCTTATTTTTGGGCAACAGCAGATCACCGCAAGGCAGTAAGCATAGCAAAAGATTACACAGAATATGATGCATTGATCGAAGGGGTAGATAGTTACCGGTTCCAGTTTCCTAATGGAGAAAACATGCGTGTCAAATACGAGAAGGGTCGAAACACACAAAAAACAGTCTTTTTTTCGGTTGGGCCAAATATAAAAGGATACTTGAAGCGTAATGATCTTTCATTTAGGCCCGACAGTACACGTGTTGGTACCACCTTCCCTTTGGTGATATCCAACAAGGATCAGAACCTATTCATGGATGCTAAAAAGTTTGAAGACGGCATTGAAAATAAAGATATTGTCCGGCTAATGAAGATAAGTGGATTAGTCTGGGCGGGGATCCTGGTTCTATTGTGGCTAATAGGCTGGATTCTTTACCGGGTGAATTCAGATGAGAGTATTCTAAATACACCGGAAAAAGATATACGTTCGCGGCAGGTGCTCCGGGCAAATGCTGAAGTGCCCGATGACTGGGATGAAGACCTGTGATATTAATAGACACTGAAAATAGATTTGATCAGAACCTGAAACAAGATATCTGGTATATAAATACAAAAAGATATCGAGATATTCGAAACCAATTAAAGCTTTATTTCTTGATTGTTCCTGCCCTGATATTTCTTAACTGTTCTGCAGATAAGGTTGTAATGGGAGAGGAGGTCGTGGCAGATTGTGTGCAAACGGAGCCGTCAGGGGAGGTGCCCCAGGATCTGTATCAAGCAGATTCGGTCCGCTCAACAGATGAATTTCCTCCTTTTACAAAAAAACTCACCGTTTGTGGTATTACCCTCATTGCACGGGAGGATGTTGCAGACCTGTTTATGGAGAAGGTGGCCGCTACCGTCAGCGCTATGTTTGTGGTTCATGACCATACCGATACATTGCTACAGCGTGAACTGCTTTCCAACCTGTACCGCTACAAGACAACGATCCCTCTCTTTTACGGTGAAGACTGGAGCATCTCGTCCTTGGAAGAGCAGGCCTGGGATCAAACATCCGATGCAAACAGTATCTGTGATATTATTATGGCCGGAGTTCCTGACCCGGTCATGGAAGTAGTGGAGCATATCCTGCACCATGTAACCGATGTGGGTCTCCATTATACCTTCCCCCAGGATTGGGGTCTATCCAATTCATCTCGGCTCTACACTGTGACCCAGGAAGCGATCGATCTGGATTATTACGCTATTGAACAATACAGCGATATTGGTGAACCGGGTATTCGTAACCGGGTGATTCTGCAGGAATACGCCTATTGGATCATTTACACGGCCTGGGATCTTCGTGAGGCCTATGGACCGCAGGAAAGTGAATGGGTCATCATGAACAGCAATCAATTGCAGGATAAACTGCCGGGATCCTACGGCCTTTTCGAAGAAACAATTCCACAGGTGTTAACTTGTCCCGGACCGGAGATACTGAATATATTTTTAGACTGATCCATCAAAGAATCCCTAGCTAAAAAACAAATGGACAAGATGATTATGTATTTATTGTTTTAGGGAACCCGTATCCGGTCGATCATTTCTGTTATTTCCTGCGGAGGATCAGGGCTGCGTGATGCTACCAGATATGCCACCACAAAGTTTACAATAGCACCTACTGCGCCAAAAGCATTGGGCTCGATACCAAAGAACCAGTTTGGCTCCATATCACCAAGGAACGCTGTGGATTTGATAAACATAATACCCTTGTGCTGAAATACATACAGTAGGGTAACACTGATTCCCGAAAGCATGCCGGCAATGGCACCCTCTTTATTCATTTTCTTGGAAAAAATACCCATCATAATAGCTGGGAATATGGATGATGCTGCAAGACCAAATGCCAGGGCTACCGTTCCAGCTGCAAAATCAGGTGGATTAAAGCCAAAATACCCTGCAACCGCGATGGATCCAGCCATGGCGATCCGGCTCGCCATCAGTTCTTGTTTTTCAGAAATTTCCGGACGGAAAACACCTTTTAACAAGTCATGAGAGATGGATGAAGCAATAGCCAGCAGCAAACCTGCTGCAGTAGACAGAGCCGCCGCCAGTCCGCCAGCAGCCACCAGGGCAATCACCCAGTTAGGTAGACCTGCAATCTCTGGGTTTGCCAATACCATGATGTCCCGGTCTACTTTTACCATTTCATTTGTAGCCCCTGCATCTTCAACGGCATCGATTCCCCAGCCATTGCCGTCGAATGATTCATCATAGTTATCATACATATTATTGTCTATTAGACCTTTTGTACGCTGGTTTGCAAGATCAATAGGAGATGATCCTGAAAGATTATTCCAATCTTCCATTTTAGACAGTGTACTATAAGATTGCTGATTCCTTAATACGTTAGATACTTCATCGCCGCGGTATTTAACTCCTGTATATTGGATCAGGCCATCTTTATTCTTGTCTTCAAATTGCAATAAGCCTGTTTTTTCCCAATTATAAAACCAGGAAGGTCGATCTTTGTAAGCCAGGTTTTTCTCTTGCTCCGGCTGATCAATGGTGTTCATTAGGTTGAACCTGGCCATGGCAGCTACCGCAGGTGCTGTGGTATACAAAACAGCAATAAAGAATAAAGCCCATCCTGCAGATGAACGGGCTGCTTTCACAGAAGGTACCGTAAAAAATCGCATAATCACATGGGGCAGGCCTGCGGTACCGATCATTAAAGACAGAGTATAGAAAAACATATTGGACAAGCTAAGGCGGGCATTGGTGGTATACTCTTTAAACCCAAGCTGGGTCATGATTTGGTCCAATTTATCCAGCAGGTAGCTGCCGTCTTGCAGGGTGCCACCTAACCCAAATTGGGGAACTGGATTCCCAGTGAGCATAAAAGAAATAAAAATAGCAGGAATAGTATAGGCAATGATCATGATTACATACTGAGCGATCTGCGTATAGGTAATCCCTTTCATACCCCCCATGACCGCATAAACAAAAACAATACTCATTCCGATGGTCAGGCCTTTATCGTAATCCACTTCCAAGAAGCGAGAAAAAGCAACACCTATACCCTTCATCTGTCCAATCACATAAGTGACAGATGCAATGATAAGACAGGTCACGGCCACTACACGGGCGGTTTTGGAGTAGTACCTATCACTGATGAACTCAGGGACCGTGAAGGTTCCATGCTTTCGGAGGTAGGGTGCGAGTAGAAGAGCTAGCAGTACATAGCCACCGGTCCAGCCCATTAAGAACACGGACCCGCCATATCCGTAAAAAGCGATGAGTCCGGCCATGGAAATAAAAGAAGCTGCAGACATCCAGTCTGCAGCGGTGGCCATGCCGTTAGCAACAGGGTGTACCCCACCACCAGCGATATAAAATTCGTTTGTATTGTCGGCTCTGGCCCAGAAAGCGATACCGATATAAATAGCAAATGTTGCGCCGACAATTAAGAAAGTAAGAGTCTGGAGATCCATCGTTGTGTTTACTTATTTTGAATTCTCATTAGCATGATATTTTTTATCTATTTCGCCCATTTTATGCGAATAATAAAAAATGAGCATTACAAATATATAGATCGAACCCTGCTGGGAGAACCAGAACCCCAGTTTGTATCCTCCCAGGCGTATTGTATTTAATGTATCAACCAGCAAAATACTGAATCCATAGGAAACGATGAACCAGACTACCAGGCACTTAAGTATAAGAGCAATATTCTCTTCCCAATATGTGTTTTGTTCTTTCAGAATTTGTACACTACAAGTATAGTTTTAACTAAAACGGATAGAAAGAATATCAAACTAATATTATTTTATAATAAAACAATTATTTGATACTTGCTACCTGCAGTACTTCTTTGGTCGTCTGATTTTGGATAAAGGCTACTACCTTCAGATTGGCAACATCATACTCCACTTCGGTCCAGCTTGTCTCAAAATTGTTTTGGGGCCAGTTACTAGGCATTTCCCAGGTATAGGATTTTGATTTATCTTTTTTGGATAGTGATAATAATTCCCCATTCATTCCTTCAGTGATCCAGCCAAGAAAAACATCTTGATGGTGTTTTTCACCATTATAGCCTTCGTAATCAACATTATCTATGGTGGCGGCAATGAAAAGGTATAAAGAGTTTTCTGATGTAAGATCACTGCTGCTGCTGATAGTGACCTTAACCTCAATATCCGGTCCATCTATGGTTGTCCCATCTAGGCTTATTTGAACCGGGGTCATTTGGGATAAGGGACCTGATGCCATATCCGCGTTTACTAATTTATAGCTGCCATTTGTATAGGTTGTTGGAACACCACTAATATTATACCAGCTTCCCTCTTCAAATCGTACATAGCAAAAATCATCTTCGGCTTCTTCACCGCGTAGAAATTCATACATTGGATCTCCCCTTGAAGGATTATAGGTATGGTAATTGATCAGGAACCACTTGTCTGCAGTGCTGACGCCTACATAATTCTCGTGAGCCGGGTCCAGATAGCTGAGCAGTAAACTGTTGTCAGCCGGGCAATAGGGACAATTTGTTGAACCAACAAACTCAGTTAACGCATTCTTAGATACATCAGCACTAAGGCCACTTCCTGTAACTGTCCAATCATCATAGAATTGGTTATTATCATTATTATCATCGCTGCATGATAGAAAAATGAATGTTGTAAATAGAAAGATAGTGAATACATGAGTAGGTGTTTTCATTATAATTACTTTTCCCTATATAATTGAGGTTGAACATAAATTTAGTTTGTATTTATTATACAATACTATTCCTTAAGTATGAGCTACAAATTAAGAATATTTATTAGTTGTTTTAGATTATGGTGATCAGGAACCAGTATAACCGGATCGATATAGGTTTCACTGTAGTCTTAATCTGGTGCTCAATGTTTTCAGCCAGTGGACAAGATTTTAAAAATCGGGACCTGTCCTTTGAGTTCAATTATCCCAGTTCGGATGTGTATGTTGGTTCTGATTCGGTGGGATCTTTTAATGGGACCATCAAAAATATTTCTACAGGTACAATCACCATTGCTGTTGTTCGTCGAGTCAATGCACTGGCGGAAACCTGGACATCATCTATCTGTCTTGGTCAGATATGTTATAATGAATCTTTAGATAGTGTCGCCATTGAATTGAATGCCGGCGATTCAACCTTTTGTGGGATTTTGATCTGGACAGCTGGTGCAGATACAGGTATGATTCAGCTTGACCTATTCGACCTAACCAACATCAATGAACATATATTCGTTGATCTGAATATTTATACAAGTACAACGGCAGGAGTGGGTGATAACACATTAGTTCCTGAACAAATAATACTTTATCCTGCATTTCCCAACCCGTTTAACCCTGTAACAGAAATAGGCTATGAACTGAAAAATGATATATATATAAGTTTAATAATATATGATATTATAGGCAATAATATAAAGTCATTAGTGATGTCTGATCAAACGGCAGGTTACCAATCAGTACGCTGGAATGCTACAAATAATCTTGGTGCGGCTGTTTCTGCAGGGATCTATATCTATATGATCCAGGCTGGTGGGTTCAGTCAGAGTCGGAAGATATTGCTCTTGAAATAAATCTCCCTGTAATGATTAATCATATTCAAAAAAATATTACTGCCTTATCTGTGGACTGCATTGTCAACGCTGCTAATGAGCGGCTAGTATCTGGCGGTGGTGTTTGTGGCGCTATCCACGCTGCTGCCGGACCGGAACTGGCAGAAGAATGCCACAGGATCGGCCACTGTGGTGTAGGTGAAGCTCGAATCACCGGTTCATATAATATTACCAATGTAAGGCATATTATCCATACAGTAGGACCTGTTTGGAAGGACGGTCATCAGGGAGAAAGAGATTACCTTGCGAATTGCTATAAAAAAACACTCCTGCTGGCTTCGCACCACCATATCGGCACCATTGCATTTCCCAATATCAGTACTGGTATTTTTGGATTTCCCAAAGAAGTTGCGGCGCGGATCGCTGTAGATACGGTGCAGACATATCAGCGGTCAAACAGAAAACTTAATCGGGTTATCTTTTGCTGTTTTGATAAAGAGAATACTACCATTTATGGGAAATTGTTAGGTTGACATTACGGGGCGCACTTCCTGATGACATTCATCTGTAGCTGGCGGTGTTTTCGTATTAAATTTATGCGTAATTAAAGGAGCCTGAATCCTTGATCAAAATCAGATCACTCTTCCTGATTGCCATCTGCACCACTGCTTTTGCCTATCGTCCGCTGTCACAAACATCTTATCCTGGGAAATCAGCTAGTGGACTTTCTGAACCAAGCAGACAAAAATCTTGTGGTGAAGAAGTAGCGCCATTTATACAGTCAGCGCCGGATGAATTCGCCCCCATCAACCGTGACCAGAATGATCGCAATATAGAAATTCCAATTAACTATCATGTAATCTATGTAGCTGGAGACAGTATTTACATTAATGTAACAGTTGATAACCAGTACTATCCGCACTGCATGTGGGATATTCGAGATTATGACAATAGTACATTTCTATTTTACCCTGGTTTTGAATTTGAGCAACCGGGCCATTCTTATTCCCTTGGCGGTGTACTGCCTCCGGGCAATTATGCTCTCTTTTTATACGACGAATTTGGAACTGGCGGTATCTCTGCCACTGTAACCACAAGCAATGGGACTGTGCTCGCTTCAGTGAGCCAGGGTTCTTGGGGGGATCATACTTTTCTCAATTTTACAGCTCCAGAAGGAGACTTCACTGGTGGCCTTTTATCCATGGCAGTAATAGAGCAGCAGACTGCAGTCCTGAACGGTGTATATAATGACTTTGGTTATTCGTTTACTACAGCCAGTATCGATAGTGCCGTGAATGCGGGGTGGTACTATGCCACCGATAGTCACAAATTTGAAACCGAGCAGTGGGAGAATGATGATCAATACTTAAATATGGCCGAGACCATGACCGTAGATGTAGCTAGCAGCATCAATTACTTTTGGACCGGAGCAAGGATGACTTCAGGTCTTGGCGTTTTCCCCTGGTCTTTCCCTGAAGATGACAGCAGGCATGGGCTATTTTGTGGTAATTATACTATTCCTGGTGGAGAATCTGGCTGGACAGAAGGTTACACTGGTGTACATGAGGTAGGTCATTATCTGGGGCTTTATCATATATTTGAGAATGGTTGTTCGACACCAGGTGATCAGGTTGATGATACTCCAGACCAAGAAGAAGCGAATTATGGCTGTCCATCTTCAAACTACTCTTGCGGCAGTGAGGATGATATGGGAAACTATATGGATTATGTGGATGATGCATGTATGACCCATTTTACTCAGGGGCAAAAAGACCGCATAGCCTGGGCCATTGAAACCTACCGTCCTGCACTACTTGGCGCTTCTATCGACCCGGAAGTTGTTTCTGTAGTCCACGAGTTTGAAGAGCAAAATATTTTGAATATGACGGATTCCATTTTCTTCTCAGGTCTTAATGAGACTACAAATATTACAATTACTTATGACACGGTTGACTATTATTCTGGTGATGGCGCCCTGGATGTAGCATTTACCCTGAACAGCGCAAATCCAGCATGGGGTAACTGGGCCAGTGTAAATTTTACCAATAGTGATAACAGTCGAATAGATTTTTCTACTGCTGAAACATTAAGTGTTATAATGAAAGTGGAAATGCCACCAAATCATCCTGAGTATATGTCGATTCGATTTCTTCTTGGCGACAGACCAGTTTTATATGGTTTTGATGAATTCTGGGCCGTGGAAGATTCTCTATTGGTTGATGTAGCTAACGATTGGACGGAAGTAAAGATTCCCCTCAAGCCTTTCAGAAATAATATCATCCATCCAGTACTTGGATCCAATAGGGAAGATGGCTTTATTCTTTCACCATATTGGTGGAATCTGCAGTATAATAACTGGCAGTTGGATCGGGAAAGGATCAATATTATTTCTATCCAGGTTGGGATTAATGGCTACGGTGATAATTTGAGTACTCTCCCTGCTGATTCGGTAGGGATCTCATTGGACTATATGACCCTGAAGGATAGTTCTGGTTATGAGCACACTGCAAATTTTAATGATCAACTGGATGTGATCTGCCACTCACCAATATCTCAGAGACAGGGTCTTGTAAATGATCTTATGGCTTCCCTGCCGGGCTTCCCTTATATCGAAATCGTGGACGATCTTTTCACCTATTATGAAGGAGGTATAGCCGAAAATGAAAACTTTTCTATGGCTCATTTTCTTTACACTGGAACCCATGAATATGTTGCGGTTCCTGGTAGCTTTAATAACTGGAATGGTGCGCTGTGGAATTTAAGCAATATACCAGGAACAGATTTCTGGTTTAGACCCATGATCATGCCCAACCATGGCCGATTCAATTATGGCTATTATGCTGATGGAGCCTGGTACGGGGATCCTTTGAATGATGTTACCTGTATGGATGGCAATGGGAACATGTCTAACCAGGTGAACGGACCCGATTATATTTCCCCGCAGGAGTTGGTCTATAACGATTCTATTTTTCATGGTACTCTTTTTGACACAGTATTTTATAGCGGAATATTAGGTAACTCCCGTATGGTATCGGTTTATTTACCACCGGGCTATGAGTCTTCTGATGCAAGCTATCCAGTGGTCTTATATCATGATGGAGACAAATTTTTGGTCAGGGATATTGAGAATATCTTTGATAATTTGATTGAAGAGCAGCTTATACGCCCGCTAATTGCAGTTTTTATTCCCCCTGTGAATAGAACCGAAGAATATACCGGATTGCAGCAAGGAGTGTTCGCAAATTTTATCACGGATCAAGTTTTCCCCTGGCTCATGTCAAAATATCGGATTTTAGAAGGGTCGGAGAATCATGCTACTTTCGGGTTTTCAGATGGTGGTAATATTTCATTATTTTTGGCCTTGAATCGGTTTGATATATTTGGCAGGGTGGGTGGTTTTTCACCAACAATCAATTCCAGTTACAATACACTGGTCACCAATTTGGCACAATTATCTACTCCTCCCGACTTGGATTTTTATCTCGAATCATACTGGTTTGATCCTTTATTATTTAGTGTACTTGCGTACCGGGATACTCTTGAATCATTAGGTTATGATTTGCTATTTAACGATTATCCCGATGGGCATGAATGGTGCAGGGTTATTGGAAACCAGGATATGGCCCTGTCGTATCTTTTTCCTTATCAAGAATTGTCTGTTGATGAACAGGATATGGTATTACCGACAAAGTTTATATTGCATCAGAACTATCCTAACCCGTTCAATCTAATTACAACATTACGCTATGATTTGCCTGAAAATGGCTTAGTAAATATCACCATTTACGATATGATGGGTAGGCAGGTCAAGACCATTATCAATAGCCATCAAAGTGCCGGTTTTAAATCAGTGCGTTGGGATGCCACCAATGATCTTAGTGAGCCGGTATCTGCGGGAATGTATATATATGTGATCGAGGCTGGGAAGTTTAGGCAGGCGAAGAAGATGGTGCTCCTGAAATAGTATTTCTTTCCACAACATTAAGCACCATGATCGTGAGGTATTTTGTTTAAAAGTAAAAGGGCGTTAACAGATTGAAATAGGGGAATCAATATGAAACAATTCTTTAAAGACAAAATCAACAATATTTTGAGGGACCAGGGATTAAAAGCAGGGATTATCCCTGTTGAAAATCCTGAGAATGAAGACCAACGGTTAGCTGAAGTGCAGCGTCTCGGAATCTTAGATCGTGACCTGAGTAATGAAAGAAGATACAATTCCATGACTCAGCTGGCATCTTACCTGACCGGATGCGAACACAGTATGATCAATATATTAGACTCAGACCTTCAGCAATGTAAAGCCAGTTTCGGATTGAATATGCTTAGAAAAACCATGATGGAAGAAATGCCCCGGGAGATAACAATATGCCAGTATAGCCTGACCAATCCCAACCAGCCGCTGGTTATAGAGAACTTAATGGAAGATGAACGAACAAAGAATTTCTCTAATCTTCCGGGTGCACCTAATTTCAATTTTTATGCTGGATCTCCATTAATTAGTTCTCGTGGCTTTTCCATTGGCACCCTTTGTGTATTAGACCCATCACCAAAGTCATTAGACCATCAGCAAGTGGAAGGGCTCCGTCTGCTGTCAGACCAGGTTGCAGGAATGCTTGAGGATGATACTGATTCTTCTGTGAGTAAAAAAGGAGAGGAAAACCAGGCATCAGATCAGGGGAAGCTTGAAGGGCAGTATTATTCGGCGGTAAGTATCCTTTTTGCTGATTTCGTTGGATTTACCAAAATGGTAGAAACCACAGAGCCTGGAGAACTACTGGAAACATTGAATACATTTTTCATGGGATTTGATAAGATAATTGCCAAGCATGATGTCCTTAAGGTGAAAACAATTGGAGACTGCTATATGTGTGTGTCTGGTATCCCTAAGCAACAAAAAGGCCATGCAAAAGATATCTGCACAGCAGCAATTGATATGCTCCAATTTGTTGAAGGAACAAATATTCAGCATGAAGTCGTTGGAAAACCACCATGGGATTTACGTATTGGTATCCATTCGGGTCCGGTAATTGCAGGTACATCCGGAGACGCCTTCGATATCTGGGGTGATGCAGTGAATATTGCTGCAAGGATGGAAAGCAGCGGGGAAACCGGGAAAATTCATATCTCGGAAAAAACATCAGATTACCTAGAAGGGGCAGCAAAACTTACCCCACGTGATAAAATTAGCTTGAAAAATAAAGGTAGCTGGTCAACTTTTTTCCTGGATGAATTGGCCTAGTTATTTTGCGGTATTATGCAATGTGCATAAGCGACTAAGGATATGGGGCCAGTGTAAATAAAATAATATTAGCGATCACCCGTTCCGATTACCACGCCTTCAAGTTTCAAGTGAAGATTTCACCGGGAAATGATCCGCAAAATACCAGTAATTTATTGTCAACGATCACTGTGTTTTTCAGCAAAGGGTATTATTCAATTCTCGCACTTTTGGTGATTCCTGATTAGTAGATAGGCTATAAACCTCAATAATGGGGATTTGCTTTTCGAATGATTACGCATGGTACAATTCTTAATTTTAAATTAGTGCTGTTGATGAAGTTCTCTTTTTCTATTCTAATTGCCCTTTTATTGATTTTGATTGCCTTCTATTCATTGTTTAAGATTGGGAGACGAGGTCATTCGCAGGAGCATATAATTGGACATCATCGTTTTGATGATGCGGATAAATGGGCTACGATATTTGAAGACCCGGAAAGAGATGCTTGGCAGAAACCTGAAGAAGTGATTCTATCAATCGGCATCCAGTCTGGGACCATTATAGCAGATATCGGTTCTGCCACCGGCTATTTCCCGGTGCGGTTTGCCCGAACTGCCATAAAAGGGCAGGTGTATGGAATTGATATTGAAAAGACTCTGGTTGATTACCTGAATAGCAGAGCCGCAAAGGAACAACTGCCGAACCTTTTAAGTATCCTGGGCGAACCCGATGATCCCAGAATCCCGGAAAAAGTTGATATGGTTTTTATCTGCAACACTTATCATCATATTCAGCACCGCAATATCTATTTTGAAAATTTAAAAAAATACATGCAGCCCCAAGCTCGGCTGGTTATTGTTGATTTTAAAAAAGGCGACCTTCCGGTGGGTCCCAGTGATGAAATGAAGCTGGAGATGACTGAAGTAATTAAGGAATTAACAGAAACCGGTTATCGCCTATTGCCTATTTCGGTGGAATTACCTTATCAATATGTCTTGGTTTTCAATATAGAATATTGATCGGGAACTCTGCATCTGGAAACAAGAGCAATATATTTAGTAGAGATAGATCATGAAATTTACCTACAGCAGTTTTGGTCAGGCCCAGATCGAGGAAAAGTTTATCAATATGATCTGGTACTGAAAAAATAAAACCATAGAAAGCCGAAAAAAGAAAAATAGCAGATGCCTTGATCCTAAGTTTGGGTAAACCCCGCTGGGTACATAAGAGAATACTCCCTGGGACTGCGTGGAATTGGTAATCGGAACAGAATATTATCGCAGCTTGTTGGTTACGGAAAAAGTACATGAAGAAGTGAAAAATAAAGGTGTGGTACTGAAAATCATGATAACTGGACAGGAATGCTAGTACTTGGCCGAAACCGCATCTGGCACAAATGCATTCATCCACGTTACATGCTGAAGGTTATAATAAAATAAAAATAACCACTTGTAGATTTTATTATCCCACAATGAATCCACTGGGATTATGAGTTTGTTGCCCTGTTCCAGTCTGTTAGCTTTTTAGGTGCCGATCTCATTATAAGCAAGGTACAGACCCCCAGAAGTGCCGCTCCGGTTACCACGTGAAAACTGGCAATATAAGGTGCCCGAACCGTTAAAACGGTGATCGCGCCCAAGGTAAACTGAATCAGGACGATGCCTGTCAGCAGCCACAGGGCTTGCTGGACGCCTTTATTTTTATTGACTGATCTGAAGCGATAGAAAAAATAAAGGATTGCAGCAGTAACAAGAACTGCTCCGATGCGGTGAGAAAAATGAATTATCACCTGGCTCTTAGAAACCATATCCTGGTCTAAATCAAACAGTAAAGCATTGATATTGTAGACCATTGTATCTGAAAAATTAGGTAGCCATAACCCTCCCATTGTGGGGAAATCCGGGATGGCCAATCCCGAAGCCGTGTGGCGCATAAGCGCTCCCAAGATCAACTGGATATATACCATTCCACCCATTATAAGGGCACTTTTATGTATGGGTTTGGTGAAAACCTCTATTTCTGGTCTGTTGGTTCGTTCCTTTGACAGGGCATAAGCAATAATAATGGTAAGGATAAAAAAGGTCTGGGCCAGGATTCCGTGAAGAATGGACACTACTGGTGGCAGGAATAATAAAACAGTAATGCCTCCTAACAGCCCCTGCAGGATAACAGCGGTAAGGGCAATATATCCCAGTTTTTTCAACCAGAGTTGTTCATCTGAGATTCCCAACCAGAAAGCCTGGATCAGCATGAAAAATCCTACCAGGGTGGCAGTGAGGCGGTGTCCGTGTTCATAAAAAATACCACCCACCATTTTCGATACAGGAAACGAAAACATCTGTTCCCCATAGGTTGTGGGCCAGTCGGGAACGGATAGGCCTACTTCATGGCTTTTGACTAACGCACCGGCAAAAATGAGGAAAAGGGTAGAGAAAACAGTCAGTTTAGAAAGTCGCCGAAGCAAGGTTTTTTGTCTTTGTTTCATTGTCAAAATATTATGGTAAAAATAAGACCAGTATTTTACCGTAATTCCCGCTTTTGATTATCGGTTTTATTTGCTGATCTGCTAGCAGGGGTACGATCATTGTCGGAGAATATGATTTTACTGAATCCGGATACAATTATAAATTTATGCGTATATATATCGATTAAAACTAAATGCATCTCTATATCAAATATTACATTATTCCTCTTATAACAGCTTCTGTCATTTTTGGCATTCTAATGGGGGGGCATTGGATGTGGCTGGGGTTTGGCATTTTATGTATCGTTGTCATTGGCGGCGATGCGATTCTTGGTGAAGATACTTCTATCCCAAAATATAATTACCCCCGTCTGTTGGAAGTGCCGCTGCATCTGGCACTCCCTACGATTTTCTTACTTCTGGTAAGCTTGGCTTGGGCTTGTGGTAGGGGCACTCAGGATTTTCTTGGCATAAGCAATTTTTTGTCAAGATTTTTTAACTATGATTTTTTAACTGCCAGAAATGAGAGCAGTTGGATCGATTATCTTGGTGCTGTGATTGGTACTGGGTTCATGGTGGGTGGCTACGGGACTAATACTGCCCATGAACTCATTCATAGGATCAAGGACCGCAGTTCTATGATGGAAGGAAGATGGCTACTTTCATTCAGTTGTAATGCAGATTTTTCTATTGAACACGTTTATGGTCATCATGTAACCGTAGGGACAGATGCAGATCCGGCAACAGCGAAAAAAGGAGAAAATGTATATGCATTTTTTATCCGGTCTACCGTTGATGGGCATATCAGCGCTTGGAAGCTTGAGTTGGAGCGTCTGCGGAAAAACAGTTGTAGCATAATTTCTACCCAAAACAGAATGTTTACCGGATACCTAATGTCCCTTTTATGGATTGGCATGTTTTATGCGGCTGGTGGCACTTTTGGGATAGTTTTATTTATGAGCCAAGCTGCTTTCGCAAAATTTCTATTGGAGGTGGTGAATTATATGGAACACTATGGGTTGAAAAGAGGTCCAGAAGAACCGGTGAGACCGGAGCATTCCTGGAACACGAATAAGCGTATGAGCGGTATGGTTCTATTTACCTTGACCCGCCATTCGGCACACCATGAAAAACCTAGGGAAAAGTTCTGGAAACTGGCCCCATACGTCGATGCTCCACAAATGCCCTTTGGATACCTCACTACTCTATTGATTTGTTTGATTCCCCCAATCTGGTATTACGTTATTGCTCCTGGTTTAGATAAGTGGGAAAAAGAATATGCTTCGGTGTGATCCGAATTATAACCTGTTGCATCTGGAGTTGCAGAAGGTAACATTTGATAGTGAAGCTCTAAGATATACTGTAGTTAACTCATGAGCGTTGTTGCAGGGACTTCTATAATTCTTGTGTCTTTTATGGTGATTTTACTGGTATTATTTTTCAGGGAATCCATGTCTATTAGTTCGGATCATGTAAAAGGATCAGGGGACAATATAGATAATGATATAGTCGTTAAGGCCATAGCAAAAAAAATAATCTCTGACGCGGCCATGCACCGTAGAAACAGGTTTACGGAGGATGAATAACTTTTTATAGGACACTGTCATTCGTTACCCTCATTAATAGATGAAGCATAAGGCTGTGATTTGCATAATGGTATTTTTGGTTTGTCTGGCAGGCAGATTTTTTATTTCTTGTGATAACGTGGATGCCACCTCTAACGTTTTAGAAATCGATACTGCCACAGTAGATTCTCTTCTTGCGGACTATGATCTGGCCCAGGGCCCTGGTGCTTGCGTACTCATTATATACCAGGGAGATGTTGTTTTTTCAAAAGGATATGGTTTGGCTGATTTATCTTTGGAAACACCCATCTCTATAGAGACTAATTTTAGGCTGGCTTCCATTTCCAAACAATTCACTGCTATGTGCATTATGATCCTCAATAGTAGGGGACAGTTGGATTTCAATCAAAAATTAACGGATTTTTTTCCAGATTTTCCCAGCTATGGGAATACCATTTCGATCAGGCATATGCTGCACCATACTTCTGGGCTACGTGATTACTTCGGTATAATCTCTGATACAGTAACACAGCAGCTACGCGATCAGGATGTGCTGGATCTGATGATGGCTGAGAATTCTACCTATTATAACCCTGGATCTGAATATCGATATAGTAATTCTGGTTATGTGCTCTTGGCGCTGATTGTGGAGCATATCAGCGGTCAGAGTTTCGCTGATTTTCTTAATGAAAATATATTTCTGCCACTGGATATGTTGGGCACTGTAGCCTATGAAGAGGGTATCTCAACCGTATTCAATCGCGCTTATGGTTATACTTTTTCAAATGATATCTATAGACTGAATGACCAAAGTCTTACCAGTGCGGTATTGGGTGATGGAGGCATTTATTCATCAACAGCCGATATGGTTTCATGGGATCAAGCATTATATACAGCCCAATTGGTCCCTTTTGATGTATTAAATGAAGCATTTATCTCCGGCACATTAAATTCCGGCGCTAAGATAGGATATGGCTTTGGTTGGGTACTGGATACTTATCTGTATAGGAAACGGGTTTCTCATACTGGAAGCACAACCGGTTTTAAGAATGTATACCAGCGTTATCCTAATGAAAGATTAAGTATTATTGTACTTACTAATCGTAGCACGGGGAGTCCTAAAGATATTGCTAATGGGATTGCCCAGACTATTTTTTAATATTGGGTTATTTAATTGTGCATAAAGGTTGGATTATTGTTAAAAATTATCAGCTATATATAAGCGGTCAAGGTTTCATTCAGTACATAGAACATAGATGTGTTAATTTTTTATAAGAGAATCTAACTTAACGAAGTATTTAGCAGGATTATTATGAAAATTACAATATTCTTTTTTCTGGTAGTGACCTTGCTGGCTGATGACATTGTTCCTTATCAACGAACCCGTGACCGCCAGGTAGATGTTCACCATTCAAAAATTGATATTACTGTAAATCTGAAAACGAAAAGTGTTTCTGGCCATGTGATCCATACCCTAAGCCCCCTGCATTCAAGTTTGTCTGTTATAGATATGGACGCAGAAGATATGGTTATTGGTCGTGTACGCCTGAATGGGAAGGATATCCAATTCACACAGGATGATGAATTTGTACATCTTAACCTTGACAAAGCCCTCGGATGGCTGGACACAGTAGATATCCATCTGGATTATTCTGCCATACCACGAAAAGGTCTTTTTTTTATTGCACCAGATGACACCTATCCAGAAAAACATTGGCAGGCTTGGACCCAGGGCGAGGATACGGATAATCATCATTGGGTCCCTATGTATGACTATCCCAATGACAGGGCTAGCTTTGAGTGTATCCTTACCGTGGATAAAAAGTACACTGCTCTTTCAAATGGTGAACTGCTTTCCAAAAAGGATAACCAGGATGGAACCCGTACCTGGCATTGGCGAGAGAATTTCCCCATGGTTGGCTACCTGATCTCTTTTGTTATAGGAGAATATGTACAAGTAGAGGATACCTATAACGGTATACCGATAAATTACTGGGTGTATACAGAAAATAGGCATGAAGCCATGCGCTCCTTTGGGAAAACACCGGATATGATGAAATATTTTAATGAAAAGACGGGTGTGGATTATCCCTACGAAAAATATGATCAGGTCATCGTTGAAGATTTTATGTTCGGTGGCATGGAGAATGTTACCCTGACACATAATACAGATCGTACCATGTATGATGAATTCGCCGTACCGGACCACAGTAGTGATGGTTTGGTGGCCCACGAACTGGCTCACCAGTGGTACGGTGATTTGCTCACGACCCGCAACTGGGCAAATATTTGGCTGAATGAGGGGTTTGCCACCTTTTTTTCCAGGAAGTATAGAGAATATGATCTAGGATATGATGAAGGTGAGTATATTCGACTGCGTGAGGTCCGAGGTTACATGGCGGATGATAAAAGGCTGAGACGAGCAACGGTTTACCATCATTTTCATGATCCCATTGAACTATTTAACAGCCATGTATATGCCAAGGGTAGCCTGATCCTTAATATGATCAATGATCACCTTGGTGAGGATGGTTTCTGGCGGACCATAGAACATTACACCAGAACCTATCAGTACGATAATGTAGAAACATCAGATTTTAAACGTGCAATCGAAGAAACCACAGGTCAGAATATGGAGTGGTTTTTTAAGCAGTGGATCTATGAGCCGGGTTACCCAGAATACAACGTATCCTGGACATACAATTCCAGATATTCTTCTGTCAAACTCCATGTGCAGCAGACCCAAGATCTAAAAACAACAAATTTATTTAAGATGCCTATCAACGTTCAGGTTGATAATAAGGCCCATACCATTTGGATCGAAGACCAGGATATGATATATGAATTACCCGTTGCTAAACGGCCTAAAATGGTTGTCTTCAATGCCGGAAGTCGCATTCCATGTAAGGTCAATTTTCAAAAAAGTATAACAGAGTGGATTCTGCAATTGGAAAAAGGTAGCCATATACTGGACCGTATTGCGGCCGCTCATGAACTGGGTCAGAAAAAAGGACGACGGAGCGTAGAGATGGCACTTTTAAAATCAATTGAATCGGATCCTTTCTGGGGTGTGCGCAAGGAAGCTGCTAATGCTTTTGGTAAATTAAAAACAAAAAAATATAATAAAGAACTTATCCTCCTAGTTAAGGGTCAGGATAACCGCGTAAAACGAGCTCTTTATAGCTGCTTGAAAAACTATAAAGGCAATAAACAAGTAGCCAATTTTTTAAAAGGTGTGATAGAAACCGATGATAAATATTATGGTATTGCCGATGCTTTCAGGGCATTGGTGGTGGTAGATAGTGCAACTGCACGAAAAAAAGCAGATGTGCTACTGAATCTGGATTCCCATAATGAAACGGTTAGAAGTGCTGCGATATCTTTTTTCGGTACTGTGAAAACAGACGAAAATTATAAACGCCTGAAACAATTGGCGGCCTATGGCGGGACGACTTGGGATGCCAGACCGCACGCGGTTACACAACTGGGGAAATATGTAAAAACTAAACCAGAAACGGTCGATCTTTTTGTTGATTATTTAAGGGACCATAGCAGGAGTGTACGACAAAGCGCTATCAGGGCTTTGAGCCTGTATGGGAATAAGTCACATTTTAGTGCCTTGGATGAACTTGTGGCATGGGATCCGATCGTTTCCAGGCATGTTAGGATAGCAAAAAAGAATATTTTAAAGCCAAAGAAAACAAAAAAATCTGCACTGGATAAAGAACTGGATGAATTGAACCAGAAACTAGATGATATCAGGAAGATTGTAAAATAGTGTCCGTCCGATATTCTATATGGCTGATGCCAGCCAAAAATGATCAAGCCTATCTACAAAATGTAATCCAAGATTTATCATTAGAATATAACGCACCTGTATTTTTACCACACTGCACACTATACAGTCCAACGGATATGGCAAGATCAGAGTTAGAAAAAATCCTGAAGTATGTTGCTAATGGTGCTTCGCCATTATCTGTTACAGCAAATAGATTAAATATTACGTCAAATATTTGGAAGACGTTTTTTATTGAATTGGAAAAATCGAATGAACTCTCCAAATTGCAACAAAAACTTATGTGCCAAATGCGGTCGCCAAAAGAATATGATTTCATGCCGCATATCAGTCTGATTTATAAAGAAATGTCTACGGAAAGGAAGAAAGAAATAATTGAAAAATTGTTCCTGAAGAATTCCTATAAAATGGATAAGATCAGTGTCGTAGAAACAGGTTCAGATGTAATGAATTGGAAAAATATTATTGAAATAAAATTCAATGCTTAATTCAAAGAACACAGTACTGGTCATTATTGATGTTCAGGGAAACCTGGCCCGAATTATGCAGAATACGGATGCCTTATTTCGAAATTTGGCCATTCTTATTCAGGGTGCCCGTTTGCAGGATGTCCCGATCATTTGGATGGAACAGTTGCCGGAAAAATTGGGTAGAACAGTTGATGATGTGAGTATGTATTTAAAAGGATTGAAGCCAATCGAAAAAGATGTTTTTTCCTGTTGGAAAAATGATGAATTCATATCGAAGCTTACTGAGATCAATCCGAATAATGTAGTGCTGTCGGGGATTGAAACACATATCTGTGTGTATCAAACCGCCATGGATCTTCTTAAACAAAATTTTAATGTGGAAGTGGTTGCAGATGCCACATCAACCAGATTGGAGTACAACAAAGAGATTGGTTTAGAAAAGATCCGCCGGGCTGGTGGTCAGATCACCAGTGTAGAAACCCTATTGTTTGAGATACAAGGTATAGCCAGAGGGGAAGAATTCCGCGGGCTGGTCAAACTGGTGAAATGATGGTTATTTTATCAGTACTTAAATCATGAATAATTATTTAGTTATATAAAAGGCATAAAATGAGAATTAACGAAACGATTTTTCTAACTTTGATATTTGTAGTTTTCAGTAGCTGCGGTGGGGAGCACACAATAAAAACAGTGAATACACCGACCATTCAATGTGGTATGTGTCAAAAAACAATCGAAATTGGACTGAAGAAAATCTCTGGTGTCAAAGCAGCAACTGTTGATTTAAAAACCAAATCAACCACAGTATCATATGATATGGACAAAACTGACATCACAATAATCGAGAAAACTATTTCTAATTTAGGTTACCAGGCCAATCTAACTCCAGCTGAACCTGCTATTTACGATGCATTGCCAGACTGCTGTAAATTAGCTGGATGACGCTGATTGGGTTAAGAATTCAAAATAAATACATTCACAAATTTATTCTTTACAAATAGGGCTGTTTGTGTAAATTCCCGCCGTAATCCGAGAAGTTGCCTTCATGAAACTATTCACCCGGCTGCTCTTATATCTCGCTCTGATCGGTATTTCGCCATTATCAGAGACGGGATACGTACGCGCAAATTCAGCTGAACAATCTAAAAAGAAAAAGTCTTCAAAATCCAAAAAGAAATCTTCCAAGAAAAAATCATCTAAATCAAAAAAACCAACAGCAAAACAGAAAAAACAAGCCAATTCCTATTACAAGCGAGGAATGGCTAAGACCAAAAAGAAAGATTATAATGGTGCCTTAGAAGATTTAAAAAAATCCTATAAACTGGTACCTTCCAAGAAGACCAAAACTCAGATTGGAAAAATAACCGCTTTGGTTAAGAAAAAGAAATCAGTAGTTTCAACTTCTAAGGTTAAAGCGTTAGATAGTCCACCTATGGTGAAAAAGGGCCCTCGTATTAATACAGCTGCCTATGCAGATGAATTGTTCAATCTTACCGGAGAATTAAAATCATCCAATAGAGAACTGGCGAGGGCCACTCGATATCTTTACGATGAAAAACCAAAACAAAAAAATGTAAGCATTCAACAAAAACCATTTTATACCACTGCTGATTATGAAAAAGAAGCCCGAATGAACCCTGAGAATCTTTACCTGCAGAGGCAGTTGGGTATGCATTATGAAGGTATTGGAGATTGGTCTGCAGCAAAAGATATTTATCTTCGTGAAGTTGCGAAAAATCCTCAGAAGCCTGATGTGCATTTTTACCTGGGTTCACTCTACGCCAATATGGGCGAATATTCAAATGCCAAGTATGCTTTTGAGGAGGCGCTGGCTCTGGACCCGAACCACCGTGCGACAATTGAGGCTATGTCCATGTTCACTCAGACAGATGATCAGAGAAAATTGAGTCAGGAGATACTGACTCTGTCTTCTGAACGAGTTCCCGATGGACCTGCACAGCGGCTAAACCTTATTCGCCAAGACCTTGTTTCGGGTGATCTTAACAATGCTTTAAGAATGGCGGAAGAAGGCAATCGAGAATTTCCTGATCATGTGGGTTTTGTGCAGTTGATGGGGGAAGCTTACCTCAAAATGGGGCAAATTGAAGAATCCAAACAGAATTTTCAACGAGCCATCAAACTTAATCCAAAGGAAATTCAACCTCATTTATCTCTTGCTAACGTTTATTTTGAACAGGGGAAATATGTCTATGCTGCCCTTTCTTTTAGTAATGCCGTCTACTTGAATCCCGATAACCCGGACCACCGTTATATGCAGGGACTGAGTTATTTTAATGCTACAGAATGGGGTCGAGCCGCCGCAGCTTGGGAAGATATGCTTCACTATAAACCAAATAATGCCCTTGTAAAGAGTCTCCTTCCCCAAACCTATTATGTGATGGCGGTGGAATACAATCGTATAGGCAATTCTACTATGGGGCGACAAGCTTTTGAAAATGCCCTCTCGGTCAATAATAATTCTTCCATATGGCTCCCAGGTGCTATGTCTACACTTGGGAAATTTTATCGAGAAAAAAATATGTTCAGGGAATCACTTGTTGCTTATCAAGAAGTGTTAGAATTGAGTCCTAATGATGCTGGTGCCTATATGGGTATTGGAATTACTTATTGGAAGATGGATGAAAAACAACTGGCTCGGGCAAGTTGGGAACGTAGTTTGCAGATCCAGCCTGATAATAATGATTCCAGAGGCTGGCTGATCCTGTCTGAACAGGACTCCTGATTCGCGTTTTTTTCTTTTTCAATCATACATGGCTCGTGCATTATTCTTATTCCTGCTGATAAGCACTATTTTTTCACAGACGACCCACAAAGGTGATGACCTGGTAAAAGAAGGGGCCTTTGCATTTTATAATTATGAATATGACCGTGCACTTGAGATATTATCCCGGGCCCGGAAGGAACACCCAGACCACCCTGGAGTCCATTTTATCTGGGCTGCTGCTTCTTGGACCAAAAGCCTTGCTTATGACCCAGTTGATACAACCCATAAAGTCTTAGAAAAAGTACTCGCCGATGTTATACCTATTTATGATAGACTCGTAAAAAAATATCCTTATGATCCATATTATCGCTTGTTTCAGGGTTCTTCCATAGGTCTAACAGCCCGTGTTACACTTGCTAAAAAAAAGTGGCTAGCGACCCTGCTTAGGGCTTACAAGGGTTTTGTAATTATTACGGATGTAGCCGAAAAAAATCCTGATATGATGGATGGTCGTCTTCCCCTAGGTATTGTTCAATATTATAGTGGCATGGGCAATGTCGTTATTCAATGGGCTGTTTCATTATATGGACTCAATGCTTCAACAGAATCAGGATTGAATCAAATGATCTTGGCTGCAGATAATAGTAACTGGGCTTGGGTTGAAGCGAATGGTATATTGAGTTTTTTATATCTATGGGTGGAAGATGATCCCGTACTGGCGGGTAAACATTCTAGAAAATTGGTGGAAACATTCCCTAATAATTATTATTACCATATTATGTCACTCGAAGCTATGATAAAGATTGGAAGATTTGATGCAGCCTGGGAACTTATAGAGAATTTAACATCTACCGCTGAAAGGCTGACCCCTAGGCAGCGTGAATGGTACCTACCGTATCTTGAATATGAAAAAGCACTATTAATGTTTGAACAAAAAGAGTATGGTTTGGCATTATTCCATGTTCAAGATGCAATTAACAATTATAGCGGTGAGCTAGATGTTATCCTTGGCTTTGCTTATCTATTGCAAGGTAAAATCAAGGATCTCACAGGAGATCGGGCTGGTGCAAAATCCAGTTACAGATCTTGTCTGAATCTGGATAATTTTTCATCAGCCATGTCTAGCGCGAACCAATATCTAAACAGACCTTTTTTTGTTCCATAGGATGCAGGAATACTGTAATAGTCTCACTGAATACAGCCGATTAAATACCCGGGAGGTGCAGGTTGGTGATGTAGGCATCGGTGGTGGTAATCCTATTAGAATCCAGTCTATGACCACTGTCAGTACCAGTGATACGGCGGCTGTTGTGGCCCAGTCAAAGCGAATGATTGAAGCGGGATGTGAAATTGTTCGTCTGACTGCTCCAAGTATCAGGGAAG
The DNA here is from genome assembly GCA_913043235.1 of uncultured Fidelibacterota bacterium. Taxonomy (GTDB): domain Bacteria; phylum Fidelibacterota; class Marinisomatia; order Marinisomatales; family UBA1611; genus UBA2134. Next base: position 92,268 of record CAJWLO010000002.1, read on the forward strand.
CGGAAAATCTACGAGTCATCAAAGAAACACTTAGAAACCAAGGCATAAAAACGCCCTTAGTGGCGGATATACACTTTACTCCGAACGCAGCTATATTGGCAGCAAAAATAGTAGAAAAAGTACGTATTAATCCTGGTAATTATGCTGATCGGAAAAAATTTGAAACACATGATTATTCTGATCAGGCCTATGAAGATGAATTACAACGGATTCGAGAACGTTTCATGCCTCTGATCACAACCTGTAAAGCAGAAGGTACCGCAATGCGTATTGGTACCAATCATGGTTCTCTTTCGGATCGCATTATCAGTCGTTTTGGAGATACACCCCATGGTATGGTAGAATCGGCCATGGAGTTTTTGCGGATTGCTGAGGGTGAAAATTATTATAATATCGTCCTATCCATGAAAGCAAGCAATACCCAAATCATGATTCAGGCTTACCGTCTGCTGGTTAAAACAATGATTGTAGAAGGAATGAATTATCCTCTCCACTTGGGCGTAACGGAAGCAGGAGAGGCCGAAGATGGTCGTATCAAGTCTGCTGTCGGAATTGGCACGTTGCTTGAGGATGGACTAGGAGATACGATCCGGGTCAGCTTGACGGAGGAACCGGAGGCAGAGATTCCTGTTGCTTTAGAACTGGTGAAAAGATATGAAAATCGTGAAAAATATTTACCAATTGAACCTATTAAAAATATTAATTACAATCCATTTTTCAGATCACGGCGGAAAACTAACCAGATTTTGAATCTGGGAGCTGCAGAAGTACCAAGAATCATTGGTGACCTTTCAAAATTTAATAATATTAAGCGTCATCATTTGGAGCCTTTCGGATATGTATACATAAAAGAACAGGATAAATGGCATATTACAGACTTGGCTGTGGATATAATTTATGTCGGGACTGGGGTAATAGATTTTCCGCTTCCAGAGATGGTTTCTGTGCTACAGAGTTATAAAACCTTTGAAATAAAAGACCAGTATCATCCATATATTCCCATTAATCAGTATAACCCTGCCAACTGGGGAAATGATCAATTAGTTTTTTTATCTGTGAATGCTAACGATCATAGAAAAACAACAAGAAATAAAATCAAAAACCGGGCAAGTACTATTTTGGTTGTATATTCCCAGAATAAGAATGCTTATACAGATTTGAGACGTTGGTTTATGTATTGTTTGGCAGAGGGCATAAGAAATCCGGTCATTGTTCAATGCCAATATCAAAATATGGCACCTGAGAAGTTTCTTTTATATAGTGCTACGGACTTAGGAGGCCTGCAGATTGATGGATTTGGTGATGGAATCTGGCTAAAAGGAGATCAGGAATATGGTTTTATCAATGATACTGCTTTTGGTATTCTACAGGCCAGCCGCAGTCGTATTTCCAAAACAGATTATATTTCCTGTCCTTCCTGCGGTAGAACCTTATTTAACCTTCAGGAGACTACCAGTAAAATACGCGACCAGACAGGACACCTAAAGGGTATAAAGATCGGAATCATGGGCTGCATTGTGAATGGCCCTGGAGAAATGGCTGATGCTGATTATGGCTATGTGGGAACAGGGCCTGGAAAAATATCACTCTACAAAGGGCAGGATGTGGTTGCACGAAATATCCCCGAAGAATCTGCTGTAGATGCTCTAATTAATTTAATTGAACAGCATGGAGATTGGATAGAACCTGGAGATGTTTAACGTTGTTCATCCATTCCTTAGAATCGTATAATTGACATTGAAATAACCACCCAACTTTCCAGAAAAGAGCCAATTATGAAGTTATGGATCTTAATTTTATCTACAGTTGCCTTTGCCGCCCAAAGTGGTGAGGGATCATTATCTCCGGCGGTTGCCCATTGGAGAACCTTGACAGTGGAAGAAAAGGAAACTTTCATCTATTCCTATCTTGTGCAGGTTTATGAAACCCATAAAGAGCTGGAAGAATCACAGGGATTTGGTGGTATTACCAAGTGGTATTATGAAAATAAGGCTGAAATCGTTTACGGAATTTTTGACCGTATGTATGATAATAAAATTGAATTAAGCGAAATGGTGAAATGGGTTGATGAGTACTACAGCCATGGAGAATATGCTAACAGTCCATTTTTTGATGCCCTTGTTTTTGCGCTACGCTTCAGTGAAGCTTCGGGGTCAACCATGTGGCAGAAATATGAAAATCTGAAATTTGATAAAATCAAACCAGGTAAGGGATAATGTCATTACGACGCCCACACTTCATCAGGGCATGGCTGAAGCTGTATCATGAAGGTGGGCTCAAAAAACTGTTAAAAGTAAAAGGCTGGAAGATTGTTCTGGGTTTTTTTATCTTCTATCTGATCCGGGACTCTATTATTTATATTATTCTTCCGTATATAGCATATATATCACTTAGTAATTGGTTTTAATATTAATTCCAAAGTATTCACCAGTTGTTGCTGGGGTGATTTAATATAATCGATGTAGTTTCCGCACATGGTTCACAAGTATTTTGTCTTCTTTTTTATTACCTGCTTTCTTTTTGGTCAGGTCAAAACAGATAAACCTATATCTTCCTGTGGTCATGCTTTATCAGCGACTAGATGGTTGGGAACGCAATCTTCCATGAACGAAAACCAGGATAAGATTGATGTTACCTATTACAGAATTGAGTTTGAAATAGATATTGATAGGAAAGAAATTAACGGATCTGTATTAGCCAATGGATGGATCGGTATGGATCAGCCTGATTCTTTAGAACTGGATTTTTCAGATGCGATGGTAGTTGATTCGGTGAAATTCTATAATGAATCACACCCATTTATCCATGAAAATAACTTGGTGAAAATACCGGCACCAGAAGCTATAATTCCTGAAGGCTACGAATTCAGTATAGAAGTTTTTTACCATGGCGAACCTTCCCCTACAGGTTTTGGATCCTTCAACTTTGATACATATGCTAATGTCGATCATATATGGACCTTATCGGAACCTTATGGTGCCCGGGACTGGTGGCCGTGCAAGGACGATCCATCAGATAAAGCCGATTCTGTGGATATCATCGTTACTGTTCCAGAAATACAAATTGTAGTATCGAATGGATTGTTGAAGGAAGTAATTGATCTGGGAGATGGAAGAAAACGGTATCATTGGGAAGAGAGATACCCTATAAGCACTTATCTTGTTTCTGTCACAACTTATCCATATACCGTATGGCACGATCAATATATAGGAATAAATGGCGACACCTTATCCTTGGACTATTATGTGTATCCAGACCATTATGATGATGTCTATGATAATTATTTACTTACGGATGACATGATGGAAGTATTTGCCCAACGGTTTGGTGAATACCCGTTCATGGAAGAAAAATATGGACATGCTGAATTTGGACGCGGTGGAGGCATGGAACACCAAACCATAACAAGCTTAGGTGGCTATTCGGAATGGTTAATTGCCCATGAACTTGGTCATCAATGGTGGGGGAATCTTGTTACTTGTGCCAGCTTTCATCATATCTGGTTGAATGAAGGATTAGCGAGGTTTAGTGAATCGATCTGGGTAGAAAACCATTATGGCACTGAAGCGTATAGGGATTATTGGGATGGCCATGCCTATTATGGTCCAGGCACAATCTATGTTGAACAACCAAGCACGGCAGCGGCAATTTTCAATGGTAATCTTTCTTACAATAAAGCAGGCTGGGTTATCCACATGCTCAGGGGAGTTTTAGGTGATAGCACATTTTTCAGCGCCCTTAAATCCTATGCCCATAATGATTCATTGGCTTATGGCGCTGTTACTACGGAAGATTTTCAGGCTGTCTGTGAAGATGTTTCCGGCTTGAACCTAGATGATTTTTTCGACCAATGGATTTATGGTGAGCGGTACCCACAATATGCGATTTCCTGGGAAAAACAGGATAGTGATGAGTTGATTGTTACCATAGAACAAACCCAGAACTGGCAGTATTTTTCTATGCCCATACAACTTCGGGTTATTCTTCCTGGTGATACCCTAGATTATACGGTTGAAAACAGCGGTGTTTATCAGGAGTATAACTTGGGACTGGTCGGTTCTTCTTCTTTTAATATTCTCCTGGACCCTGATGACTGGATCCTGAAAGAAGTTGAATACTTGAACAATGGTTACGAAGTCCCCGGCCCCACGATAATCACGCTATACTCGGCTTATCCGAATCCCTTCAATGAAGGTACAATTATATCCTTTTTTATTCCAGAAACTGTGGGCCAAGCGCCATCGAAGGTCCAGATATTCGATTTAAACGGGCGTTTGGTTGAAACCCTTTGGTCAGGTCAATCGTTAATTGGTAAAAACAGGTATCATTGGTTGGCACACGGTCAAACCAGCGGCCTTTATTTTGTTAAATTAGACGTTGATGGTAAACAGTTCACACAAAAAGTGCAGTATATTAAATAGATGGATAAGATTCGCATTCTTAATTTGAAGATTCCAGGTCGACATGGTGTCTATGACTTTGAAAAGGACCATGACCAAATATTTGAACTGGATGTGGAAATGCACAAGCAATTATCTGGTGCAGGTGAATCCGATAATCTGGAAGATACTGTTAACTATGATGATGCAGTAGCTTTGATCACCACTGTTTTTTCTACTAAATGTTACAGTCTTCTGGAAGCACTGGGAGAAGCCATTTGTAGTAAACTTTTAAGTGAATATCCAATTGAAAAAGTTATTATAAAAATTCGCAAACCCAATGCGCCGATCATTGAGAAGTTTGATACAGTTGAAGTTGAACTGGTAAGGCCAGTATAAATGTTTTCAAAGGTATTTTTATCTCTTGGATCCAATATCGGCGATCGTGAATCCAATCTGGCTCAGGCCACAATGGCGCTGTCTATTAATCTGAATATTTCTGATATCCAAAGTTCATCCTATTATGAATCTGAGCCTCTTTACAACCCTGACCAGCCAAAATTTCTCAATTCTGTAGTTTCATGCTGTACAACGCTAAAACCATTTGAATTTCTAGATGTAGTTAAACGGATTGAAACCATGCTGGGACGTACAGATCCCAGGGAAAAAAATCAGCCTAGAACCATCGATATTGATATTTTGCTTCATGGTGATGCTGTCTTGGAAACGGAAGAATTGGTTCTGCCCCATCCTATGATGGGTTTACGTAAATTTGTATTATTACCCTTTGAGGAAATTGCTTCTGATTTTCAAATTCCGCACTTGAATTTAACCGTAAAAGACTTATTTAATCATTGCCCTGACAAAACCACTGTTTTAAAACATTTCATGAAGACCCAGGCATGAGAAATTTATATTATATTGCCATTGAAGGAGCTATCGGAGTGGGTAAAACCAGCTTGGCCAACCTCATGTCCAAAGAACTCGGGGCACGGCTGGTACTGGAAGAGTTTGAAGAAAATCCATTTCTCCCAGATTTTTATAAGGATCCTGAAAGATACGCTTTCCAAGCTCAGCTATTCTTTCTTTTACAGCGTTATCGCCAGCAGCAGGAACTTCGCCAGGTTGACATGTTTCAGAACCTACTTGTCACTGATTATATGTTTGTGAAAGACCGTTTGTTTGCCTCCCTGAATTTAAATGAAAAGGAAATGCAACTCTATGACACAGTAGCCAATCTTCTGGAACGGAATATTATTAAACCAGATTTGGTAATTTACCTACAGGCTGATACGGATACTTTGATGAAAAATATCGCTGCCCGTGGCCGAGAGATGGAACAGGATATTACTTGGGATTATATTGATGCATTAAATCAGGTCTATACAGAATATTTTTTCCGATACCAAGAAACTCCATTAGTAATTATCAATACAAGTAATATCGATTTCGTTCATAATGAAAATGATCTAAAAGAAGTGATTAATTATATTCGTCAGCCTATATCAGGAACAAAATTTTATAACC
>CAJWLO010000003.1 GCA_913043235.1 uncultured Fidelibacterota bacterium
GCGGATGTTGAGGGTAATAACCTTTTTGGTCAGGAAAAAAAATACATCAAACATTATGTGGAAAGAATTCAAACATGGTCTAAACAAAACTCTATTTCATCTTTCGGTCTCCATGATTCTAGTGGTCAGAAAAAAAATAAGAATTCTATCAATTTTAATAACCTACCTCAAGATATCCTGGATCTGGACAATCTATCTGTTGCAGATCTTTTGCAGAAAGAAGGTGCGCACAAAGATATTATTGAATTATATACATTCACAAATGCTACAGAGAGTACTGGTCGACCGGAAACACTTTCTGCACTTTCTATGGTGCTTGGTCATTTTATGGCCGATAGTTTTAATGAAGAAACAGATGAAGGAAGGATTCAAGGCGGTAATGATCAGTTGCCAAAAGCCTTTGCGAAATCTCTATCCAACACAATATTCTACCATCGCCCCGTAAAAAAAATTGAATATAACAAGAATGGAGTGAAAGTCTCCTTTATGGAAAATGGGAAACTTGCATCGATCAAGGGAAAGAAGTGCGTCATTAGTATGCCATTATCCTTATTACGGCGAACAAAAATCAGTCCGGCTTTTACTGCTGATAAGATGCACTGCATTCGTAAACAGAGCTATGGTCATGTAATGAAAATAGCTATGCAGTATAAGCATCGTTTCTGGGATGAATCTGCAAGTATAGGACAACGTGTTTTTACCGATACGCCATTGCGTAGAGTTTACCACCATTCCATAGATCAGCCTGGACCCAGGGGAATTTTATTATCATTCACTTCTGGATCAGATGCTGAAAAATTAGGTCGGATGAATGAAACAAGAAGAATGGAAGTTGCCCAAAGTACCTGCCAGAAAATTTGGCTGAATGCTCCCCAGTATTGGGAAGGAGGTATAAGTAAGTACTGGAACGAGGATCCTTGGATGCGAGCCAGCTATTCTATGGTTGGTGTTGGTCAGAAAGATTTCAGAGAAATATTAGCCAGAAAGGAGGGGTTGTGTTATTTTGCAGGTGAACATACCTCAATATACCGGTCTTCTATGAATGGGGCGATTGAATCAGGTCTGAGAGCTAGCAGAGAAGTCCAGAAAGCCAGTTGAGATTATTTGTTTTCCCAACAGATGGGAAAAAGAAAGTGATCGAGAGGATCACCCTGCTTAAATGATTTTAATTGTGGAAATGGGGGGGATGTTTCTCCAGGTCTTTCAGCAAAAATTGCATCGTCACCAATCCATCGAACTGAAAAGGCCCTTCGACGGGTATGCCGACGAGGATTTCCAGCTCCCCCATGAAGAGTTTTAAAATGAAAAGCTATACAATCCCCTGGCTCCATATCCCAAGATAAAATTTTGTATTTATCTCGATTGGTTTCAATATCAGGGATGGATTCAAAAGTATCGGATTGATAGTCATATTCATTATGGGTCAGAAATTTTTTTGGCGTAAACATTTTTCCCCAAGAATGGGAACCAGATACAAACTCTAAGCCATATTCTTTAGGTACGGGATCCAAAGGTAACCAAATGGTGCAGACTTGTTGACCATCTACGCAATAATAGGGCTGATCCTGATGCCAAGGAGTTGGCTCAGAAGTATTGGGCTCTTTTACAAGAACATGTTCATGAAAAATACGTATCTGATGTGAACGCGTCAACCTTCCCGCAATTTCTGCTGCAGAAGAATTAAACACAAAGTCTTTATATTCATCAAAGCGATCCCAATTACAATAATCATCGTAGAAATCACCTTGATCATCTTTTGGTGTATATTGACATGCATATGGCCCTGGATTTTTTCGATTCTTTTCCATTCCTTCTCCCAAAATGGAAAGCCATTCAAGATCAAAAGCGTCTTTAATTAATATAGCTCCATTATGAGAATATTCTTGGATTTGATATTCAGTGATCAACTTTGATTTATCCGACCATAAAATAATTGTTGTACTTCAGGGCTATTTAAGATATTTGGCTCATCTTTATAGCATAATGTGCCAACATACCTCGTTTTCTCTCCTTTAACCGGTGTTACACGGTGCAATGAATAAAATCCTGCAAAAATGAGTAAATCACCTGGTTCAATATCCAACGTAACTACATCCTTTTGATCTCCATTTAATACGGCATCTAAATTTTCAAAGTTATCAAAATCTTTTTTACGAAGATTCGGGACACATTGAAAAAGGCCTCCCGAAACTGGTTTTTGAATGAGCAATGTTATGGTTACCTGGGATTCATCATAATGCCATCCATGATTTTGACCTTCATCCATACAATTTATTGTAAGGGCTGCCATGGGATCTGCCATACGATATAATTTATAGCCTAATATTGGAGATAGAAAATTCATTAACGGATCCCAGTTGTACAGTTGATGCAAAGCATCTTTCGGGTCCATCAAATCATAAGGAATGGATTTTAAGGAAGTTTTTTCTTTTATTCGTAGTGGATGGTTAGTCGGAAGAGAATCATCATCATCTTTAAAAAAAACATTATGGCTGTCATCAGAAAAATGTGCTAGATGAATATATTGATCAGCTTCATGAACCATTTTATTAATTAATTGCTTTTGAACAAATTCCTTAAGTATGCAAACGCCTGTCTCATCCAATGAAGACCTGCATTGATCTACTAGTTCTTTCAAATCATCAGAACCTGGGTTATCCAGGGGATATATATCATTGTTTATATATTCTGCAGGGCGATGCATATATATTTAATATAAAGCGTTTTACACCATCACTCGAAGATTAAATTCTCTTGTATATTTAATCATGGAAGAAACGAATCAATCACCAAAACTTGAACGCCAACTGGGATTATTTGACAGCTCAATGATGGTAATTGGCATTGTTATTGGATCAGGTATATTTATGACCACAGGATTAATGGCAGAAGCGATCCCATCGGTGTCCCTGATCCTGCTTACTTGGGTTTTTGGAGGTTTGCAGATGCTGGCTGGTGCCCTGACATATGCGGAATTAGGTGCTGCAATGCCAAATGCTGGTGGCCAGTATGTGTATCTCCGGGAAGCATATGGGCCTTTACCTGCTTTTCTTTTTGGTTGGGTTGCATTTATCGCATATTTGACAGGAACAAATGCGGCGATTGCTGTTGCTGTTGCAGAACATTTGGGAACATTTTATCCTTTTATTTCTACACACAATTCTATTATAGGGGTCGGGAATTTTTCAATTTCTGGCGGACAGATATTTGCCTTATTATTAATTCTTATTTTGTCACTGATTAATTACTTAGGGGTTGTTTTTGGAAAATGGATTCAGAATATATTTACAATATTAAAAATTGGTAGCATTCTAGTATTTGCCATTGCTGGAATAATGGTGTCCACAGGAAATCAATTGGACTTTTCCTTAAACCCAACCAATATAAGTATTGGATCGATACTGACAGGAATGGGAATTGCCTTGGTGGCCGTAAACTGGACAGTAGGAGGTTGGGAATATATAACCTTTGCAGCAGGGGAGATCAAGAATCCCAAAAAGAATCTACCCCTGGCTCTCATTATAGGAACAATTATAATCCTTGTATTGTATTTTCTAATAAATATTACATATTTAAAGGTTTTACCTATGGATTCTCTATCTGGGGAAATAAAAGTAGGAGAGGCTACTGCCAAGGCCGTCTATGGATCAGGAGCAGCGGGTATATTTGCCTTGGTTGTGATTATTTCAATGTTTGGTTCGTTAAATGGTAATATACTAGTTGGGCCAAGAATATCATACGCTATGGCAAAAGATCAATTATTTTTCTCCAGTGCAGCTCATGTACATCCAAAGTATCATACCCCGGGAAATGCAATTATAATACAGGGTTTTTGGGCAGCTATCTTAACATTATCAGGCACGTTTGAAGAATTAATCACCTTAGTAGTATTTGTTCAAATTATTATGTGGGTAGCTGCATCATCAACAGTATTCGTGTTGCGAAAAAAACAACCACACCTGGCGCGACCTTATAAAGTATGGGGATATCCCTACGTACCAGCTTTTTTCATCCTTTTTTCTGTGACCATCATGGTAAATACATTCTTCAGTGCACCAATTCAGTCTCTAATTGGCCTGGCCCTAACATTGCTAGGAGTTCCATTATATTATTATTTGATAAAAAAAAGATGATGCCGATAATTTACATATCAAAATTGTAAATTGTTTTATCTCTAGTCTAATAAAAGATGAGTAAAGCCTCAGTATTATCTGATTTTGTTCCAGGATTAATAGCTGGAACTATCAATTCAATTGTCTGCATTGTATCGGCCATGGCGCTTGCAGCTCTTATTTTTACCGGACCCTTGGCTGAATATCTACCTCAAGGGATTGGAATCTTGTTAATGAGCACAGCAATATTTGCAGTATTATCAGCATTGACAGCTACATATCCACTAATCTTCAGTGCTCCCCAGGATATTCCTATTGCCATTTTAGCTTTGATGGCAACAACTGTTGCGGCAGGGGTGGGAAAAAAAGTGACCGGGGAACAGGCATATCAATTCATGTTCGTAGCCATTGGCCTCACCTCTTTAATAGTGGGCCTATTTTTTTATATCCTGGGCCGATTCAAGCTGGGGGAACTTGTCCGTTATATACCTTTTCCTGTTGTAGGAGGTTTTTTGGCCGGCACTGGATGGCTAATTGTCAAGTTCTCTTTTACTATGATGACGGACCTGGATTTAAACCTTCCAAACCTACTGATCCTGTTTGAAAAGAATATCTTTATACAATGGTTCCCTGGCTTAGTATTTGCAATTGTTCTGCTACTGACAACTCGTCGGTTTAGCCATTACCTATTAACACCGGGTATCCTATTTAGCAGCATCATTCTATTTTATATCATTATGTTTTCCCAAGGATTTTCCTATAAAATGCTGGAGCATGACGGATACCTGCTGGGTCCTTTTCCAGAAGGTGGTCTGTTTCCCGGTCTACCCTTTAAATATGTATATTCGTTTCGTTGGGATCTATTTACTGTACACCTACCGGCAATCGGAACTATGATGATTCTTAATGCTGTTTCAGTTCTATTTAATTACAGTGGTCTGGAACTCATTGTAAAAAAAGATTTTGATCTAAACAAAGAGTTATGTCTTACGGGTTATAATAATATGTTGGCGGGATTTGCTGGAGCACCTGCGGGATATATGACCTTGAGCGAAACATCTATGTCATTTAATCTAGGAGCCCGTAGTCGTTTACCAAGTATTATCGTTGCTGTATTCTGCATTATTACACTTGCTTTTGGCGCTAAAGTTTTATCTGTTTTCCCAAAAATGATCCTAGGAGGTTTGCTCTTAAACTTGGGATTGGAGTTTCTTATGGAGTGGCTCTATGATACAAAAAAAAGACTTCAGAAAACAGATTATACTGTAATTGTATTGATCCTTATTGTAATTGGCTCCATTGGTTTTCTGGAAGGAATCGTGATTGGCCTTTTATTATCTATCGTACTTTTTGTAATTAATTACTCTAAAGTAGAAGTAATCAAGTACCAACTGACAGGAAAAACTTTCAGTAGCAATGTGGAGCGATCCAACCACTTAAAACAAATTCTTGATGAACATGGTGAAGAAATAAACATCCTTCCTCTGCAGGGCTTTATTTTTTTTGGCACTGCCAATCGTTTACTGCAGAAAGTTCAAGAACGTTTGAATCAACAGGAATTAGCAGAACTAAAATATCTTGTTTTTGATTTTCGACAGGTAACAGGATTGGATTCTTCGGCCTTAAACAGTTTAAACAAACTGCAGATCATGGCCGAAAATTTCCGGTTCAAGGTGCTTTTATGTGGTTTAAAAAAAGTGATGAAGTCGCAAATGAATATAGAAGGCCTAATCTCAAATGATAATACCTTTATTCTTGTTTTTGATGATCTTGACCATGGTTTGGAATGGTGTGAAGAACAAATCATTAATAACGCATTACCTGATGTAAGTGATGTGGCCCATGCTGATGAAAGAGATTCATTTAAGCATAAATTCCATCAGATTGCGGAATATTTCGAAACAAATAAAATACCTGCTGGAACTACAATAATTAAACAAGGTGAAAATCCTGGAGGTATCACTTTTATAGAATCGGGTCAAATCACGGTAGAACTCAAAACAGATACAGAAAAAATAATTCGTCTCAAAACACTTGGCCCTGGGACTGTAATTGGAGAAGTAAGTCTATATCTAGGGACAAGAGCTTCCGCGTCAGTTGTAGCAAATTCTGAATGTAATGTTTTCTTTCTTACGCAAGAAAATTTCAATAAAATGAATCTTGATTCGCCTGAAAAAGCCGCTGAACTGCATTCCTATATTGTAGAATTATTAAGTGATCGATTGGCTGATTCCAACGCTACAATTCAGGCTCTGATGCGCTAATAATATTAATTTCAGAAATTATCGGACCATCCCATTGAATCATTCCTCCGATAAGATTAACTGCATCATATCCATTCTTATTTAAGATATCTGTACCAAGTTTTGAACGATTCCCGCTCCTGCAATAAACAACTATTTTTTTATCACGATAAATCTCAAGCTCATCAATTCTATTTTCCAATTCCTGGACTGGTATATTTGGTGTATTGGGTATTGCTTTTACTTTATGTTCTCTAATAGATCTCACATCTAAAAAAAGATAATCATCTTCTTTAATAAACTTGGTTGCTGTTTTACTATCTATTTGTGGTAAGGAAGAGCCTTGATTTTTTTTAGCACTACAGGATCCCAATATCAAAAATCTAAAAAGAATGGTTAATAAAATAAAAAGTCTAATTATCATCATTACATCTATCTTTTATTTATAACAGCAAGTGTTAGCCTACTCTTACATACAATGTTTTGGTGCTGGTCTTTAATAACTATTCCCCAAACCTGAATCTTTTTACCAACCCTCACAGCATCAGCCGTGCCGTAAACCCATCCACTCGATACTGACTTCAGATGGCTGGCATTAATTTCAATACCAACCACTGATTGTGTATCAGTATCTATATGAAGTCCACCACCAATGCTGCCGAGTGTTTCAGCAAAAGCCACATTTGCTCCACCATGAAGAATTCCAAATGGTTGTTTTGTTCTATGATCAACAGGCATTTTCCCAGAAATATTTTGATCGCCTATATCTGTTATCTCAATACCAAGATTTCCTACAAGGGTGTTTTTAGATCGTTGTTCAATCCCTTTAATATATTTATCTATATTCATATAACTAAATCTAACCATTCAACCATAATTTTTTTGTTAACAACTTTCGGAATCGCACCAAAGATGATTCCGACCAAAATCATAACGTTACCAATTATGATTAAGGCTATAATGGTATTCATATCAACTCCTTACATTAAATGTATAGATAAACTCTGTTTTGTTTTAAACATAAAATATCAGTTATATACTCATCATACCACAAACATAAAGCCCCGAGTGGACGAAATTGACTTAATTTACATCTATTATTTTTGAGCGGGTTTCATTATAGCTGGGCCATTTAGCTGATTCTTCTTTTGTAAGCTCCAAACGCAGTGTCCCCATCAATAAGTCACAAAGGGGTAGTAAAAAATTATTGTTAGCATCGTTATCTATATGGTGTATATAGTGGTGATGATCAAGAAACCAGAACCATCTAAAATACTCCAACCGACTCATACCGGGATGGTGAACTGCATCATGAACTCTTATAAAAAGATATATAAATACTATAGCTGCTGTAGCCATTAATGATGTGAACCAGATGTTGAATGTCGCGAACCATGCGAAAAGAATAATAGGTGCGGTAAGCATGCTGTAGAAAGTAGCATGTGACGCTGTTGTCAATACACGGGTAAAAGTGTTTTGACATAGCTTAGTTTTATCATCAGTAAAGATCGAAGGACGATTAATTGGTCCCGAATGTAAATAGCGATCTGGTGCAACGTGGGTCCAGTGATGAGCTTTATGGTGCAATTCTGTTGCTATTCGAAACAGAGAAAGTCGATTACCTTTATGCATAGCAAAACGGTGTACAACCCATTCAACAATAGTAGCAATTAAGAAGGCAGAAATAATACCTGCAAGTGATGAAAAAACTATTATATTAGTTGATGACTGATTAGCAATTGAGCGTGCTGCTAAGAAAATTGGAATATTCACAACTATTACACCTATAAAAACTGTAAGGATTCTTAAAATACTTGGTTCTTTACTTTTTAGCATTTTGAGTGTTATTTATTTAATTATGTTTTAATCGAATAACAATATTACTAAATAAATTTTCTATTTATTAACAAACAAAAACCAAGGTGAATTATTAACCAGTAGTTTTACCAGTAATAGTCTATTAATATTTGATCCTATGATAAAACGATTTTCATTTTCTATAATAATTCGACATCTTCTTTCAGTTCGGAATCCCATAAAAACATAATGAATTTATTTTCACCTATCCTTGATGTACTAAAAGATTTACCAGTTAATCATATTATTTATACAGTAAGTGCTATTTTTATCATTCTATTGTTGTTGATTTATGCTGAATTAAATAATAAATCAGAATTAAATAAAATTGATAAATTTCTTGCAATATTCCCACTTATTTTTGAAGCTAATTTTCAAATAATTAGTCTCTGGAATCATCAATGGGATATTACAAAATCACTACCATTAGAATTGTCTTACATCACGAGTCTTAGTATATGTTTTTATACAATTAATCATTTTAATAAACTTGATACATGGATATTTTTTTCTGGACTATGGTGTGCAACCGCTGCTTTTTTAAACACAATATTAACTGGTTATGAAACATGGCATATAAGTTTAAGATACTATAGCCATCATGCTCTATTACTCTATTTTGGCATTCGGTGCCTCCGCAGAGGCTACAGACCCACTTATATAGACTATTTAAGCGCTATTCGCAATACTGGCTTAATTATTATCGCAATTTCTACAGTGAATTATTTGTTAGGCTCAAATTATATGTTCACAAAGTATCGACCTGAGGGTGCCAATTTCTCAAGGTTAATGCCGGATTGGCCATTTTATTTTTTGCTTATCATATCGATCGGATTATTTTTTTATACAGTTTTATATCTGATAACAAAACGAAATAAGATATCAGATTAAATATATAAGGAACTTGAAATTCATTATCGAGGCAAAAATACTAATGAGAAGATTATTATTGAAAAAATCAGTATACCCAGATAAGAACGTGATTTACTATAAAATACTATGCTACTTGATGAGTACTGACATCTTTCACATATCTATACAGATTTTAAACATCTCGTCCTTTTGTATTATAAACTCTCGTGTTTTTTCACCACATTCCAGATCTTATCCATTTCGTCTAGTGTTGATTCCTCTAAGTTTTTCCCTTTCCTTTTCAATTCTTTTTCCAACCGAGAAAATCGTTCGGTAAATTTCTTATTGGACTTGCGCAGGGCATCTTCAGCTGGAAGTTTTAAAAACCGCGCCAAGTTTACAATCGCAAAAAGAAGATCACCTATTTCCTCTTCAATGTGTTCCTTGATGTTCTTGGTTTGGGCTTCTTTCAATTCCTGAATCTCTTCATGAACCTTATCCCACACTTCTTCTACTTTGTCCCAGTCAAAACCAGCATAGGCTGCTTTTTCCTGTAGCCGCTGGGCCCTCACCAAGGCTGGGAGTGTGATTGGTACACCATCCAGTCTGGATTCACGCTTTTTCTCTTCATGTTTGGCGGTTTCCCAATTCTGTTTTGCGTAAAAAGATGCATCAACCTTTTTTTCGCCAAAAACATGGGGATGACGGCGAAAAAGTTTCTCGTTTACTGTATCAAGAGAATCAGATACATCAAAACCAGAACTTTCCCTAGAGATCTGGGCCTGCAAGACCACGTGAAGCATAATATCACCTAATTCTTCCTGAAATGTTTGATGGTCACCACAATCTACACTTTCCATTAATTCATATGCCTCCTCCAAAAAATAGGGTAGGAGTGATTTATGTGTTTGCTCCTTATCCCAAGGGCATCCATCAGGACCACGTAACGTTTCAACGATCTCTACAAGTTGAATAAATTTTTCTGCAGCAAGTTGTTTATCCATTCAATCTCCAAACAAAAATTCCCAATCTAAAAGGCTCAGATACTTCTCTTCTATTTTCCTCATTTTATTTTTTTCCTGATCTGTTTCATCCTCAAACCCAAGTAAGTGTAGAGCACCATGTATGATAAGACGGGCAACTTCTTTTTCAAAAGGTTCACCAAATTTTTCTGAGTTTTCTTTTGCTCGAGGAAGGCTGATATAGATTTCTCCATCTACATATTTCTTATTATAGCTATTAAGACGGAAAGCAATCACATCGGTCCAATAATCCTGATGAAAATATTCTTTTTTCAGTGATGCTAACAATTCATCCGATCCAAATATAAATGATATATATCCGTTCTGAATCTTATAGTCGGTTAACACTTTCTTTATTATTTTTTCTACCAGATCTTTTTCAGGTGGTGTTAATTGAGGATCACAAACTTGGGTGCATTGAATCACGTTGGTATAGAATCTTTTGGATCATCGGGGTATTCGATACGAATATGATAAATACCTCGCAGAACAGGAAGCATTCCTGTATTGCCATCTACAGTACCTACTATTTTATTTAATTCATCTAATGTAAGCGGACAATTATCCAATTGCCCTTCATCAATCCTCTTTTTTATAATTTTATTAATCATATTCTTTATCTTTATAATATCCGGATTCTTAATGGACCGAACTGCAGCCTCTACTGCTTCACAAATCATTAGGATTCCTGTTTCTCGAGTGTTGGGTTTAGGGCCAGGATATTGAAATTGAGTTTCATCCACTTTGCTGCCATTCTGTTCTGCTTCTTCCAAAGCTTTTTGATAAAAGTATTCCACACGGGTAGTACCGTGGTGCATGGGAATAAAATCCGAAACAATTTTTGGCAGGCTATATTCTTTAGCCAGGGCCAATCCCTCTTTTACATGATTGCGAATGATTCTGGCACTCATGGTATAAGTCAGGTTGTCGTGCAAATTATTTCCCGCATACTGATTTTCAATAAAATATTCCGGTTTTACCATTTTCCCAATATCGTGGTAATAGGCTCCCACACGGCATAACAAGGAATGTGCGCCAATTGCACCAGCACAGGATTCTGCTAGGTTGCCAACAACTATACTGTGGTTAAATGTACCATTGGTCTGCTGCTGTGCTTTTTTTAATAATGGATGATCATAATCGAGCAATTCCATTAATGTCAGATCTGTGGTCACCTCGAATACGATTTCAAACAAACCAATTAACCCATAGGTCACAATTGGAGCTAATAAACTATTAATCATTAACGACTGAATATCCATTGCCACCGATGACCAGGCATGCTGTTTAAATAATCCTATTCCAGCAACCACTAAAATGCCTGCCCCCATTAAGGAAAACATTGTGATAAAAAGCTGGCTTCGATTGCGTAGCTCACGGATATTATAAACTGCAACTGTAGCCGTAAATAATGATACAATAACAAAATCTATATTCTGGCCCATCATTAAACCCATAATAATAACTATGGATATGGTAGCCATAAATCCGATCCTAGCATCAAACAATATGGTCAAAGTCATTGCGCCTACAGTAACCGGAATCAAATACTCAGACCATTCTAAGCGAATAACAAATATATACGCAAGCCCTATTTGCAGTAAATATACAATAGTAATCAATAAGACCATTTTCCAATCTCTGAATGTTTGAACACGATAAACAATTAAATAGGTGAAAAACAAAGATACTATTATGGATAGCAGGATGAATTTCCCAGAAAAATTGATAACAGTTTTTTGCCACCCCGCACTCATTTCCTGTTTGGCAATTGCACTGGATAGAGAATTCAATTTCTGTAATATATCTTCCGTTATTCTAGTATTGGCATCAACAATCATTTCATTTTGCAATACAACACCTTGGCTTCTCGGGACTTTATCTTGACTTTCTTGTTGACGTCTTTTCGTCAGGGAACTATCAAAAATCAAATTGGGTTTCATAAACTTGATAATAAGATCATAACCCAGATTCATGAATACATCTTTCTCTGTATACAATTCCAGCAATTCTTTCCTAGCTGATGTCCAGGCTGTTTCCAAACTATTGAAATCCTTTGGCGAAGCCATCTCGGGGACTTCTCCCTGATTAATTGTTACCTCATTGCTTAAAATATCTTTGTAGGGGATGTCATAGATTCCCTCAGACCATCTGTTACGACAAATACGAATAATTTTATCCTGATCTATTATCAAATCTTTCATATTTCGGGGATCTTGATTAGGTGTGGTATAGGCTCTCCAATCTTCCTTATCTTCAGTGAAAGAATATAACTTGTGAAATTCATTGGTAAGAATGTTCAGGTTTGCACTATCTGAAACAAACTCCGATCGTGCTTTTTGATACTGTTTATGGTACCGACGTTCATAAAAAAGACGTTTAGATTCATCAAATCTCCAGCTGGCATATCGGATTTCATTTACCATGGCAAAAAATTCAGATATTTTCTGAGATTGGTTTGTAACAATCTTATCCTGGCGGTTAAAAACAAATGGTACAGATTTCAGTTGCTCATCTAAATCAGATTTTAAACGATCTTGTGTTTTTAGTATTGAAAATGTAAAGGGTGCTATAATCGGTTCCCGAGCAATATCATTTAATTGGTAAGAATACAAAAGCGTTTTTCCCTGCGGAAAAAGAAAAGCAATAATTAAGACAAGACCCAGAATAATACCATAATGTGGCCAGTAGATATGAAACTGAAGAAATCGAATAAAAGGTATGGTTGTTCTGTTTTCAGATGGCATTATTCTGCAGTTCTTTAAATATCTCCCGGGAAATTATCAATCTCTGAATTTCACTTGTTCCTTCACCAATTTCCAGAATCTTTGCGTCCCGGAAGTATCGTTCAACTTCATAGCCTTTTACATAACCATAGCCACCGTGTATTTGGATTGCGTCCGTTGTTACTCGCATAGCAGTTTCACTAGCAAACAGTTTGGCCATGGCAGCTTTTTTAACAATATTTTTGTTTTGGTCTTTCATCCATGCTGCATGATAGACCAGTAATTTCGATGCTTCAATATCTGTTGCCATATTCGCTAATTTGAAACTTACGGATTGGAATTTAAAGATAGGTTTATCAAATGCTTCCCTTTCAGTCGAATACTTTAAAGCTTTTTCATAGGCACCCTGAGCTGTGCCTACAGCCAATGCTCCAACAGAAATCCTACCGGATGTCAAGGTTTTCAAAAATGTGCGAAATCCATCAGTCGGCTCCCCCAGCATGGCCGAGGATGGTATTTTCATATTACGGAAAAAAAGCTGCCTTGTATCGCTTGCACGCCAACCCATTTTCTTTTCCTTCGGTCCAATTTCCAAGCCTTCAGTATCCGCGGGAATTATAAAAGCTCCAACGCCCTTTATTTTACCATCTTGCTCAATCTGAGACGTAAAAGAGATTAAACCGGCTTTCCCAGCATTAGTAATAAAAATTTTCCCGCCATTAACAATATATTCATCACCTTTTTTTACTGCCATTGTCTTGGTCGAGCTTGCATCACTTCCAGCTTCTGGCTCGGTGAGGCCAAAAGCACCGATGAGCTCACCGCTGGCCAGTTTGGGTAAATAGGTAATTTTCTGTTTCTCAGAACCATGCAATAAAATGGGTAGTGTTCCTAATGATGTATGGGCTGCCATGGTAATTGCAACTGAGGCATCAGCACGGGCGAGTTCCATGACCACTGTTGCATAGGAAACCATATCCAGACCAGTTCCACCGTATTTTTCTGGGACATTAATGCCCATAAGACCGAGCTCAGACATTTGTTTAACTAATTTAGTGGGGAACTTTTCTTCTTTATCCAGTTCTCCAGCTATAGGCATGATCTCCGATTCCGCAAATTCACGAACCATATCTTGAATCATTATATGATCTTGATTAAAAAATAGATTATCCATTTATTCTACTACCCTTTTAGGTCACAACTAATATTGAATTTACAATTGATATGTTTCAGGATGTGAGAACCGAATGTACCTAGAATTTAGTTGCATGTTTTCTTGTCCTTTCCATCATTTAATCTCAAAAACACAATATTTTTTATAATCCTATTTTTTACCCTATTCAAATTTTTTATTAAAAAGGATCATGTAATTGAAAAATATTCGACAAAAATAATGTTTCCACCTTGCGAGTTTCATGAAGACCATGATCATCCAAAAGTTTTGCAATGACTTCAAGAATCTGGTATTTCCTCATGAGTTTGATCACTTTTTCGGGATCGGGTCTTGAGAATATTTAAAGCATAGTAAAAAAATTATTGAGTCAGTCTATAAGCCGAGTTTTGTCCTTTGAACTGTTATTTCAGCACCAAAGGGATGGCCATTTATCTGGCCCAAACGTTTCCGTCAGGGTCAAGCAACCTACCCGCTCCTCAGTTGACGCGAAACACATCTCGGAGCCTATTCGGTCTTGCACCGGATGGGGTTTACAAACTCCCCGGTTCTCATCGGAGATTGGTGGTCTCTTACACCACCCTTTCACCCTTACCGTGAATTAAATTCGCGGCGGTTTATTTTCTGTTGCACTTTCCATATTTCGCTTAAGCGAAACTCCCCACGTTATGGGGCATCCTTTTCTGCGGTGCCCGGACTTTCCTCTCTCGTTCTACTGATGCGGTCCAAGAGCAACCATCCGACTGACTCAATTATTTAATAATACATTTTAATTTACAGAATTATTTTCACTGCAAAGAAACCGGCCGCAAACATCGCAGCGATGTATAAAGATTTTTTCCCGAATTTCTGATACAATCTGGGCTGGAATATAAGCACCACAGCCACCACAGGCATTGCCAGAAAGACTAACAACAGCTAGTCCATCACGAGCGCTTAGCACTCTATCATATTCAGAAACAAATTTAGCATCTATTTGACTAATTTGATTAGAACGGTTTTGTTCCAGGGTAGATTTTTCATCTGCAGATTCTGAAATTACTGATTCAAGTTTATCTCTCCTCGATGAAAGATCCTCTGTTAATATTTCCAACTCTTTTTCCATTTTATTTGTAGAATTAATTAATGTTTCTTTTTCTTCCATAAATGACAACGATTCTGATTCATTGGATAAACGTTCTTCTTTCAAATGATCGATTTCATGCATTAATGCATCATATTGTTTATTATTTGTAACAAGAAAAAGCTGATCTTTATACTTATTGATCTTTCCATTTATCTCTGTGATCCATCCATCAGCTTTGTGCAATTTAATTTCTATTTCCTTTAAGCGAATCTGGCTTTTTTCAAGATTCCCCTTAATTGTATCTTCTTGATGATCAAGTTCTTTCACTCTTGAAGGTAAATCTCCTAGCAGGTCATTTATATCCTTAAGTTTCGTGTCAATTATCTGTAATTCAACTAGTTTATCAATCAAAATATTTCCTCATCGTAAAAAAAAATGCACCACAAGGGTGCAATTTTGTTTTTCTAATCATGTCCATACACGGTTTTCAAGCCTAGATAATTTATTTTTTCCCATTAGATTATACTTTCAGGTATGAATTAATTTTAATCTATCCATTTTAAGACTATTATTTTACCAAAACAATTCTATAATTCGAATGAAAAACCCGATACCTTGAATCAGTGATTTTTATTAACCTTGGGTCTTGCAGTTGATAGAATTTCATCGTTTTCAATTATTATGAAAAACCAATATTCACCATTTATTGATCGCCATATCGGTCCTAGAAACGACGAAATAGAATTTATGTTATCCAAATTAGGTTTTCATTCTCTGGATGAGTTTACCGATACTATCATACCGGATAAGATTAAACTTAAAACCCCTATCAAAATCGTAGATTCAGAAAGTGAAATAGAGGTATTAAACAGATTAAGGAGTTACGCAAAAAAAAATAATATTTTCAAATCTTATATTGGGCAGGGATACTACAATACAGTGGTTCCAAATGTCATCAAACGCAATATTTTAGAAAACCCTGGGTGGTATACGCAATACACACCATACCAATCAGAAATCAGTCAGGGGCGTTTGGAAGCCATCCTGAATTTTCAAACCATGGTTTCTGATCTCACAGGTTTACCATTATCCAACGCATCCTTACTTGATGAAGGCACAGCTGCAGCCGAAGCTATGATCATGTTTTTTAATACAACCCAGGATCAGAACAAGACTAAGTTTTTGGTTTCGAGGACTTGCCATCCACAAACCATCGATGTATTAAAAACTCGGTCTGAACCATTAGGGATTCAATTAGACATTCAGGATCAGAACAATTTCAATCTAAAAAATACAGTTTTTGGTGTTTTGGTTCAGTATCCTGATACAGAAGGATTTATCAGGGATTTTTCTTCCCTTTGCTATAATGCACATAAAAACAAATCTTATATTTGCGTAGCAACGGATCTCTTGGCATTAACCATATTAAAATCACCGGGTGAAATGGGAGCTGACGCTACTATAGGCAATGCACAACGATTTGGTGTTCCTATGGGATATGGTGGCCCTCACGCTGCTTTCTTTTCAACAACAGAAGAATTTAAACGAAAAATTCCAGGTCGAATTATTGGTGTATCCCAAGATATTCATGGAAACCCCGCACTTCGGATGGCACTCCAGACCCGAGAACAGCATATCCGTCGAGAAAAAGCCACATCCAATATTTGTACATCTCAGGTTTTATTAGCGATTATATCTGGGATGTATGCAGTCTATCATGGATCAAAAGGACTTACCCAAATTGCACAAAAAGTGAACAAAATCACCAGTATCCTTTCCAATTCTCTTAAAAAATATGACTATGAATTGATTCATAATTGTTTTTTTGATACGATACGGTTTAGAACAAAATCCAGATGGCAAACAAAAGCGGAAAAACTAAAAATAAATGTTCGGGATTACGATGATGGTACAGTCGGCATTTCCATAGATGAAACAGTAACCGAATCTCATCTTATAGATCTTCTTTCAGTATTTAATGTGGAAACCATTGAAAATGAATATCAAACCATTCCGAAAGAACTTAACCGAACTACTTCCTTTCTAGAGCATCCAGTTTTCAATTCGTACCGATCTGAGACTGAAATGATGCGTTATTTGCATAGACTGGAAACAAAAGATTTGTCACTTAACACAAGTATGATACCTCTGGGTTCATGCACTATGAAACTAAATGCAGCTACCGAAATGGAGCCAATGACCTGGCCTGAATTTGGGAATATCCATCCTTTTGCTCCCGATAGCCAAACTAAAGGGTACCGCGAACTCATTGACGAATTGGGATACTGGTTAGTACAGTTAACTGGTTTCGATGGTATTTCCATGCAACCCAATTCAGGTGCTCAGGGCGAATATACAGGATTACTCGTGATACGGGCTTATCATAAGACAAATGGGAACGAACATCGGAATGTTTGTCTGATTCCTGCTTCTGCACATGGTACAAACCCTGCCTCTGCAATCATGGCCGGAATGAAAGTTGTGTTTGTGCAATGTGATAAACATGGGAATATTTCAGAAGCTGACTTTAAAACAAAAGTAGAACGGTATTCAGAAATCTTAGCTGCTTTCATGGTAACATATCCATCCACTCATGGTGTTTTTGAACATACAATCAAAGAAATCTGTCAAATTGTACATAATCATGGTGGACAAGTTTATTTAGACGGTGCTAACCTAAATGCCCTAGTGGGATTGTGCAAACCGGGAGAGATTGGCGCTGATGTAATGCACATTAATCTGCATAAGACATTTTGCATTCCCCATGGTGGTGGAGGTCCCGGAATGGGACCCATTGTCTGCAAGTCTCACCTTACCAAATTCCTTCCCAGACATTCCCAAAATAAAATAGGTGGAGAAAAAGCAATTACTGCAGTTTCATCTGCACCATTTGGAAGCAGTAGTATCCTTCCTATCTCGTGGACCTATGTAGCAATGATGGGCGGAGATGGGTTGAGGCGAGCCACGCAAGTCGCCATCCTGAATGCTAATTATATGGCACAAATACTGGAAACTCATTTCACTGTATTATTTCGTGGGGTCAGCGGATACAACGCCCATGAGTTTATTATCGATCTTCGAGAACTGAAAAAAGAATCAGGCATTACTGATGAAGACATTGCTAAACGCCTCATGGATTATGGGTTCCATGCACCTACCATGTCCTTTCCTGTACCGGGGACATTGATGATTGAACCTACCGAAAGTGAGTGCAAAACAGAGTTAGACCGTTTTTGTGATGCTATGGTTTCGATTAAAAATGAAATTCAACAGATTATGGATAAGAGTTTGGACATAAGTGACAATCCATTGATAAATGCGCCCCACACTGCGCAAGCTGTTACATCAGATGATTGGCAACATGGCTATTCTAGACAGATCGCTGCCTATCCTACATCCTGGTTAAAAGAACACAAGTATTGGCCCTCTGTAAGTCGTATAGATAATACTTATGGTGATAGGAATTTAATTTGCACTTGCCCTGCCGTGGAGGATTACAAATATTAAAATATAATCATTACTGAAGAGTTTCCTCCTCTTCCATTAGTTCTAAATATTCCGCTTCTAAAACATTCATCGTTTCCATAGTTTTTTGGAGTAATTCGTAATCGTCTGCATAGGCTGGATTCTGGGAAATGATTCGCTGTTCATCTAATTCTTTTTCAATAGTTTTGAATCTTTTTCCTATCCATGCCAGGCGATTGCGGATTTTCTTTTGTTGTTGATAATCAGACTTGCTTTTAGATTCAGTTTTTACCTTTGACTTTAATCGAAGATCGGTAGCCCCTTCACCTTTTTTCCATATATAATATTCATAGTTACCATCAAAAATATGTATTGTTCCGCCACTTACTTCACAGGTAAGATTTGTAACTTTGTTTAAAAAATGGCGATCGTGTGAAATACACACAATGGAACCTGTAAACTGAACCAACGCTGTTTCCACTACATTCCGGGATACCATATCTAAATGATTTGTAGGCTCATCCAGTAAAAGCAAATGGGATGGTTCCATCAACATCCGCGCCAATGCTAGCCGTGCTTTTTCACCGCCAGAAAGGACCTTTATCAATTTTTCAATCTCATCACCAGTAAATAGGAAACTCCCTAAATATGTCCTTATTTCAGTTTTACTCCAGCTCGTACTGACTTTTTGGATTGAATCAAAAACTGTATCATCTGGCTCTAAAGTTTCCAATTGATGCTGTGCATAATATGCCCGGCTAACATTACTGCCTATCTGAACTTCGCCGGATGTCACCGGCTCCACGCCTGCTAGCATTTTTAATAAGGTGGATTTACCCGCACCATTGTATCCCACGAGCCCAATCTTTTGACCTCGGTTTACCACCATATTCATATCGTTAAATACCTTTATATTATCATAGTATTTTATCACATTCTTGCAGAATGCCAAATTTAATGGTGGGCGACTAGGCTGAGGTAGAATTAGATTCATTACCTGATTATCCTCCGTAGGAACTGTAATTTTTTCCATTTTCTCTAGCATTTTTACCCGACTCTGGACTTGGGTCGCCTTAGTATTTTTATACCTAAACCTCTCAATGAACTTTTCTGTATCCTTGATCTGTTTTTGCTGGTTTTTATAGGCACTGCGGTGTTGTTCCAGTCGTAAAACTTTATTTCTTTTATAGTTGGAATAATTACCATGATATAATGTAACCTTTTTTAAATCTATCTCAATAATATGGTTTACTGATCGGTCTAAAAATTCCCTATCATGACTTATAATAATCATACCGCCTTTCCAATCAGACAAGAAGGATTCTAGCCAGATAGTTGCTTCAAGATCCAAATGATTCGTAGGCTCATCGAGAAATAAAATATGCGGTTCCTGGATCAGTAAAGATGCAAGTGCTACACGCATGCGCCATCCGCCGGAAAAAACATTCATAGGCTCAGTGAAATTATTATCTGTAAATCCGAGCCCGCTTAATATTTTTTTTGATTTTTCTTCCAACATCCAACCGTCTAAAGCTTCGAAACGGTTTTGAATACGGCCCAGATCTTTAATTAGAGTATCATTTCCTGGTTCATTGGCAATGGCTTCAGACAATGTAAACATCTTCCCTTCCAAGTCCCGGACTTCCGGATAGGATGCCAATACCTCTTCTAAAATAGATCGATTGGATCCGGAAATAATATCCTGTTCCAGATAGCCGATGGATGTAGATTTTTCCATTTGAACGCCTCCGGAATCAGGCACAACTTTCCCAAGCATGATACGGAGAAGGGTAGTTTTTCCAGTACCATTTGCCCCTACTAAACCAGCCCGCATACCATACTTAAGTGATAGATTTACATTAGAGAAAAGATTACCGTCTGGGAAAGATTTTGATAAATTTTCAAGACGGATCATTATTTAAACCAAAAGGATAAAACACACCCGAAAAAAATTATAGTAATTCCCCTTCTATAAAATTAATCTTGTTTTTAGAAAGATTAATTTTATGAATTGTATTGATCAGTTCAGTGTGACCATCTATTCGAACTTGGATATAGTTATCCGTGTGTCCCACTAGTTTTCCATTTTTTACATGTTCAAAAAGGACGGGACGAGTTTCCCCAATAAATTGGGAATTAAAATAATGTTGTTTTTTATCCGATAGAATATGGAGCATTTTACTCCGCTTCGCCCGTATTTTATCTGGGACTATTTTTCCTAAATCAATCGCATCAGTATTAGGGCGTTCAGAATAGGTGAATACATGTAAATATGAAATATCCAGATCATTCAAAAAATTATATGTGTCCATAAAATCATCATCACTCTCACCGGGGAAACCAACAATCACATCTGTACCGATGCAAGCATCTGCGTTTAATGATTTAATCCTAAAAACTCGATCAGCATAAAGATTCCGTTTATATCTCCGACGCATAGCCACTAATATTTTATTTGACCCAGATTGAAGCGGAATATGAAAATGAGGCATTAGTATATTTGATGATAAACAGAATTCAATTATTTCATCAGTCAAGAGATTAGGTTCTATAGAAGAAATACGAATGCGATCAATTTGATTTAAGTTTTCTAACTGCTGAATAAGATCAAAGAAGCTTGCTGTACTTCCTTTGCCAAAATCACCTATATTGACCCCTGTAAGAACGATCTCACGGGTATCTGTATCCGCAATTTCCCGCGCAGTCTTCATAGTGTTTTCAATCGTATCACTACGGCTCTCTCCCCGGGCCAAGGGGATTGTACAAAAAGAGCAAGTATAATCACAGCCATCTTGTATTTTAAGGAATGAACGCGTTCGTTCACCTGAAGAATAGGATGGAACAAAAGTCTGATTATGGTTTAATTCAGATTGGATAATTTTTGTATCACTATTCAATTCTAATTGAGCCAAATGCTCAAGAATATTAAATTTTTCTTCAGCCCCTAGAATAAGATTAACTCCATCTATAGCGACAATTTCATCTGGATTTAGCTGGGCATAGCATCCGATTACAACGATAGTTGAATCATAGTTTCTTCGTTTAGCCTGTCTGATGAGTTTTCGTGCTTCTTTATCTGCATTTTCTGTGACAGAGCATGTATTTAATACATATATATCCGCTTCATCCTTGTAATCCACCTTTTTAAATCCATGACGATGAAATTCTCTGGAAATTTCTGCGGTTTCAGAAAAATTCAATTTGCACCCCAAAGTGTGGAAGGCGATACGTTTCATAGGAAAATGCAATAATTAAAAATAGAAAATTCAATAAATAAAAGAAAAAACAGGTGTGGTAGCAAAAATATTTGTTGCATGTATCAACTCTTTAAAATTTGTTGATTAGGATTATGGTGAATAAATAATAACTTTACTGTAAATTAAAAAGGGCAGAAATACTGCCCTTTTTAATTTTAATCTCGGCGTTCTGCCCCATCCCGCCTACTGGATTTTCGCTGGTATTCTTTTCGTTTTTCTGTTCCAGTACGATTATCGTGATCAACAGGAATATTTTTTCTTCTACGATGTACTTTTCGATTATGCTCACTCCTGCGATCACCATTTCGTCTTTCGGAACTACGCGTATTTTCACTCATCAAAATGCCTCAGATAAAACACAGGTAAAACCGCATAACCTAGTAAATATGGGTTTGCGGTTTTACCCTAAAAAGTATTTAGAGCTTAGCCTGTATAATCAACAAATAACGTTGATTCTGTAATGACTAGATTGACTTTTTCTGTCATATCCAGAACACTAACAGATTCTTCGATCATCGCTTTTTCATTTTCGTGGATGAAATCATCGGCACGAGCTATATAAGCCAAGTTTTTAACTAATTTAAAGCGATCTTCGTCAGTTGTGAACATGCCCTTCAAAGCTCCAAGTGAACTTGTATATTGGGCACTGCGCGCACCATCATCACCAAGTTCAATGAATTTATCAATTACTTCGGCTTCGACTGTATTATAATCATCTTCAGACATATCAGGCGCCATTACTTTACAGTTGCCCCGCATCGCTTCCTTTTCAGATTCATCTACTTCACCATCTGCAAGAAATGATACACAGACAAAGGCATAGACTAAATCATGGTTTTGAGTCCAGTTTGCCATAGTTTCCCCTTCTATTTAGATATTATTGTTAATATTTAGTATTTTATTCAATAAATGACTACATATGAATTGTAGTTACTCGTCAAAATACACGAAAAATTAGGATGAAGAGATGCCAAGGTCAAGATTGCCTTATAAATTATTGAATTTTCATAATTCAGATGGAATATTGATTCAAATTCATCAAGTATCGTATCTTTTGTTTTCTAATCAACAAGGACTGTTACGATTCAATGGCTCATTATCTATCTATAATTGACGTAATCATTAATATTTTGAATGTTTACGCAATAACCAAAAAATCCCTATCAGGTTCATGATGGAAAAAATCTACTCCTTTCTTATAAAGTTTAACAGCATGCAGTTTAAATACCGTACGCTAATATCTTTTTTCCTAGTTCTAATTGGGGTTCTCATAACAGATGAATTATTCAATTCCTATTATTCTTCAATAGTTAATTTTCTTGATCACCAATTTAATATTGTTGTTGATGATCACAAGAATGTTGATTTGACCTTCGCTCCGGAAATATGGGGTGGTGTATTGGCCATGGTATTGGGTACCCTGATTATTGTAATCGCAATTGCAGCTGAATCCTCGCCAAAACTAATGGATTTATTTGTAAAGGACTGGTTGAGCCTTTGCTATGTCTGGTTTCTTATTATTGCATCTCTTCACGCAGTTGCTATAATGTATTATGTTGAACCTTTGAATCGAATATCAAGTGTAATACTTAACACATATATTTACCTATTTATTGGGTCTATCTTTGCCCTACCATACATTTTTTATATTTTGCTCTATTCCAAAACCAGCAACGTTGTAGCAACTATCTCCGGAATCATAAAGAATTTTATCCACAAAATGAAAACTCCCAGCATTAATTATGCGATGCGCGATGATATGGTTGTCGTTGAAGAATACCAAAAGGAAATCATGGGTTCCCTTGATCAGTTGGATGACTTGCTATCCTTTATTGAATTCAAGGAGACACAGACAGAGATTATTCGCGAGATCAGTACAATAATACAAACATATATCATTGAAAAACCCGGATTTAATGAGAAGTTCTTCAATTTGACACCTACAATCAGAGCTAATGCTACTTTCAGGACTTATACGGAAATACAATACCAGGATATGGCTGAAGCATGCACTTTTTATGAAACAAAGACATTTCGATTATTAGGAAATGCATACATAAAGATGATCGAAAACGACCGTTTTGATATTGCATCTCTAATTCCTGCAGAGCTGGTTGATATCGGAAATACTTGTATTAAAATGGAAGACGATATGATAATGGGTAATGTAAATATCCGTTTTAATACACTTTTTCGATTTGCCATAAAACATGCTTACAAAAATAATGAACCTCGCAATTTATATAATCTCGCTTTTCATTATTCAAATATGATTCAAGAATATATAAAAGCTGGCCGGGTGGATATGGCCAAGTATTGTTATGACAAATTTAAATTTTATGCGAATGACATATATAAAAATGCAGCAAACAACCCATCACTTTATTTTATTGTTGATACTCTAACTTTTGAGCTGAGAAAATGCCAGGTCCTTATCCATGAATCTGGATGGAGTGAAGAAGATCAAATGGACCTATTAAAACTCATTCTTCAGTTAGATAAACCACCGGGATATTCCAAAGAAGGAGTTGATAAAGGAATCTTAGGAGGAAATAATGGCACGCGGAGAATACAGATAGGACTTGCACTTTTTTACCTATCGGTTGAGAAAAAAGAATTTGCTACTGCGATTGCTGAAGATTACCTGGATGATTTAGCCTATTTTGACGAAAAAACCTTTAAACAAAATGCAAACACACAATGTTTTCTTTTATCCATTTTCGGACCCACATTCTGGGAAGATACGGATAGAGGCAACCTCAATATATACTTCGCACCAGAAAAAGACCAATTAGAGCCTTTTAAGGAACTATTATTCAGTCTTATGGATAAAAGATTAGAGGCCTTGGAACGGGATGCTCAATTCCTTTCTCTTGAAGTGGATAAACTCATGCAGAAGCGACAAAAACAGGATGGCTACTTGAATGAAGCAGACAAGGAAAGATTAGAAGATCTACAACGTAAGATTACTGCCCGCGAAAAACCTGAAGAGGGAGAACTAGCACAATGGACAGTGGATCATGATGTACTTTATGCTCTTCTTAGTATTGCTTTTTTTGCTGATCAGGAGATTGATGAATCAGAAAAAAATGTTATTTATGAATCTTATGGCGAATTAGTACAGGATGTTACTGAAGACAGCTTTAATATTGATTTTGGCACAGCAACAAAAAAGTTTATTGAACTAGAAAAGGAAGATTCAAGACAGAAGCAATATGAAATTTGTTTAGTAAATATTAAAGCTTCTAAAGTAGAACCTAATCAGCTTCAGAAAGTTATCACCGCTTTTATCGATATTGCTAATGCTGATGAATTTATCCATGAAAATGAGGTAATGTTAATCCAGAATGCCATAAATACATGGGACTTGGATGTGAAAATCAATGATCCTAAATCGGGAGAAAAACTGGAAATTATTGATTAAATCAGGTATCCTATCAGGGGGTATTAATATTATTACTTCACTGAAGTGGAAATTATTGTCCAACTAACGGGTGAGGGAGAAAAAGAAAGCTTGGGTCAGATTGGAAATATCCTGACTGGCAGTAGCCAGGTTATTTACCGCTGCTTTGGCCACTTCAAAATAAACCGGACCACCAATGGCTGGATTTTCCTCCACGATTTTTGAAAAATCATCCAGTTTTAAGATGCCATACTGCACAGCAGTGGTAGCCACTACATGTGCTGTTCGAATAGCATCGTCCAGCACCAGAGAAAATTCACCAATGCCAAATGCGGGCAACTGCACAACAGCAACGGTAGCGTCAGATATTGGGTCTTCTTCCGGCGGTGGGTCGGTAGTTTCCAAACGAATGATTGATTTCCGAGAAGTAGTAAAACCACTGGCGGCTTTGACCATCATACTTTTAGACACTTCAACCTGCCCCTGGAATACCAAAACCATGGTATCTCCGGTTTCTCCTTCTGTGAGCAACTGTTCTTTAGCCTGACATTTATCTATGGTTACCACTGATGCAATCTTAGCACACATATCTATTGGCAGTTTACTGAAATGATTGATTTTACTGATTTGCTCTGGAGTTGGATTCATTATTTTACCTCAGCACTAAAGCTCTATGTTTATCATCAATCACATAATCATCAGAGGGATTTATCTCTACCACGACATGTTCATCACTGGAAAGTTTAATTCCAGCTCCCTCAAGTTGTTCTGTGATCATATCCCGTATAAGAGGGCTGCCACTTTCTCCCATTTGGTCCTCCAGACTAAAGCCTGATTTTTTAATCGCATACCCTACTAGCAACCATTGATGTTTAAACTTAAAATAGGCTGAAATCTTATTATGAGTTTGACCCATCAACGGGCGAGGGATATCTACCTGTTGAATACCTTGATCTTCTTCTTCCTGGTTTATAAGCTCATCAAATAACTGGGGTACCCCTGGATCGGTAACATGTTTTGCTAATAAATGAGGTACATGCTCATCAGGCATAACAATTTCATTTACATTGGCCCGTTGTAAATGGGACACATTTTCCGGATTCAAAACGTGTGCTACTACAGTACAGTCTTCTGAAATCGCTTTGGCTGTTAAACAGGTAAGTACTGTCTTATCTTCATCCGGATCTTCGTGAGGCAACAATCCCGAATTATCCGGTAATATCATAAACATTCCTGCGCGATCCAGAAATGCTTTTCTTAGTACGGTTTCATTTGTAAAATTTTCACATAGGTGTGTTATATCAAGATTTTCGAAAGTTGATATGGCTCTATCAATAAGTTCACTATCTGTCTCATTGACTAAAATCACAACAGATGTGGATTCTTTATCGGTTTCTAAAATTTTCAGCACAGATGGTACAAAAGGGTTCCATCCAGCAATAACCAAATGATCATTAAATTTGTTTTCGTCCAATTTATCATCTCCTTTCAATCTTTCAGCAACTAAAACAGATGCTACTGCACCACCAAGCAGGGTGACAATACCAAAGTTAAGAAGCATAATGACAATGGTAAGTAGTTTACCAATATGGGTCACCGGGCTAACATCCCCATAACCGACAGTTGTAAATGTAACTACAGACCACCAGAATGTGTGGAAAAAGGTATCCAGCCAATTAGGTTCCGTATCACCGAACCTAAAACTTTCGCCGATATCACCAGATACGTCTCCTTTAAACATATCATATTCAACAATGGTCAGTATAGTAGTGGAAACCAGCATTAACAGTATAGACCATATCGCATACCTAAATAGATCATTCTCTAAATATATATTTTTTAATTTAAGAAAAGTGGCGGATACAGCTTTTTCTTCTTCTTGAACAGTTAATGATTCTTCCTGATCTGAATCAAAGGGGTCTACAGCCTCAAACTCCGTGAGTTTATTTAACTCATCATATAGATCTTTGTTTATTTTAACTGCCGCTTCCAGTTTATCAATTGAAAGATCCTCTGTTGTTTCTGGCTTTGGCTGAATCAGTTTACTCATAATAATTAATGCAGTTGTCTTTAATAAATCTGAATAGATTTTAACAATTATACTATTGAATTATTTCAGAATAAGCAAATACGAAGTTTAGCGATAATATTCCTAAAATAATTTTACGATGTACCTAATAAGTACCTTTGTATCTATTCCATGTATTCCAACAATTTTATATTCTTTTAAGGAATCTTCAATAGAATGAATTGACCGTCAGTTTGAAAGCAATTCAGTTTTTTACCTAAAGATAAATCCAGCCAACTCAATATGGTTCGTTTCAATGTCATCTTGATCCACAGCATAGTTAACAATGTTGGGAGCAGTCATGGTCACAATTTGTTGGCAATATGAAAGATCAGTGAAAATTTCCTGGTAAACACTCATACCAGTATTAAAAATACTTTTCCAACAGTTTTATCTTCAGCGTTATAATAATATTCTTAAAATAGAATGCCGTTAGCTATGAGTAAAATGGCAGATTGAATATTATATATATATGATTTTGGATATATCTTCTTTTTATAAAAGTAATACAAAAAAAGGGCATTCTAAAAAAGAATGCCCTTTCCAAAAAATCCAATTACTAATCTTACAGAAATTTTTTCACATACAACCTTTAGCGAAATGGTAAAATTAAATTATTGGAGAAGAACAAGAACTTTACAGTCACTTAAAACACCAAATTTTTTATCTGCATCCCGGATACGTTCTGCATCTGTATTGGATACCATCAGATTAATATCATCCGAGCTAGTTTTCACTTCTACCATCATTGGTGTTTTACCTACCCGGCGAATTACATTTCTATCATCCATGGAATGAGCATATCCAATTGGACCGCGGTTTACAGAACGGGAACGGGTATAGTGCCGGGGACCATACACCAAATTATAATCTTCATTAAAGATTTTAGGCACCATTGCTGGAATATGGTATACGTTCCTAGCATCTATTACAATTCCCGATATCCGCTCACTCTTTGGTACAGCAGAACGGGTTTTCAGATAGGCTGGTTGAGACATATTTTCTTTAAGATACCCATCTGCATCAACAAGAATTTCAGCCAGCCCAGACATTTTCACAGCCAGAGCGATGGCAATCTGTTTCTCTTCGAGATATTCTATTTCACCTTGTTGAAACGCACTACTGACTAAAGATTCTATTCTGCTTTCGACCAGACGGTCACTAACCATAAGTTCATTAACAGTCCGACCATCAAAGTTGACTTGTTTAATCAGGTCTACAAGATTTTCACGAGCACGGGCACGGGCCTCCGCTTTGGATAATTTTAGATTGACCCCAATCACATCCAGACTGCCATCTCCAGATTCTTTTTCTTCGATATCAGCAGTGCCGCGGCATACAATCACTCGATTCGCATAATCAATAAAACCATTTTCAGAACGAACGACAGATGTTCTATATCCACCAATTGCTAAAAGATTAGAATACAATAGAAACGAAAGTAGAGTGGATCGGACCATTTTATCTCCAATATGCATTAATAAAAAGTACCATAAAAGAAATGTGTTAAGCAACTCCCTCAATAAGTTAATATACGTAATTTTGATATTATGGCATCCTACAGAAAAATTACATTGTTTTTAGTATTGATAATTGCTTCCTGTGTTGAAAACAAGATTTTTATTCATGTTCACCCTGATGGAAAAAGTTTTTTCAAGTTTGAAAGCCGGGGAGATTCTCTCGATATATATGACAATGATTTTGTTCATCCTTATCATCTGAAAAATTGGGCAACAGAAATATCTACCATTCAAACCGAAAATGAAACAAACTGGATTCGGATTACAAAAGGCATCATAGATGATTCTGTTTTTGTACTACAATCACCAGAAGGGCCTCAAATGGGGTATGATTTTCACCAGTCCAATATCTCCAGCTGGTATAAAGATACCTATAATGTAAAAGTCGTTATTGAAGGTTGCAAAATCAAACAAGATTATCCTGAACTTTATAATGCGGTCTTAACCGATAATATGGATAGCTTGAGCTGGCTTCCTGAAGCATTAACAGTCTTAATGCATAAAGGACTTAAGGATATTAGTCATGATTCACTGTCCCCAGAACAATCACTGTGGAACCGCAGACTGGTAAATCATCTACGAAATTCTTTTGCAAAATTTTCGTCTTTAAATGAATTAGAATTAATTCAAAAAGACCGAGTTGGTTATTTAGAAACATTACTCGCCCCATTTCACGTAGCTCCTTCTTTACCAAAAAATTTGGCCATTAGCATGGAAAAGCATGAAAAAATCCTTCGCACCTCGCTAGATCTGAAAGATGATTTCTTTATCTGGAAAGTCTTAATTCCAGGTCAGCTTTTCGCCACCAATGCCACAAGAGTATCAGGAGATACTCTGATCTGGGAATTTGGTTTAGACTCTTTGCTTTCACATAATTATACAATGTATGGTTCTACAGTTATCTATTCTAAAGATAAAATTCAATTATCCTTAATTTCTAATTTGATCATCGGTTGTATCCTGATAATAATTATTATATGGGTTTTTACAAGAAAGATTTTCTAATTCAGATGCGTTGCTGGACTATCGCCACAATCACAATTGCTTCAATCTATTCCGACATCCCCAAATATGCCGATGAACAAATCATTACACTCCTTAAACAACATTTTAACACAATGGATAAGGGACTGACTTATCTAGGACAAAGTATTTATGAAGATAATAATCAAAGAGTATTACAGCTAGAAATCGGATCTTTAGAAAAAAAAATAAATGAGCATCTAATTTACAGTTTTAATGCACTGGCCAAGATTAGCACTTACGCCAGAAACCCTTATAAGAAATTTGTAGTGATCATTCATCTAGATAAGTTTGAAATACCCATTATAGCCATCAGTAAATTTACATGTTGCAAAGCTTTCTTTGTGGATAATACCATGACAGAAAAACAGTGGCGAGATGAATGTCTGCTCTTGAAAGCTTTATGACTATTTACGGAATCCATGGATAATATTTATCACTTTTTATGCATTAAACTCCATACAAAATTTATTTTGATGGCATCGCATAAAATAAATTGATTATGAAAAACATCATTCCTCAATTTTTGTTCTGCAAAACTTCAGGTCTCAAGCTGAAATTCATTCTGTTTTTGATTTTAATTACAAGTTCACTTTTCAGTCAAACTGGTGGATTACCCTATCCTTTCCAGAACTTTGTAGCCATAAAAAAACAACGTTTATTTCATTATCCTAAAGGACCGCTGTTTCAGAGTCGGAAACACAACATCGATTTTATATCGGACATCCCCTCAGATTCTATTACAGCCGCTCTTTTGTTTTTTAAAACAGATTCCATGAAAAGTTACCGGGAATTTTCACTAACAGGGAACAATGGTCTATTCAGATTCCAGTATGACCCTCAGCTTTTCCCTGCTCTTTCTATTGAGTATTTTTTTATGATCCAAGTTGGCAGTGATGATTTTTATGCAGTTCCATTGAACAGTAAAGGAGAATTGACACCCACAAAGCGCTTTTTTATTGATCCAGTACTTTATTATCAACAAAAAATGTCAGCAGATCAATGAATTCTCCCGCTAATAGGGCGAAGGAACTCCGGGAACTCATAGAACAACACAATTATAATTATTATATACTGGATGCTCCTTCTGTTTCTGATGGAGAGTATGACGAACTATTCAAAGAATTGGAAGCTTTGGAAGTTAAACATCCAC
Organism: uncultured Fidelibacterota bacterium; assembly: GCA_913043235.1. Classification (GTDB taxonomy): domain Bacteria; phylum Fidelibacterota; class Marinisomatia; order Marinisomatales; family UBA1611; genus UBA2134. The sequence goes on from CAJWLO010000003.1 coordinate 30,939, forward strand.
AACTGATTACCGCTGAATCACCTACGCAACGAATCGGTGCAAAACCGCTTACTGAGTTTAGTACAATCCAACATCGCTTACCCATGTTATCACTGGCGAACGCAATGAATACAGAGGAGATACTTGCCTTTGATGAACGGATTAAAAAACGACTGGACACCGAAAACAACATTGAGTACATGGCCGAACCAAAACTGGATGGGCTCGGCGTTGAACTTGTTTACGATCAGGGTATAATGATCAGTGGATCAACTCGGGGCGACGGTTTTACCGGAGAGGATATCACGCAAAATTTGAGGACGATTCGTTCCCTGCCATTGAAGCTCCAAGGAAAGAATATTCCTGCCTTATTAGAAGTACGGGGTGAAGTTTTTATAAAAAAAGATGATTTTATATCCCTTAATAAAATACAAGAAAAAGAAGATAAACCAACTTTTGCTAACCCACGAAACGCTGCTGCCGGTAGCCTCCGGCAGTTGAATCCTATGGTTACTGCTAACCGACCCTTGTCTATTTATTTTTACGATGCGGGTGCTCTAGAAGGAATCAGTTTTGATACCCATGAAATATTTCTTTCGACAATAAAAACCATGGGGCTACCAGTAAATCCTTTCATCGAAAAAATTTCTGGTGGAAATAAACTTGTAGTTTACCATGAGAAGTTAGATTCGAAACGAAATGATCTTCCCTATGAGATTGATGGCACGGTGTTTAAGGTTAACCAATATACAAAACGGGAGCAACTAGGTGCCCGTAGCCGATCTCCGAGATGGGCAATCGCCGGAAAATTCAAAGCTCAGCAGGTTACCACAATAATTAAAGATATTGATATACAGGTAGGTCGTACAGGAGCATTAACACCGGTAGCAAAATTAGAACCAGTTTATATTTCTGGTGTAACAATAACCAATGCAACCCTTCATAATCAAGATGAAATTAATCGCAAGGATATTCGCATTGGAGATACGGTTTTAATTGAGCGCTCCGGAGATGTAATCCCCAAGGTTGTACAGGTGATTCTTGAAAAACGCCCTAAACACTTGACACCATTTATAATTGGTCAAAATTGTCCTGTCTGTAATCATAAATCCTTCAAGCCTGATGGTGAAGCAGTAACACGCTGTATAAATATTTCATGCCCTGCTCAAGTGAAAGGACGTATTCAGCATTTTGTATCGAAAATGGCCATGGACATTGACGGCCTAGGTGAAAAAATTGTGGATCAATTGGTAGAAGCAGGTTTCCTAAGAACAATTGATGACATATATACTCTGGAAAACCAACCTTTAGCTGACCTAGAGGGACTGGGTGAAAAATCAGCGGAAAATCTGATTCAGTCCATTAATCATTCAAAAAAGACAAATTTTTCCCGCTTTATATATGCCTTAGGTATCCGTAATGTCGGTGAACATACTGCCAAAATACTAGAGGCTAATTTTGATGGAAATATAAAAAGATTTCAACAAACTACAGCAGAGGAACTAGAGAATATTGATGAAATAGGCCCTATTGTGTCTCAGTCCGTAATCAAATTTTGGGATGATAAAAAAAACAAAACTATGGTTAATAACTGTTTGAAAAAGGGAATAACATTAACAATAGCCAAGAAGAAAAAAACTCAAACTTTTTCCGACCAAGTCTTTGTTTTTACAGGAACGTTAAAAAAACTTCCCCGTCATAGTGCCAAGTTGGCAGTAGAAAATCTTGGGGGCAAGGTAACAAATTCTCTAAGTCAAAAGACAACTTATTTAGTGGCGGGAGGCTCAGCAGGGTCCAAACTTAAAAAAGCGCAAACTCTAGGCATAAAGGTATTATCTGAAGAAGAGTTTCTAACTATGATTAATTGATTAATATATAATAATCATTTTTTTTGTTTTCATTAATTAAAATAATTCATCAGTAATTTCCTGCATGGATATGATGAAAATTGAAGAAGTAGTAGGAGATCTTATTCTGATTGTTCTACATAACCACGAACCACTTCAGAAAATTGGTATAGATCAGGATAAAATCTTTGTTCAAGTTAAGGGCTACGATGAAAACGGAATGTGGATTCATCATCCCGGATTTCAGGTTCCCAATATTACCGGCAAAGGTAGGGCTAAAACCAAAAAACTAGAAGCATCCATTCTAATCCCCTGGGCCTTTATAGTGTCCCTCGTTCATTTTCCCGGGGCAGAAGGCTTTGACCTCCCCAGCCCGTTCGATCTGAACATCGGGTTTAAATAAATACCAATGCCTGAGCCGGCCATTCAGGTTTCAGGGCTAACCAAGTCCTATGGAGACGTCCATGCGCTTTGTGGAGTAGACATAACAATTAACAAGGGGGAATTCTTTGGTTTACTGGGCCCCAATGGCGCAGGGAAAACCACCACCATCAACATTCTTACTGGGCTGGTATTTAATGATAGTGGGTCTACACAGGTTTTCGGTAAAGATACGGTGATAGACTATCGTTTCACCCGATCCAAGATTGGAATTGCCGCGCAAGAGCTTTCCGTAGACTGGTTCTTCTCGATTGAACGTTTACTCTATTTCCAAGCTGGCTACTACGGCATTGCTCCTAGAAAAGCAAAAACCAATATTGATAGCCTGTTAAAACGGTTGGGACTTGATAAAAAACGAAATTCCCAACTACGACAACTTTCCGGAGGCATGAAACGGCGTTTCCAATTAGCCAAAGCCCTTGTTCACGATCCAAGTATTATCATTCTGGACGAGCCCACTGCCGGAGTAGATGTCGAACTCCGTCGAGATCTCTGGCAGTACCTAGAAGATCTGCACAGTGCTGGAAAAACAATCCTACTTACAACCCACTATATTGAAGAAGCAGAGTTGCTATGTGAAAAAGTCGCTATTATTGATCAGGGAAAGATTTTAAAAGAAGGGTCACCCAAAGAATTGACCCAAGAATTAGGACAAGGAGGAATTACAGTCCAGCTGAATAAGGATGCCGTAATCTTAGAAAAACATTTATCTGGTTTTACCTATAATATCGAGGATAACCGCATTCATTTTGTGGTAAAAGATCCAGATTCTTCATTGCCTGAAATCATCCATAAATTATCTCAAATGGAATTACATATTCAAAATATTACCACAAACTCCTCATCACTGGAGGATGTTTTTCTTAGTTTAACCGGCAAAAGTATCAATGAATAATATTTGTAACCATAATTTACCCTATAATTGCAATCAAATTAACCCACAAATAATAATATGAACTGGATCGGGCTATGGACTCTCATCCGGCGGGAAGTGGGACGTTTTTTTTCTGTCTACCGCCAGACCGTACTTCCAGGATTGATTTCCTCCGCGCTCTATATCCTGATCTTTGGTTTTACCCTAGAACAACGTATTTCTGAAATCCAAGGTGTCTCTTATACTTGGTTCATTTTACCCGGTCTTATTATGATGAACACTTTGACAAATGCCACATCAAACACGGCATCATCCATGTTACAGATGAAACTCTTGCAACAGCTTCCCGACCTTCTCACTGCGCCTTTATCCGGTTTTGAAATTGCTCTTTCCTACATTATTGGGGGAACCGTACGTGGATTAGTAAATGGTACCTTAGTTTTACTTTTAGGGGTTTTATTAATCAAGCTACCTGTAAACGATCCTGTAGGAACAATTGCTTTTATCTTCCTAGTATCTTGGGCTTTTTCCAGCATGGGACTAGTGCTTGGTCAACTGGCTGATAGCTGGGACCAATTGGCAATGATGCAGAACTTTTTCCTTACACCACTTAGTTTTCTTGGTGGAATATTTTATTCAATCCAAATGCTCCCTGAATGGGCTCAAAGCCTTAGTTTTTTTAATCCTATTTATTATATGATCAACGGTATTCGTTATACAATATTGGGGATCAGTGATTCATCTATAAGTTTCAGTATCTGGATGGCTGTGGCATTAACAATTATTTTTTCGGCAACTGCTATGTTACTAATGCAGAGCGGAAAAAAAATCAAACAATGAGTCGCAAGGGAGTTTTATTAATCTTACTGACATTTCTATGGGGCCACGATCCCCAAGCAGATGCTCCCCAGTGGACAGCCTATAATCGCGGCGGCCTGGTCAATGTAAGTGATAACAATTCCGGTGTCGCTACCTATTTCCGTCTGAAGAGAACTACCAGTTATACATTCCGGGATGTTCGCTTTTATGCCCATATATTTGGTTCAGATCAGGATATTCGATTCCGTCAGAAATCCAGCCGAATCTTCGTCAGTCTACCCTGGCTTTACAATTTTACTGCTGTATCCTACCAAAGAAATACCTTGGTGGACGTAGCCCTTCGTTACCACTACAACCAGGGATTGGGCATGCTGATCAGCAATACGGACAGCGGAAATATGACCACAGAAATGGGAATGGCCTACGATATGTCTGACTACCTGGAGGACACACGTAAAACATCCTATTTGAAACTTGCCTTTACCCATGATCAGGATTTTCGACATATCAATACCAAGCTGGAACTAGATTATTTTTTTCAGATTAGCGATATTAATGTTTACAACCTTTCCCGCCTCCAAGCCATGGGAGAATTACAATGGAAATTTTATCAAAACCTGAAATTGATAGGTGGTGTGTATCAGGAACTTCCTGCAGATGGAACGTATAACAATCAAAATGCTTTGCTCTATATAACCCTAGATTGGAGTAAACGTCTACAATGGTCTTACTGAAAAAAACTCTCTTATTTCTTTTCTTTATGATTATGTCACGTGTGTTAACTCAGGAATTAGATGATGATCTGACTTTGAACAAAAAGCCAATTATTATTTTACCGGCCAAAGATGCGGATAGCCCAGGGTCTATTGGTAACAAAATCACTGCAATTTTATCCCAAAAGGCTACAGAAATTGGTCGTTTTGAAGTCATCGATCGGCGGTTGGTAGACGCTATCCTGGAAGAACAGAAACTGCAACTCTCAGGGATGATCGGTGAGGGCCAAATCGTCAAGATCGGTGAACTGGCTTCTGCTGAGGAAGCTTTTATAGTCAATGTGATTGAATTCGGTCAGAAAGGGGTGCCTAAAATCATAAAACCACAACAGAGGGAAAAAGTTGAAAAAGAGCAGAATCAGGATGAAATATTATCGACCTGGGTGGTAAAAACAATGGTTGGAGCCACGGCTAAAGCAATCGTGGAAAGCGCTAAAAGTGATGCAGTACGCAAAGTCGAGCTGGAGAATAATATCCATACTGTTATCAATGCTGAAGTACGCATGCTGAATGTGGCTACTGGTGTATCTACAAATTCATTTCGGATCAACGCTCAATTTACCGGCGGTAACCGGGATGCTTCCCTGAACATGGCACTGAAAAATATCACCTGGCAGATTAGTCGAAAAATCAGAGGTTTTTATTCTCTCACCAGTGAAGTGATGCAGGTAGATGGGTATGAGCTTACTATGCTCACCGGCGATGATCTGGGCATTAAGCAAGGTTCTATTTTTGAGATCGCCTCTATCGATCGGAAAAAAATCTACAAGGACAGAATCGTTACCATCCCGGGGAAGGCCCGCGCTCTGGCACGCATTACCAATGTAGGCCCTGATGCCAGCGAAGCTAAGGTAATCCGCAAATGGCGGAAGGTCGTGCCAGGATTAAAAGCCTATGAAATGATGAAAACACCCTTGGTAAGCCAGATCGATCTATTTTATGGTCAACATCCCTGGTACGAATTAAGTGCCAAGTACTGGTTAATGCCTTTCAGAAAATTGTCAGTCGGTCTTGGAGGACAATTGGGATTATTGGAGGATAGTGAAAAAAATAATAATGTTTATTTAGGTATTGGTTCCACCATGGATTTAGATTTGTTTTACATCTTTGGCATCACGCCATCTATGGGTATCAGCATTCCAGTAAATTTATTCATGCGCCGAGACGACCGAAACCACGATGTGTTTTCCACCCTGATTACACCTTCCGTGGATCTAAACCTTGCCATCCAGTTGGGACAATTCAGGGATCTAGTCATTTCGACCAGATACATTTTCAGCCATATTCATTCTGATTGGACCTATCAAATAGAGACTGATAATGAAAACAGTGGAGGTTTCAGGAATAAACCTTTCTGGAACGGTGTAAAGCCTACTTTTAGTGCAATAAAGGGTTTTTATTTTAATTTGTCTCTAAGAAAAATTCGTTTCTAAATCCCCAGATGTAATCTAGAACGGATTAATCAAGGTTAAACGGAAATAAGGCCTTGGTCCTCCTTTAATTTTTCCCAGGTTTGTATTTTTTGATAATTTAATAAAATCATTTTTCCATACTTCAGGGCTTTGAGCCCAGCCATAATTAAAAATAAGCATGGAAAAGTCCCCCAATGAAAATGAAAACCTGAATTCTGCGCCTGTTGTAATCACCATATCATCCTTTGTTTGGCCTTGTTTCCATGCATTGCCACAATCCAATATTAACGCAAATGTTGGTTTCCCTAGTTTAAATATTTTTAAAATCTCAATCACGTTAAAGTGAGCTGCGGGGAAGCGTAACTCCAAGGTCCCCATTATCGCTCTGTCACCAAATCGTGCACCTGACCATCCCCGGGGGCTCATATATTCCCGACCAGGAGTATAACTGCCCGCCAGATATAAATTGGGTATATCCACCAGCCCCAGACTGTCCTGCGGGGGTGGGGTGCCGGACATTAGTTCAAACCGGCCTCGTGCATAAAAGGACAAGGGCCATAGTTTTTGGTTTGTAAAAAAATCTAGTTCCGTTTTCGTATAGTCAAAATCTCCCCAAATGGATTTATCGGTAATATTCGATTGAACTTTAAACCCATAGCCTTGGTTGGGGGCAAACAGATTGCGGAGATGATTCCTTTTATTCTTAAATGTATAAGAAAGTGAAATTCTTCCCTCCTTGCCTCCATACGGCTCTTTGAAAATATCAAGTGAACCTTCCGGCAAATAAGGAGTTCTTTCCATCAGGGAAAGTGAATAGCCAAAGGAGTGATTCGTTGTCAAGGAGCGTCCAAAATTATATGGCAATTCCCCCCAAATGGTTATACCATCAAAAGTTTCTACCAAGGGCATAAAATCCTTATTGTAAAACTGGAGCTGAAAATAAAAATCGTTAAAATAGTTAACACCCCAAAATCCCCCAAAAGGAAATCCTGTATTATTTATATATTGCAGCATCGTTGCATGAATTGAGTCATAATCTGTCGCATACGCCACACCAAATATGTGGTGACCCAGTCCGTCGGTAAATGCAGAATTGTAAAAAAAACTTTCTACGTCTGGTAAAATAAAGGTCCCTAAATGGGCCATATTATTATAGAATTTATACGGGGTGTCATTCTTTAAGACAACATTTTTAGTCGGCACAATATTTTCTATTGGGTTATCCGGTGTTTTTGTTCGCCAGGATGAAAACACAGGATTCATGGCTACAGGAGTTTTTATCGTCACTCTTGATGGGTCTATCTCCACAACCCGGGATGAATCCACTGTATTCAATGTAAAGGCCGTTATGGTAGATGTTTTATCATTCCATTTTGCTCCTATAACAGCATCCCCCACATCGGTATTTTGAATTGTTTCTCCAGATGTCAGATCGTAAGTGTAAAGATTGGGTGTATAATCATATAATCCTGTATAGGATATCCTTTCCCCGTCCGGATGCCAGATAGGCCATAGATCGCTCTCAGCACTGTTTGTTATTTGTTTGGTTTCACTTGACCCCAAATCCATAATATGAACATCCAGGAATCCGTCTGAATCCGATTGTGCATAGGCGACTGATTTTCCATCGGGGCTCCATACCGGTGTTAGAATCTGGACATTACCGGTATTTCCCGTAATCTGTTTTACATTACCGCCATCATGATTCATGATATAAAGTTGAGTTGTTGAATTCTGGTGTGCGATAAATAAGATCTTTTTACTGTCTGGAGAGAATACCGGGTAATTAGATCGCATGGATGATGTTAGCAGAGTTTTTTCATTTGATTCTACATCCAACTTCCAAATATCAAAAACCAAAGATTGCTTTTCCCCATAACGATATTTTGTATATACAATAAATTCCCCGTTGGGCGAGACATCTATATTCATTGTCATTTCACCAAAAATACCAAAATCCAATTCTTTCAGTTTCCATATTGGTTTCACCTTTTTTGGAAGTTCCTCCTTCTTCTCCGCCTTTTTAACTCGTTTCTCCCATTTTTTTCTTTCTTTTGCCGTGTCTCGAGTAGCAACTACAAGAGATAAATCTCGCTGTCCTTTGGATAATAGACCAATCATTGCAATTCGTAGGGAATCTGGGAAATAATCAAAATTAGCTACGCGCTCTAATGGCAGTTTATGCACTATCCCAATATCTTCTACTCTTTCCTTTTGGGCTCTTTGTCCATAAAAAAATGTATTCATGTGACGACGCCAATCCTCATTGAATTGCTTAAGTTTTATACCAGTATGTTTTTTGAATGATGTTTTAAAATCCAACAATCCTGCCTTATTTCGGTGATTCAAAATTTTGGTAATAGTAGAATCACCAAACCGTTCAGCCAGATAAAGACTTTTTGAAAATCCATCGTTATGAGGATCTTGAATCTTATCGATTGTATTTCGGATCACATGCGATTTATGAGAAATATCAAAACGAAACGGGCGCCACCGTTCAGTAAAGTACTCAGCCATGCCTTCAACCGCCCATCCAGGAACACCAGCAATAAGACCATTCATGGGTTCAGGCAACCATGTTTTAACTGTATTAAAAAATACAAGATGCTGCAATTCATGAGCTAAAACAGTACGTAGCCATTTTTCATCTCCTTCCCATAATGCAGCATCATTCTGATCTACCCAGATTACGGTATGATTACTAGGCATAGCGAAACCATTTAATATTTCATCCTCAGCTGTAAATGTAATATCTAATCTAGGAATAGTCTCTATGCCCATTTGTTTCATTAACATCGGTCTCATTTGTTCTGCCATTGATGCACCTTGAGCAGCGATATCCCGAATACTTTCATGATAATGTATATCAAAATGTTCAGTTTCCAAAGTACGCCATTTTAATTCCGGGTGTGTCCGCCCGCTCATCATCCACGCACCGGTAGCATGTATGATCGAAAAAACAAATAAAAAGAACAATAATAAATGTTTCATATAAAAAGATTTATGTTTGCTAGGATCCCGGTTTTATATAAATCTTTCTGCAATTGTTCAAACGACTGAAAATGGATCCCAATAAAACCTGTATTTTCAGCAGCAATAACATTTTCTCGCTGATCATCAATAAAGAGGCATCTTTCCGGTATAGAGTTTGCTCTGGATGCTGCAATTTTATAAATGGCTTTATCTGGCTTTCTTAGGCCAATATCAAAAGAATATATTTTACCATCAGCTAAATGCGGAAATTTAAATTTTTTATCAATTTCATCTTTAATATGACACGGATTAGTATTGGATAATAGCCAAACTGAATAATAGCCCTTTAACTTTTTTAAAATCTTCACACTATTCTTTTCCTTTCCCACTAAAAGTTTCCATGCTTCCCAGAAACTTGATTCCTGGAGCGAGCAGGGCTGGGGCAGAGATTTTTTTACAGATAAAAACCATTCTTTATTCGACAGGTTCCCTTTTTCATATTCTTGGTGAACATCCAAAGGAAATCGATTTTTTATTACATCCATGTGAATACCTGTGCAATTACTTAGATGTTTGAAAGTTTTTTCAGGATGAATATTGATTAAGACACCGCCAATATCAAAAAAGATAGTAGTAACTTGTTTATTCATTCATCACCATATAAATGGACCTTCCACCAATCTCCAGAAATATAATGAAACTACTGTACGATAAGGTTTCCACAATTGTGACCGCGCCTCCATATGAGCACTTTTAGGCAAATCTGACAACTTATAAAATTTCTGGTATCCTTTTTGAATTCCTAGATCAGTGGTAGGAAAGATATCTGGGCGGGCTAGGGTAAACATCAGGAACATTTGCGCAGTCCAAGGCCCCACGCCCTTCACAGAAGTTAACTGATCTAATATTTCAGAATTACTCATTGAACCTAGATTATCGTGATCTATGGTATCATCTAAAAATGCATTTGCTAAATTATGAATATAGGCGGCTTTAGAGTTTGATAATCCCACTGAACGCAATGTTTGATGGTCTTTTTTAACCACATCATGTGGATCTGGAAGATTTGTTTGACCAAATAAATTATTAAAGCGATGGGCGATAGCCTGCGCTGCTTTACCGCTCAGTTGCTGATAAATGATCGAACGGACCAAATTCTGGAAATAATTCGTTTTTACTTCTAGATCTGGGATGTTAAATGCATCTAAAAGTGGTATCAGATCCGGGTCAGACTTTTTAAGCGCCTTGAGTGCTTTAGCCATTGAAAATCCGTTACGCTCGGGCACAGACATAGATTTGAAATCCACTTTCTTCATTCATAGGCGATCCATCATAGTTACCTATTTTTTCTTTTATTAATAAACCACTTTCCCCCAATAAAATATCCATTTCATGAGGATAATACATTTTCATACTGAAATTATATTTTTCCCTTAGAAGTTTTCTATTTTGTTCCAAACGCCAGGTTATTCTATTTACTTGGGTATATTGATCATAATGGTTCGTTTCCATTATTCTACATTTCGATCCATTATATTGAAAAAACCCGGTTGCCGGGAAGTACTGATTTTTATCCCGATACAAAACGTTGGGATCTGGGGTGAAAACTGATAATAAAAATATTCCATCTTTCGTCAAGTGGTCATAGACAGATTGGAGGCATTTCATCGCATCTTCATTGGTAAGTAAATGAAGGAAAGAATTAAACCCTATAAAAACAAAGTTGAATTTTTTTGCTAATTTAAAATCCCGCATGTCTCCATGTAAAAACTGGACCTTGTCATCATATGTATTGTGTTTTTTTCTTGCAATGGATAAAAATTCCTGACTGGTATCAATCCCGGTGTACTCATACCCCAAATCAATAATCAATTGAGTTAGTCGTCCTGTACCGGCTGCTAATTCCAAAACTGGTCCATCAGCAATTTTAGCAATAGATATTAAAAGATTTTTATCCCATTCATATTTATTATGAATGGCATCATAGAGTTCCGGCTGTGTATAGATATCAACCATTTTTACCCGGAACTACTTCTAAATTTCAGTTCAAGACAACCAAATCTTTGGTGGTTTTATTAAGAATTTCACAGCCATTTTCCTGGATAATCACATCATCTTCAATGCGCACACCACCCCAGCCAGCGAGATAAATACCGGGTTCAACAGTCATAACATTATTAACTCTCAGTATTTCTTCACTCGTTGGACTGAACCGCGGAGATGTATGAATCTCGAGCCCAAGTCCGTGTCCTGTACCATGGGTATAATAATCTCCATATCCCATTTCAGTTATATAATCGCGGGTTGCGGAATCAACATCTTTACAAGGTGTACCGGCTTTTGCCGCATAACAGCCGCGCTGCTGAGCCTCTTTCACAATACCATATACTTCTTGATGTTTTTCAGTAGCTTCTCCTACAATCGGGGTGCGGGTCATATCAGCATGGTATCCAGCATATTTTGCGGCAGCATCAATCACTACAAAGTCCCCTTCTTTAAATTCCCGATCTGTAGGAATTGCATGGGGTAAGGCTCCATTGGGCCCTGCTGCTACAATAGGTGAGTACGCTTCGCCTTCCGCATATTCTCTATATTTGGAAACCATGAAATTTGCTACTTGTTTTTCAGTATATCCTGGCCGCAACATAGGAATAATTTCCTCATAAACTTTATCTGTAACTTCAACTGCGGTACGAATTGCTGCTAATTCTGATGAATCTTTGACCGCTGCCAATACTTCCAATATCATGGACGTACCTTCCCATGTAGTTTCCGGAAATATTTCTATCATTTGACCATAAAGACTATAGCTAACATGGTCACTTTCGAATGCAAGCTTTAATCCATCAGAATTCAATTTATTATTTTTTATAACATTTAAATGGCTGTCCATTTCAATAAAACGTTCAAATCCTTGTACTTGATTTTTGGATTGTTCAATATAACGTCCATCAGTAATAAAATATTGTCCCTCCGGCATGACTAAACAGGTAGCAGCAGAACCTGTAAATCCACAGATATAACGAATATTGGTCAAGTTTGTGATTAATATTCCATCTAAGTCCTTTTGAGCTAAAACCTGCTTCAGATTTTCTTGGCGATTAGCATAAATACTAGCACTCATCCTTAATCAATCCTCCTGGATATTTTTTATTAGGGTTTTAATAGTTTTTCGTTCCTGATTAACCTTCTTTTTATTTTCACCTTTCTGTTCCAGAATATCCAGGACATCTAATGCCTGTTCGAATAGTCCCTGGTTCTTTAGCACAGCCACCAAAGTAAAGGTGGCCAAACGAGCACTTACATTTAATGGGCTAGATGATTTCTCCACCACATCAGATACGGATATCTTAGGTTTCTCCTTTTTTTGATCAGAAACTTTTATCGTTGGTTTTATAGCTGAACCTTTAGGATCCAAGGAGTTTTGCAGTTTATCACCTTTGACTTTTTTTACAAAATCTGCTGCAGTACGGTTGTCCGGATCCAGTTTCAGAACATGTTGCCAACTTTTTAACAGCTTGGACTGAGCCCGGCCCAGAACAGTTTGAATTTCACAAAGCAATTCTAAAGCTGCCAGATGGTTTTCATCATATAACATAACTTTTTCCAAAACTTTTTCTGATTCTTTCAAATTACCTTCAGCTTTTTCCACCATAGCCAGAACAAAAAGACCAGCAACATCTTGTTCATGGTGTCTGAGACCTATTTCACAAACCCTACGGGCGCGTTTCAAGTCATCTTGGTTCAAATAGATATCAGCTAGTACTGAAAACAAAATAGTATCAAAATGATCCGCAAAATAGAGCTCTAATTGAATCTGATTATTTAATTCCATTCTAACGGCGATTTATGTTGACCCAGTTTGTAATATAGTCAATTGTTTCTAAGACAGGAGTTCCAGGTCCAAATATTTTACCGACTCCTAATCTATTTAACTTTTCCATATCTTTTTGAGGAATAATGCCTCCACCAATAAGCAATACATCTTCCAAATTTTTTCCTTTCATTAAATCTAGTACTTTAGGAAATATTGTATTATGGGCATTATTCAAACTAGAAAGAGCAATGACATCCACATCTTCCTCTAAGGCTGCAGACACAATCATTTCGGGAGTCTGTCGCAGGCCCAAGTAGATTACTTCCATCCCCGCATCACGATATGCAGATGCCAAGATTTTGATCCCACGGTCATGACCATCCAAGCCGGGTTTCGCCATGATAATTCTAATTTTTCTTTCCATTGATTGCAAAAATTAAAGAGCATAATTATGACTTCATAATCAATAGTGTATTCTAGGTTTTTCAAGCAAATATCTAAATTGCAAATTAGGACCACAACAGGGAGGATAATATATCTTGAATCAAAATCAAAAATTATTATGGGTGAATTACATTAAAGAATTTATTTTAAGTTTTATAGGTTTGGCCATTTTGGCCGGGTTGTTTTGGTACTATAAGTTTGAGTTGACCATTCGGTTATTATCCATATGGGTTTTTATTTTCAACGGTGTCTTAATGGGGTTCTGGATCTGGAAAAGTAATTCTAAATCGTGGGAAAAAGGAGTTGTCGTATTATATTTTATTCTGATGGAAATAATTATTTTATTGGGTGGGAGATAGAGTTTACAATTCGTTTGTATCAAGAACAAAAGTAACTGGTCCATCATTTACCAGTTCCACATTCATCATAGCGCCAAATTTCCCCGATTCGACAATAATGGAAGCTTTTTCCATTTTATCAATAAAATATTGATATAATTTTTCTCCTTTTTCTGGTGCCGCTGCAATTAAAAAACTAGGTCTACGACCTTTTTTTGTATTTCCACAAAGAGTGAATTGGCTGATAACCAAAGCAGAACCTTTTATATCTTTCAGGGAATAATTCATTTTTTGATTTTTGTCACTAAAAATTCTTAGATGCACTATTTTTTTAATTAATAGGTCTGCATCGATTTCACTATCGCTTTTTTTTATGCCTAGTAGTATGACAAGGCCTGTACCTATTTCACCCACATTATTGTTTTCTACTGATACTTTTCCTCGGGAACAACGTTGAATAACAGCAATCATTCTACCCAGATATTATCTTTCCCATATTTATATCGCAGACGTCGAATAAATTCCTTCTTTGTTGAAACCTTGATATTGTGAGCAAGAACTCTAATTGGTTTGAGGTTACCATTATTAGGCAAATGGAATACAAGATTACAGCGCCCGGGATAATTGCGTGCTATTTCCATTAAACTATCCACATCTTCCGGGCCAACAGTACCTGAATCAAGCTTTATATTAAGCTTTGCAGATAATTGGTCCCGAATCTTATCTACAGGAATAATTTCATCTGCCATTATTTTTAGATCTGAAAAATTTGTATTATCTGATGGCTTGCCTTTTACAAAAACAACATTGCCTTCCTCGATCATGTTTTCAGAGCGATCATAACAGTCACTGAATGCAATCACTTCAGCGTGCCCGCCTAAGCAATCCATATCAAAAAATGCCATAGGGCGATTGCGTTTATCGAATCGCTTATTGATACGTGCGATCATACCGCCAATAAGGACAATATCATTTTTTGATATTTGCTGCTCCTCGCCAAAATCTACAGATGTGAATTCTTCCAAGTCTTCCGCATGTTCTAATAATGGATGTCCTGAAACATATAAACCTAGTACATCTTTTTCATTATTTAGAGATTGTTGCTCATTCCATTCTGTAACACTGGGTAGTGATGGAATTCTGATCAGGTCATTTCCTTCATTTTCACTACTAAATATGTCTACTTGATCTTGGTTTTTATTGCTGTGCATTTTCTGTCCGTAGCGGACTGCATCATCTACTGCTCCAAATTGCTGTGCTCGATGCCCTTCCAGACTATCCATAGCACCGGACATGATCAAACTTTCCAGCACGCGTTTATTTACTTTTTGTTGATCCACTCGTTCACAAAGATCAAAAATTGATTTATAATTCCCAAATTCTTCCCTTTTTTCTATAATCGCATTTAGTGCTTTGGAGCCAACATTTTTTATAGCATTTAAACCGTACGAGATGGTCTGATTATTAACAGATCGGAAATCATCGAAGGAAACATTAATATCAGGCGGAGTAACTTTAATGGCCAGTTTTTTACATTCATTGATCAAGATGACCACCCGATCAATTGACCCCATTTCACTGGTCAAATTAGCACTCATAAATTCTGCAGGGTAATGGGTTTTAAGCCATGCTGTTTGATAAGCCACATAAGCATAAGCCGTTGAGTGGCTTTTGTTAAACCCATATTGAGCAAATTTTTCAATTAAAGAAAAAATTTCTTCTGCCTTTTTCTTTCTGATCCCCTTTTTTTCTGCACCAGTAATAAATTTAACTGAAAGTTCTGCCATTAATGATTTTTTCTTTTTTCCCATAGCCCGACGCATAATATCTGCTTCAGCCAGAGAAAAACCAGCCACATCATGTGCAATCTGCATCACTTGCTCCTGATAGACAATAATACCGTATGTTTCTTGTAAGATAGGTTCTAATAAAGGATGGGGGTATGTTATTTTTTTTCTGCCATGTTTTCGAGAAATAAAATTATCAATATTTTCCATTGGGCCTGGCCGATAAAGAGCATTCATTGCGATCAAATCCTCAATCACGGTGGGCTTTAACTTTTTCAGAAATTCCCTCATACCGGATGACTCAAACTGGAAAACACCAATGGTCATTCCTTTTGAAAACAATTCATATACCTTTTTATCCCCAAGTGAAATTTTTTCTATATTAATTGGGTTTTTTGTTTTTTCAATAAGTTTAACTGCTTTATCAATCACAGTAAGGTTGCGCAGTCCCAAAAAATCCATCTTCAGCAAACCTAGATCTTCAAGGCCCTTCATATCATACTGACTAGTTACATCCCCTGTTGATGATTTATAAAGTGGCACGTAATCCGTTAATTCTCCCGGAGAAATAACCACACCAGCAGCATGAGTGGACGCATGACGATTCATTCCTTCAAGAATTTTAGAATGCTCAATCAGCTCTCTATACTCTCCATTGGCCATTTCTTTTAAATCAGCACTTTTGATCAGGGCTTGTTCTAGGGTAATATTTAACTCGTTGGGGATCGCTTTTGCAATTCGATCCACTTCACCAAAGGAATATCCCATTACCCGACCCACATCCCTGATTACCTGTCTGGCTTTCATTTTCCCAAAAGTAATAATCTGTGTTACAGAATTTTCACCATATTGTGTTTTAATATAATCGATTACTTCTCCGCGACGCTCTATACAAAAATCAATATCAATATCCGGCATACTGACACGATCAGGATTTAAAAATCTCTCAAATAGCAAATTATGCTTTAATGGGTCTATATCAGTTATTCCTAATGAATAAGAAACAATGCTGCCGGCGGCAGAGCCACGGCCAGGTCCTACTGGGATTGAATTTTCTTTCGCATATTTTACAAAGTCTGCTGTTATTAAAAAATATCCCGCAAAGCCCATACCCTCGATTACCTGAAGTTCCCTATCAATCCTTCTTTGTATATCAGGGCTGATTTCTCCATACAAATTTTCTGCCCCTGTCTGAGTCAAAATCTTCAGATATTGATCCGGGTGCTCTACCGGTGCATCATCGGGAATCGGAAAATTCGGTAGATGATATTCTCCCATAGGCAATTCCAAATCAATAGAGTCTGCAATCTTTCTTGTATTCTCAATTGCCTTTGGGTATTCCGTGAAAAGATTAAACATCTCATCTTGGGTTTTGAAATAAAATTCAGGCGTAGCATATTTCAACCGATTCACATCATCGCGTGTTTTTCCTGTACCTAGACAAATATGTATATCGTGCGCTTCTGAATGATTATGTTTTGCATAGTGGGCATCATTAGTACACACCAAAGGTAGATCCAGTTCTGATGCCAGTTTCTTCATGTTAAGAATATTAGTTTTTTCTTCTGCAATACCGTGGTCTTGAATCTCTAGGTAATAACGATCAGGAAAAATTTCTGCAAACTCCAAAGCTGCCTGTTTTGCACCATCATAATCACCTTTTAGCATTTTCTCAGGTATCTCACCCTTTAAACAGGCAGACAAACAAATAAGTCCATCATTGTATTCTTTAAGCAGGGCCATATCAATTCTTGGGCGATAATAAAAACCTTCAAGGTAACCAAAAGTAACCAGTTTCATCAAATTTTTATATCCTGTGTAATTTTGAGCTAGAAGTACAAGATGGTTATTACCCCAGCCACCATCAACTTTGGATTTTTTATCAAACCTGCTACCAGTAGCAATATAGATTTCACAGCCTATTATGGGTTTGATTCCCGATTCTCTAGCCTGATTATAAAAGGGAATCACACTAAACATATTACCATGTTCAGTAAGAGCCACGGCATCCATATTTAGTTCATCAATGGTGTTAACCAATTGATCTACACGTTGAGCACCGTCCAGTAAACTGTAATCGGAATGGTTATGTAGATGAACAAATTCAGAAGACATTATAAAGTCCCAATATAAATTGCAATTAATCCGGCAATGGTGCTGAATTTTAATAGCCTAGCACTATGTTTAGCCGCCTTAACTCCAGGATTATTTACCAGAGAAACTACCACTACACCCAATGGTATCTCAACGCCAAGAATCAATATAATTCCATATAAATAATTATAATATCCGGCAATAAATAAGATGAAAGCACCTAAACCAACACAGACGATAAGAAATATAGTGAGTTGGATTGTTTTATCAATTCCAACAGTGATAGGAAATGTATTTAGCCCTGCAGATTTATCTCCATTCATATCTGCAATATCTTTAACTAGTTCACGAACCAGGGTGAGTCCAAAAGCCAACACAGTTGGAATCAACATAATTTCCATTTGGTTAAATGCTGCACCACAAAATAGAAAGGACAATCCCAAAATAAAAGAAACGGTTATATTTCCGATCAGCGGTAAACCTTTAAAAATTTTGCTGTATAATACCATCAGTGGCAAAGCTATTATTATTCCAATCACTTTAGCATCTTGGGAAAGTGCTAGACACAACCAGCTTCCTGCAGAAAAAAGAATAATAGAAATAAAAAGAGCTGATTTTTTACTCACATTACCAGATGGAATTGGTCGCATTGGACAATTAATAAGGTCAATTTTGTAATCCACTACATCATTCAAAGCATTAGCAGCTCCTGTATAACATAAGACAACCATCACCACTCGGAATACTGTTTCTATCTCAGTAAGTACATCCAATATTGCAGATGCGAGTACCATGGCCAACCCAGCTATGAAAACGTTTAGTGGACGGAGGAGTTTAATATGTCCCAATATCGAATTCATGGACGATTCTGAATTACCAATACTCGATCAGCACCATTATAGTCCTTAATTGTTTTCAGGGAATAGAAACTATGATACCTAAATATAGATTCTACTTTTCTAGGATGTTCTCCAAGACCAACTTCCAAAATCATCCACCCAAAGGGTTTAACAATAGATGGACCTAATTCTGCGAATCTTTTATAAAATTTAAGCCCATCATTTCCATCTGTAAGGGCGATAGATGGTTCAAAATCACGAACTTCCTGCATGAGGGAAGAATATTCATATTCTGGGATATAAGGAGGATTAGATATTACAAGATCCACTGGCTCAAATTCAGTTTCGAAAAAAAAATCCATTTCCTGAAAACAAACATTTTCCGTATTAAGATAATTTGAATTGATTTTTGCCATATTCAAGGCCTCCCTAGAAATATCTATTCCTCGAATATTTGCATTTTGAATTTCAATACCTAACGTAATAGCAATACAGCCAGATCCTGTCCCAACATCCATGATAGAAGGTGTCGGAATATCCTTTATTTTTTCCAAGGCAATATCAACAAGACGTTCCGTTTCAGGACGTGGAATGAAAACATGCTTATTGACCAGATATTCCCGTCCATAAAAACTACAAGAACCGGTAATATATTGCAGAGGTTCTCTTTTAAGCCTTCGTTTCACGAATGAACGAAGTGTACTTAGCTGTTCAGATGAAAGAGGTTCTTCAAAACGGAGATACACTTCCATCCGATTGCAATTCAATACAGAACGTAGAAGCCATTCAATTTCGCTACGAGGATTCTCTAATCCTTTTTCTTTAAAATAGGATTCGGCCCAGTTGATAAGGTCAATTACAAGCCAATTTTTTTTCCCTGTTTTGACCGAATGCACAATTCAGTTTTTTAATAACCAATAAAAATAATAATTCCGGCTCATGTTGTTGCCGCAGTCAGCATTTCCTGCTGTTCCGCGATTTTCAATTGCTCAATAACCTCTGTAATATCACCATCCAATATTTCATTTAATCGGTAGGTGGTAAAATTAATACGATGATCCGTAACCCGGCCTTGAGGAAAATTGTAGGTGCGAATCTTGGCTGATCGGTCGCCGGTAGAAACCAAGCTTTTACGTTCTTCAGCCCGTTCTGCTGCCACTTTTTCCTGTTCTGCAGCCAACAAGCGTGATTTTAATACTTTCAATGCTGCAGCACGATTTTTATGCTGGGATGATTCATCTTGACAGGTTACCACCAACCCTGTGGGAATATGAGTGATCCTAATTGCAGATTCTGTTTTGTTTACATGCTGTCCGCCAGCGCCACTGGCACGGTAGGTGTCAATTTTCAAATCTACAGAATTTACTTCAATATCTATATCTTCTGCTTCTGGCAACACGGCCACCGTAGCGGCAGAAGTGTGTACGCGTCCGCTGGTTTCTGTTTTAGGTACTCGCTGTACACGGTGGACACCGCTCTCATATTTTAACATACCATAAGCTTTATCACCTTTCATAGATACTATAACTTCTTTCATTCCGCCGATACCGGTATCGTTAGAGTTAATAACCTTGAAGACCCAGTCGTTTCTCTCTGCATAACGCATATAAATACGGTAGAGATCCGCAGCAAAAAGAGCTGCTTCTTCGCCACCTGTACCTGCACGAATTTCTAAAATTAGGTTTTTGCCATCGTTTGGGTCCCTAGGTAATAGAAGTATTTTCAATTTATCTTCCAGAGTAGTTCGTTGTAATTCAAGCTCATCCAATTCTTCCCGGGCAATCTCTTTTAGATCATCGTCATCACTTTCCAAAATCTCTTTATCATCAGTAATCTGATCCAAAACAGAAATATATTCTTTACCCACTATAACAATTTCTGCCATGGAACGATGTTCTTTGGCAATAGGTGTAAGTTTTCTTTGATTCTTATAAATATCGGGGTCTGCCATTAGCTCAGCTAAGTGAGAATGTTTTTCAATAATGGCTTTTAACTTATCTATCACCCGATTGCCTCTGCTGTATATTCTTTCCCAGCCATATCCTCGTACATATCGCCTAAGGCTTCTTTCAATGCTGTTATAGAGACTTCCACCATATTTTCTTCAGGATGTTTGGTTGTGATTTTCTGGAGCCATAATCCCGATTTCTTAAGCAAATTAAAAAATAAAGAATCGCTTCTTACTGATAATTTTATTAATTCAAATCCAACACCAGTTACAAACGGAATCATAGGTAAATGAAACAAAATGCGGATAGGTAAGGGAATTGTTCCAAGAAAATAGATAACAATTGTATCTACCAGCGCAAAAACCAAAATTGTAGAAAGAAAAACAATAAAAAGAAAACTGGTGCCGCATCGTTGATGCTGGGTTGGAAAGGATTGTGTGTTTTCCACAGTTATATCATTCCCCGATTCAAAATTATAAACTACCTGATGTTCTGCTCCATGATATTGGAATAAACATCTTACATCCTTCAAGAGAGAAATTATAAGCAAATAACTAACAAAGAACATGATCCGAAAAGCGCCAGACACCAAATTGAACCACAGGGCTTCTTTTTCAATATTCATAAATTTTGCAGTAATCCACATGGGTGCAATCATAAAAAGCATTATAGCTATCCATATAGAAAAAATAGTGGAAAATAATTCAGCGATTTTATTTTTTTCCTCTTCTTCTGGCATTGCAATATCAGCAGACCATTGAAGTGTTGCAATGCCCATTCTCATGGCTTCAAATATAGACACCATACCACGGAAAATTGGCTTTCTCCAAAGCCTGGAACGTTCTTTGACAGATTGAAACAACTTTCGATTCACATGTATTATTCCCTCAGGATCTCGCACTACAGTCGCATAGGCGTCAGGAACACGCATCATAACACCCTCTATAACAGCCTGTCCACCTACAAGAATAGAAGGTTTCATAATTATCAGTAAAGCGATTCATTTAAACAAAAAAATAGCCCCGTAACCAGCATGAAACTGATTGCAGAGCCATGTAGGGATCCCGTTTATTTACGACCGTATTTTTTATTGAATTTTTCGATTCGTCCTGCAGTATCAACTAAATTCTGTTGTCCCGTAAAGAAAGGATGTGATTTATCCGATATCTCAATTTTACATAAAGGATATTCATTTCCATCATCCCACTTTATTATTTCTTTGGTTTCCACAGTGGACCGGGTTAGAAAAGCATAATCACAGGATGTATCTTTAAAAACAACTAAGCGGTAATTCTCCGGATGAATTCCTTTTTTCATAATTTTATTCCTTAAATAATTTTTTCAAGAGCGATTTTGACTCTTTCTATTCCTTTCTTAATAATCTGCTTACTGGTAGCATAAGAAAACCGTATATGCCCTGGAGCGCCAAAGCCATCACCTGGGACCGTAACCACCCGGGCCGAACTAAGAATATACTCAGAAATACCAAAAGTGTCTTTCAATATTTTATTATCCGCTTTTCTGCCAAGATAGGGACTGAAATCCGGAAAGGCATAAAAAGCACCGCCAGGAACTGCACAATAGACATCTGGAAGATCGTTTAGTAAAGGAACAATATAATCTCGTCTTTCTCGAAACTTAGAACGCATTTCAATAACACAATTTTGATCACCTATAAGAGCCTCAATTCCCGCCATTTGACCAATAGAATTTGCACAAGAAGTTGCCTGACCTTGAATTTTTGACATAGCTTTTATAATATCTTTAGGTCCAGCTGAATATCCAATCCTCCAACCTGTCATGGCATAGGTTTTTGACAAACTGAAACATGTAACAACAGTTGCTCCAATCTTGTAGTCACGATTTAATTTTTCTGCACTGACAAATTCACCATCATAAACCAGTCGTTCATAACATTCATCAGATATCAGTATCCAATTGTGTGTCTTCACCATTTTTAAAAGGCGTATTAAAGTTTCCGTACCCCAAACACCACCTGTGGGATTGGAGGGAGAGTTTATAATTACACCCTTTGTTTTATCAGATATTTTTAATGATAAATCATCAAAATCAGGTTCAAAATTCTGTTCTGCAACTGTACTTACAATAATAGGTTCAGCATCAGCCAATCTAACAAATTCTGGGAATGATACCCAGTACGGGGCAAAGTTAACTACTTCATCTCCCTCATTGAATAAGGCTTGGCATACATTGTACAAGCTTTGCTTTTCACCATTGGAAACCAATATTTCTGACAGATCATAGTTAATCCCATTTTCACGTTTTAATTTTTCACAAATAGCTTTTCTTAACTCTATCATTCCTTGACCAGCTGTATACTTGGTATAACCATTATCCATGGCTTTTTTACCTGCATTTATAATATGTGTTGGAGTATTAAAGTCAGGTTCACCCACTGAAAAGTTAATTACATCTATACCATCAGAAAGCATTTCTGCGGCTCGAGTGGCCATTTGCAATGTATAGGATGGCTGGACTCTATAAATCCGATCCGCTAGTTTATAGCTCAAAATTTATGCTGTCGCTTATGGTGCTTTTCAGTATTGAACTTTGAATCATCAGGTGAATCTTCAATTATATTTTCCGTTATTATATTTCCTTTTTGAGGCTTATCATGTTCAATATCAAATTCTTCCGAAAAAATTCTACCACTATTACGTTTTTTCCTAATCTTTGAGTTATGTTTGCGAAACGATTTATTTTTCCGGCTACTGTTCTTTTTGTATTTGTGCTTACGTGCACGACGTTTGGGTTTTGGTAATTCATTAGCCTCAATGCTATCTATTTGATCATCATCTTCTGCAAAAGATTCTATTGCTGTCTCAGATTTCTCTTTTTCTAGCTCATTTTCATCAAATGAAAATACCTCCGGATTAAACATTCCATAAATAGTGCCATATCCACGGGTGATACCATTTCCGACTCCTATATAGTTAGGCAATACAAAATTTGTTTTGAATTCGCCCATAAATGCACCCCACTTATTATCATCTACCGGTTTTGGAAATAGACTGGATACTTTCACTTTTGTAAACACTTTATTATTCAAATTCACACCGACTTCTTTAGCTATAAATACAATATTTTGTCCAAGGAGGCGATTTAAAAAAGAAGGTTTTTCCTGATTGGTTAAAAATCGATATTTTCCTCCAGTCATTTGGTTTAAAGCAACCCAGGGTGTAAGAAATTTGTAGCGAATAAGTCGATCGGTTTGAATGAATTGCTGGTCAACTTGTTCAATATCTGTATTTTGTATTTCAAAGGTTATATTACCAAAATCAAATATATCAAATTTTTCGACTAGGGAAAGCACTGGCTCAACTCCTTCATGGATACCTATTATGTATATTTGTTCATTGAGAATTTTTACCTGTACTCGAGGGTATAGAAATTTGTCCCTGTATGTCCCATCTAACATTGGAATGACTGGTTGGTCAGGGTACTGGCGTATAAAAACCCCTTTGACCTGGTACGGAGTTTTCCTCACCGGTTTATCCGTAATTATTCGGACTACAACGGAGTCTATACTTGAGAGATAATCACTCATAATATTTAAAAATTCAAATTTTACTGGCTCATAGTATCCAAGAATTCTATATTTTTTTTCGTTCGTTTGATTCGATCTAGCATAAATTCCATCGCTTCCTCAACTTTCATCTCGTTGAGTAATTTTCTTAGAATCCACATTCTTCCCAATTCTTTTCTAGATAATAAAAGTTCCTCTTTTCTAGTTCCGGAACGAACAATATCAAAAGCTGGGAACAATCTTCTATCACTTAATTTTCGATCAAGAACCAGTTCGCTGTTCCCTGTCCCTTTGAACTCCTCAAAGATAACTTCATCCGCACGGCTTCCAGTATCAACCAAGGCAGTAGCCATGATCGTTAGACTTCCACCTTCTTCTGTGTTCCTTGCAGCACCAAGAAATTGTTTAGGCTTCTTTAAAGCGTTGAAATCTACACCTCCTGACAGAATCTTACCACTATGAGGTATTACAGCATTGTGTGCACGGCCAAGTCGGGTAATACTATCCAAAAGGATAACTACATCATAACCATATTCTACCATACGTTTGGCTTTTTGGAGCACCATGTCTGCCACGGATACATGACGCTCCGGGGGTTCGTCAAAGGTCGAGCTTATTACATCTGCATCAACATTGCGTTTCATATCCGTTACTTCTTCCGGACGCTCATCAATCAACAAAACTATTCTTTTCGTATCTGGATGATTTTTACTGATAGCATTGGCCAGTTTTTGTAATAAAATGGTTTTACCTGTTTTGGGTTGGGCCACAATCAAGCCTCTCTGACCCATCCCAATAGGTGAAATCAGATCCATAATACGCATAGAAAAATTTTTTTCATCTGTTTCCAAATTAAATTTTGATTCCGGATAAAGTGGAGTAAAATTTTCAAACAAAATACAATCTTTTATTTTTTCTGGTGGTTTATCATTAACCTGCTCAACTTTTAATAAAGCATAAAAACGTTCTTTAGATTTTGGTGGACGAATCTGACCTGCGACCTCATGACCCGTTTTCAACCTGAATCTTTTTATCTGGGAAGGGCTGACATATATATCGTCAGGTCCTGGCAAATAATTGAAATCCGGTGATCGCAGAAACCCATAACCATCTTGCATTACCTCGAGAACTCCACGAGCCACCATACTGCCATCTTGTTTTGCCTGTGCCTCTAATATCCGGACAGTAAGTTCCTGTTTATTTAGATCGGCAACGCCGCCCTGAATATCAAATTTATTTGCCAACTCTGTAAGTTCGCGAATACCTAGGGATTGTAGTTCATTAAGATCCATGTGAATAAATCCTTTTCATAAAATCTATGGAATTTTAGAAATATAAATCTCCGCGGGGGGCGAAGCGATGTAAATTACATTATATTTGACCTGTTTCAAATGATATTTCAAATTCTTCGTAAACTTCTTCAGCAATATAGTGACTTCCAAAAATAAGGCCTATTCCACCTTGGTTGATTTTCAGTTTCATTCTGGCAATTCCAGAAGATATTGTATCAACGGGTTTGCTTTTACAACCGGCCATTTCTAATAACTCAGATAATTGATAGGGGTCAATTAAAAAACCTTTTTTATCTGTTGCTACATAAACTTTATGCATTATATACTGAAAAGATTTAACGATTAAGTCAAATTCCTTATCATTTTTCAAACAAAACAGACCAATCAATGGCCTGCTGGGGTATATTGTTTTTATCGTTTTTATTGCAAAAGAAATACCGGCTTGGTTGTGGGCCACATCGTAATAAATATATTTGCTCACTTGTTCAAGTCTTCCAGGCCATTTTACATTTTTTATACCTGTTTGCAATGAAATGGTTTTAATTGAAGAATCATATTTCTTAACAGAATTTACAGCCAAGGCAGCATTATGGGCCTGATGATTTCCAGCAAGAGGAACTTGATACAATTCGCCTTCAAAAGAAAAGTGACATCCATTTTTATCAAAAGCAATTTCTTGAATCATTGAGGTCTTTATCATTTGAATTTCAGTATTAACTTGATTTACCTTTTTTTTCAACAATTCTTCTACGTCTTTTTCCTGCTCAGCACAAATAAGCGGCACCCCTGCCTTAATAATACCGGCTTTTTCTTTGGCTATTTTTATAATGTCATCACCTAAAATATCTTTATGGTCTAGAGAAATAGGGGTAATAACCGATAAATCTGGATTGATTACATTTGTGGAATCAAGGCGTCCTCCTAAGCCAGTTTCAATAACAGCTACATCTACCTCATGGTTTTTAAAATGATCTAAAGCCATTGCTGTGGTAGTTTCAAAAAAGGTTGATTTGGTTTGCTTAATATCGTTCTTAGCTTTATTCATAAATATCATTATTTCTTGGTCATCGATCGGGGAACCATCCACTCGTATACGTTCATTAAAACGACACAAATGAGGAGATGTATATAATCCAACTTTTTGCCCTGATGCACGCAGAATACTGTAAATCATAGCACAGGTGGATCCCTTTCCATTGGTACCAGCTACATGAATAAATCTCAATCCATCTTGTGGATCTCCAATGGCTTCGAGCAATTGATATGTATGTTCTAGGCCAAGTTTAATACCATGTCTCTGGAGGCTATATAAAGATTGGATCAGAGATGAAAGATCAGAAAATGTCAATGTGAGATAGGTCACTGATGTGAACTTCTAGAAATCTTCCCGCTAAAGATTCAAATAGGTCTACGGAATCAGAAACATGACAAAAAATTCCACCTGATTTACCTTTTTCAGGATAGAGTTCAAGTTCATTTATAACTGATTGGACCACAGAAGCTGTAGTATCGACTGAATCTACCAGTTTTATTTTTATATTCATTATTTTATTAATGGTCGATTTTAATAATGGATAATGAGTACAGCCTAAAATCAAAGTATCAACATCTGATGCTACTATATTTTCAAGGTATATTTTTGCAATTGTTTCAGGGACTTCACCACTGACCCACCCCTCTTCCACCAAAGGTACAAACAAAGGACATGCTTGATTGATAACTAAAATATCCTTATTAAGTCTCCTCAAGGCCTGTCCATATGCATCGGACCTGATTGTACCGTAGGTCCCCAAAACACCAATTCGATTATTTTGTGTAGCATAAATTGATGCTTCAACTCCCGGCTCTATTACACCAATAATGGGAATATTAAATTTTGATTTTAAATTATCCAAAGCATGGGAAGATGCCGTGTTGCAAGCAACTACAACTATTTTACATTCTTCCTGGATAAGCCATCTGGTTATTTCTTCGGAATATTGCTGAATTCGTTCAGTGCTTTTATTCCCATAAGGAACCCGGGCTGTATCTCCCACATAAATTATTTTCTCATGTGGCAATATTTTTGCTAAGGCATTGACAATAGTCAACCCCCCTATTCCAGAATCAAAAACACCAATGGGTCTATTATCCATCTATTATTCTTCCGCTAAAAGTTTTTCCTTTGATTCTTTGAAGTGCTTAATAGCTTCATAAACTGCCTGTGCGATCTTCTGTCGATGAGTTGCTTTTTTTAATGCTTTTTCCTCTTTAGGGTTAGAAAGAAAACCTACTTCAAGATACGCATGAGGCATGGAAGCACCATATAGAACGTAAAATCCTGCTTGTTTAACACCGCGGTTTGGAGTTGTTAACCGTTTATCTAGTTCCATTTGGATGACTGCTGCTAAATCCTCACTTTCTTTCATGAACATGCTCTGAGCCATGGTAGCCATAATGAGTCCTTCATCTGTTAATTTTTCATATCCATTTTTTCTTTCTTCCATTTGAATAACTGAATTTTCTCTTGAAGCAACCATAACTGCATCTTCATTTTTACCTGGACTTAAGAAATATGTTTCAAAACCTTGGACAGTTCTATTGTTATTTGCATTTGCATGAATACTGATAAACAGTTTCCCATTATTTTCATTTGCAATTTCTGCCCGCTTGCGCAATGGAATAAAGACATCTTCTTCCCTAGTATATACTACTTTGATATTCGTGTTTGTTTCCAACAATCTGCCAATACGTTTAGCAATATCCAATACAATATCTTTTTCTTTGACTCCAAATCGGCTTGTTGTTCCTGGATCTTTACCGCCATGTCCAGCATCCAAAACCACTTTATCTAATTTCCAGCGGTTTTTAACATCTTCGATACGAACTGCATTTTTCCCCAAAGGTGTCCGTAGGGTTATTACGATTTCATTGGGATCCAAACTTTGATACCAGTCGTGGCTTACTACATCTGAACCCAGTTTGAATGCAATTTGGGCAGTTTCACCAATCTGATCTGATTCAACTCTTCTGATTACCCCTCGGATCTCTGAACCTTCTAAAGCGACTGTATCAACCATAGCTCCCGCAACTGTTATATAATACCAACCGTGTTTATTAATAAATGAACTGATATTTCTCTCAGAAAATGGTTTTCTTGTAATCAACTTAATAATTGTGCCATTTGATTTAGTTTCTACCTCCATACCAATAATATTAAACCGTACTACATCAATATCTAAAAATTCTTTTGTTGCGTCAAAATTTATTCCAGGCATAACAGTTGCTTTTAAAATCCGAATGAATTCATTTGCTGGTATATATAAATCACCAGATACCACAAGGACCATGTCGGGCATTTGGTAAGGAATATCATCAATTATAACAAAACTAGTGTAACCCGATATTTTTATACGTTTCCCTTTAATATAAAGAACCAGTTTTTTTCGTTCCTGATTTTCAAACAGCTTAGACGACAAAGACCTAGCCAAATCTTTCGTTGACATATATAATAAATTTTTATCGCTTATTGTTCGTATTTCAGATTCACTCCCAGCACTGCGATTAAATACATGAATATCTGCAAATAGAATGTTTAGTAATATTATATGGTAGAAAAATGATCGGAATATCATATCTATAAATATTATTTTTCAGGTCTTAAATCAAAAATAATAAAACACTTAAAGAGATAAATTAAGTTGAAGTACTCCTTATACTTGTGGTTTAGCATTAAAATCCCATGCATTCCAAGATATGGAAATTCGTCTATGTATAGTGCTTGATTCAATGGTTAATAACTAGATATATAATAACTCCATCTATCTTGAATAACTAAAATAGTATAAATTTACTCTTTTAAAATAATGAAAATAAAATTATTCCCATTAAGTATAGTGGCCTATCCTAACAAATATATTCCACTACATATTTTTGAAGATCGTTACAAAAAACTTATTACTGAATCTGTCAGAGACCATAGTGAATTTGGAATAATATATCAGGATAAAAAGGGTCTCGCAAATATAGGTTGTACCGTTTTAGTTAAAAACATATTAAACCAATACAGTGATGGTCGTATGGATATACTTTGTGTAGGGAGAAGAATATTTAAGCTGAATAAAAACTTTTTAATTGATGGACTAACTATTGGCGACATCAATTACTTACCGGATCTATATCCAATCCCTGCATCATTATTTGAACCATTAAAAGAAAAATATTTGAAGATTATTATAACTATGGGTAAAGTTGAGGATCTTATAAATCATATATCAAAGACAACGACCTTTGAATTATTAGAAATGATACAATTACCTACTGTTATAGAACAAGAACTAATTACACTGACATCGGAAGAAAGTAGAGCTAAGGTGCTAAACAAAATTTTTTCATCTGTACTTGATCAAGTATCATCTGTAAAAGGTATAAAAAAATTCACATCTTGATAAAAATCAGAACAATAAAATCTAGCAAAAAGATATAATTGTCATTATTGATCTAAATTGATTAGTCAATCTCCATCTGTACTTTCTTTTTCAAGAATCAAAAAAACTATAATAATCTGATTGCCCTTAATGATGTAAACTTTGAAATTCCTAATCAATCTGTTTTTTCCATATTAGGACCCAATAGGAGCGGAAAATAAACTCTAAAAAAATTTTGGCAGGATTAATTACATCTTGGGACGGAAATAGTTTTTTTATTATCAGCCAATTTTAAAAACGACAACGCCCCAGGAATACTGAGGCGTTGGAGCGGATTTAATTTCGCGCTATTTCTTCTCGTACCACATCACGAGTATCATGAGTGCTAGAATTCCCGCAAATCCTGCATCGCCAAATTGGGCCATTATACGCCCAAGTCCACCGATGACTCCAAAAAAGTCATCAAACAAGATTCCAACGATAATTCCAACAACAACTAGGGATTTTAACAATTCTATTGCTGTGCCGAGCCACTCGTTGAGGGTTTTTATACCATTTAGCATAGTTTACTCCTGTTGGTAGAGGCTTTTGGGCTTTGAAAAACCAAAGCCCAAGATATGGCCTATGTTAATTACCCAAGAAACGAGAGAAACACCAACAGAGCTAAGAGTCCAGCAAAACCACCATCTAAAAAGGTGTTTACCAGTTCAACAATTCCGCCAATGGGATCAAATCCTGTGGAATAAATGATGTTAACGAAAACAAACAGTACTATAAGTGCTTTAATTACGCCAACAATTCCGGAAGCCGCATTTGCAACGGTTGCATTGATATCAGCCATGCCAATACCTCCTTGGTTTGGTTCCTAATGAAAACGGGGGCACATAACCCCCGACCTTATTATTAGATTGTTCTTTGTTTGTGGTTGATTTCAGAGTCAATCTCTTTCCAATGAACCAAATTTACACACATTAGACCAATCAACAATATTTTTATTTTTCATAATTACACATAACCAAATTTATTACTGACTCGCGCACTGATACTGGCTCTACGGTTTTCATACAAGCAGAACAAAGCCGCCAATGATCTCTTTGGTGAGAACATTCATTAACCGGTTTTTCAATAATATTCTTATCACCTAAAGGTTTTGTTAATTCAGGATTCTGGGCACCAAATAGAGAAATTACAGGAATTCCTAAATATGCTGCCAGATGACCCGCCATAGAATCTGGAGCAATTAGCAGTCTTTGCTCCTTAAGCCAATTTTTAAACTGAATAATGTCCCCTTCAAAAATATATATTGGCAATTTATTTTTTTGTACTGAATAAACTATGTCTTCTGATTCTTTTGTTTTGACTATTGCCAATTTAAAATCATCTTTTAAAGAATTGATCAATGTAATCCAATGACATAATGGCCAACTTCTTTTTTGATCAACGGTTCCAGGGTGCAATACAACATATCCACTCTTTTTAACTACCCAATTTGGTTCTATTAACACTGTACATTTATCTTCAATTTTTGAAACCAAATTCATAGCCCGTTTCGTTTGGTGCATTTGAAAAGGGAATGGGAAAGTTCTAGAAAAAAAATAGTTCCCTCCAGTAGCTGCATATCCCAAACTGTGCTTGCTTTTTATATGCCATAAAAACCAGCTGTTTCTTATATCGCCCTTAAAATCAATTGCCAAATCAATATGCCGGTTTCTTAATGATCTAGCAAAAGAACGAGCCTGAATCCATTTAAAAGGTGAAAAAGACCAAGTTGTCCAAGGAGCATCAAAAGTAATTACCTCATTTGCCAACTCTAGATCGCGGGCTAAAGGAGCAGAAGAAGAAGAACACAATAAAATTATTCGCACATCTTTATTAAATCTTTCTTTCAAGGCATGAAGAGCCGGAATTATCATGAGGACATCACCAATACGATGGTATTCAGCAACAAGAATAGTTTTTACCATCTCTACCTGAAATAATGTATTAGGTCTTAAAAGATTAAAAAAACGGTAAAAAGGGGCAATTAAGGCGCCAATTAATATCGAGAAGAATAGAAATGAAGGTTTATATATCTCCTGTTTCATATAGAGAGACCAATAGACTTATAGTAGCTATATAACTTTTTTGATACATATTTAACATCGTGATGATCTGTAACCCAAGCTCTAGATTTTTGTCCAAGTTCAACAATTTTTCCCTTATTATGAATCAGTTCTGTTAATACCGCGGCAATTGTGCATGAATCAATAGTTACAAAGGGATGATCCGGTATGAAAGCCTGATAGGATTCATTCATCTCAGTTAGGGTACAGATTCCCATGGACAAGGACTCTACCGAATTCATCCCATATCCCCAACCCCCGCGTTCACCAACCTGATCAATAAAAATATCAGCAAGTTGTTTTCTTTCTAAAGCTTCTTTGTAGGGTAGATTTTCGATTAGATCAAAAACTATCAAGCCTTCTTTTTGTAGTTTTGTACATGCAGAAATAATAATATCGGAACCTTTATAGTGCCTGTTTGTTGGAGAGTGAGCAACTCGAATTACATCTGAGAGATCATCCTTAGGCTTAAAACGGTTAGTATCAAACGGTAGAAATAAATAATGAATATCAGGATGTTTATTAAGCAAATCTAATTCATTAGTTAAGTTTAAATTAGATAGTGTGTCAATAACCGGCATCACCCCTCGAGCACGAAGATCTTCGCCATGGTAATGACAGATGATTTTTTTTCCATTATCATGTAGAGCTTTTGCAAAACTTTCATCTTTTAAAAAATCCATCCCGCTCTCAAAATGAACAACGTCAAAATCATATAAATTATATTTATTTATAGTCTTTAATATTACTGGGCGCCACAACCAATCTTTAAATTTTAAAAATTGTGAATCGAGCCAGCCCTCAGGCTTCCAAACGGGTGGGTAGCCTTCCTTTTCCCTAAAATACCCTTCGTTACCACGGTATCTTTGATACACACGATGCCGAAGGCTGGCCAATAAAGGTTTGGTAAAATTAAAGGGTAATTCTAAACATATGTCTTCATCAAAATTTTTTGGGGATCTAAAAAATGTGACCGTGCGACATTCATGGCCGTTAGCTTCATGTTCTTTTTTCCACAGCGATAAGGTACCTACCGTATTTTCAGGTGATATATAAAGTATTTTCATTGGGGATTATATAAAGCTATGAATTTGTTTATTATAGATTCCCAATTATATTTTTCTCTGATAAGGATTCTGTTTTTTTTGATCCAATCAGTTTGATTGATTGAAAGAAATGAGTCTATAATGCCAGCTGCAAGTGATGGTATATTCCCTGGAGTTATCCAATGGACAGTATCTGACACAAAATTACGTATTGGCGGCAGATCAGATACTACAATACGACAACCAGCAGCCATCATTTCAAACAATTTCGTTGGTGTGTTGTTTCTAGTTAAAGGATTATCTTTAAACGGGATTATACCCAAAGCTTGTTTATTTAAAATTCCCCATACATCTCCATAAGGTATCTGAGCTTTAACAGATATATGATCATAAAGGTTTTTTTTTGAAATAAATCTTTTTATTTGCTTTTCATATTCGGACGTGCGGAATGTACCTAGTAAGGTTAAATATACATCTGGTATTTCTGAAATCACTGTTGGCAAGGCTGCCACTAAATCACTAATACCTCTTTCTGGAGCAAGATGACCATGATAAATAATTGAAGAACCGCGATTGCCATCATTGTCAATATTGGATATATATTTACTTTCCGGGAAATTTTCTAGAATAACTGGTTGAAAATTACGAGTATTATATACGGTGTTCTCTAAAGGTTGATTTGCCAAAATAACACGATCAATAAACTTAAGGTGCATTTTTTCATTCGTATTTTTCAGAAAAATCATTGTTTTTTTTATAGGCTTTGATCGTTGAGAAAAAGTACGATACATAGCATCTAAATTTTCATGAACATCATAAATAATTGTAGATCGAAGTTTCTGCTTTACAGATTTCGCTAAGGGTAGGAGTTCCGGTTCATGTATATGAAAAAACAAAGGCGCTTTAGATACTTGAAGCTGGCGAAGAATTTGTTTTGAATAGGACTTTATGGAAAGATTTAGCGATAAATTGAAATGTCTTAATCCCGGTTCAGATAAATCTAGAGTAGATTCAGATCGAGTAAAATACCTGATGGATATGTCTTGCTTTAATAAAGTTTTTATTTGTCGATGATAAATACGTTCATCATCGGGAAAATGCTGACAAGAAACTATAACAATCATTTTATGAAACTTTTTAAAACCGTTTTTTCTTCACTATTGATTACAAATAAAAACCACGAAATGGGGTAAAAAAGAGTTAAGGCTAATCGAACCCATATATGATCGCTTATTATAAAAACAACTCCCATAAATATTAAAGGGTAAATCCAAGCGGACCAGTTATAAGTAACTGGATAAATTTTATGGCACCGGATAAATACAGATAAACTCATGAACATAAAAGAAAATACCGTTGCCCAAGCAGAACCTATAACTCCATATTTGGGGATCAATAAAATATTCAATAAAATATTTACTGTTGCACCAATAGCCCTAAATATGGGAATCCAGTTTGTCATTTCCCTCATATACACACCAGGCAGCTGGATCACATAGGTTCCAAAAAAGAAATAGGCCAGTAGAACACAAAACACAACATTTTCGGCAGACCAGAATTGCTCTCCGATTAAGGTCCGAGAACCGATAGGGAATCGCATTATTTCGGGTACCCAAAGGCTTACAGCTACAATCACAAAGCCCAATAATCCTAAAAAAATTGTTGCTGCTTGTGCAAAATCTTTTCTCGCGCCAGATTTTTTTCCTCGTTTTAAAAAATAAGGTGTCCACCCCATATTAAATCCCATTACAACAATTAAGCCAAAAATACCCAGTTTATGCCCAGCTGAATAAAGTCCAACCTCCCGCGTACCAGTCATCCAGTTCAACAAATAACGATTCGCCAGCTCCATAATCATTGTAAATATCCCCGCAGGTAAAAAGGGAATCGCAAACTTAAATACTGTTTTAAGTGTTATTGTCTTGATTGTACTTAAACTGACACGCTTTATTATAACGGGCAATGAAAGAATAAATACAATACTAGATGAAACTAAATTCGCTAAAAGAACTCCGGTAATCCCCATTTTAAGGATAACCACAAAAAAAAGATTAAATCCCATCGTAGTTAGAACATTTGTCAAATTAAAAATGACAAAGGGTATCGGTTTTTCTTCAGCGCGCAACAATAGTACCGGCAGGTTCCACAGTGCATCCAAAAGTAATACTCCAGATAATATAGCAATCCATTCAGGTTGATCAACACCTAATACAATTTTTGCAATAATCTTTCTATAACCAAAAAGAATACTGGAAAAAATGATACTGGTGATAACCTGGATTCCATAAATCGTGGAAATATATCCACCCCTATCTTGGCCTTTTTTTTGTACAGAATATTTAAGGAGTGCTGTATCCATGCCATAGCGATATAGAATCATTGTAAAACCCATAAAAGCGTAGGCCAAGGAAACCACCCCATACTCTTCAGGGGTAAATACATGGGTGTATAGAGGGAGTAGAAAAAAGGTTACAAGCCGGGCCAGAATATGACCGAAACCATATATAAGTGAATGTTTACCCAGTGATTTAATTGACATGTATACTAAGTCAGATTCAATTGAATCGTGTCACGAAAAACACCGCTAGCCCCAAAATTTTCTTTGAAGCGACCCAGCCCCATATTTGGTTCCTCATCCAAAGTAAATGTACCAAAATCATAAATTTTTAAGCCTTTGCTAATAGCCCATTTAAAGATAGAATAAAATAATAAATTAACAGAGCGGTACTCCTGGTATTTTTCCCGATGGCTGATATAAAATGCCAAAACCACGTTTTCATTGATAATAAAATTGACCACGCCAGCCAACATTTCATTATCCAAATATGCTGCAAATAAGTTTATATCTTTTGGAAATCGTTTTTTGATATCCAGTAATTCATGCAATGTGTGAGTGGGCGCAACATCATGGCGAATATTAAGATTTTGAACAAGAATGTTGTAAAATGTTGTATAATCTTCTGATCGGCGTACAACAACACCAGAATCTTGTGCCTTCCGGACCGCTCTACGGTGTGAAGAACGAAATTTCTGCAGATTCTTTTCTATTTTATCCTCCAGGAATAGAATGCTGGTAATATCCCGCTTTGCATAGGTAAAGCCTTGCTTAAAAAATGCGAAATCTATGTAATTTGATATTCGGCTTTGGTATAAACTTGGGGGAAGTGTAATCCTTAATCCATCGAATGATCTTTCACTGGTATATTTTACCAGAACTTCAACAAGCTCCATTGCATCAGCAAAAGACAGGTTTAACGGAACCACAAAAGAACCTATAGTTGCTCCCGGGTGAGAAATCAATAATCGTTCGTCGTTATCAATTTTCACGGCAGCGGGGAAAATAGAAAGCAATTTATCTTTTTTATAAGCCATTAAACTGTGATCTTCGAATCTATCTTTAGGGTGATAATTCAAAAATTTTCGATGGTGAAACAGGGTTCCATTATTACTGTGACCAATAAAGGACTCCCATTGCTGAGATTGGGCTTCCACAAATCGTTTAAGGGTAATCATTTCTTTCTAATAGATAGTTTGGATAGATGTTCCAGATATTAAATAATTGCTTATTGCTGTTGAATCGTGTTTAGGGTCAAATCTAATTTGGTCTTTTAATTTACGGGAGTAAATCTTGAATTCTGCCATTGAAAAAATAAATGCCCGTGAGATTATTGATTCTCGCGGAAATCCCACTATTGAGGTTGACATCAAACTAAAAAATGGTTCTAGAGGGCGAGCATCGGTTCCATCCGGGGCTTCCACTGGGGAACATGAAGCAATTGAACTTCGAGATGGAGACAAAAAACGTTACCTAGGAAGGGGAGTATGTAAAGCTGTTACCAATATTAATACCATCATTGCTGACACATTGAAAGGATTTGATGCTACTAATCAATCTCAGCTGGATACTATAATGATTGACTTAGATGGCACTGAGAATAAATCTAAACTAGGAGCAAATGCCCTCCTTGGTGTTTCTTTGGCTGCTGCAAGAGCAGCTGCTAATTATTATAGATCGCCATTGTTTCAATACCTGAGTGGTGGGAATTCAGTATTGTTGCCAGTACCAATGATGAACATTTTAAATGGTGGAAGCCATGCGGATAATACAGTAGATATTCAAGAATTCATGGTATTCCCTTTTGGCGCATCTACATTTTCACATGCCCTACGAATGGGTATAGAGGTCTTCCATCATTTAAAACTAGTTTTACAATCCAAGGGAATGAGCACAGCTGTTGGTGATGAAGGCGGGTTTGCTCCTAATTTATCATCTAATGAAGAGGCTCTAGAAGTAATTTTAGAAGCGATACACAATGCAAAGTATAAGGCAGGGCAGGATATCTTTATTGCACTCGATATTGCTGCCAGTGAATTATACAAAGATGACAAATATCAAATGAAATCTGAGGGGAGGTCACTTTCTTCAAAGGACATGGTTAATTATCTAAGTGGATTTGTAGAAAAATATCCCATTATTTCTATTGAAGACGGACTTAGCGAGAACGATTGGGAAGGTTGGACACATTTAACTGCAGAACTTGGTGAAAAAATTCAAATTGTCGGAGATGACCTAACAGTGACTAATAAAACCCGTTTAAGGCGTTCAATTAATGAAAACTGTATGAATGCCATTTTAATTAAACTTAATCAAATTGGTACTATAACTGAAACCATGGAAGCGGTGGAATTGGCTAAAGATGCTGATTTTGGAGCAGTTATTTCCCATCGCTCCGGTGAAACAGAAGATACGACCATTGCTGATTTTTCTGTTGCCATGGGCATGGGGCAGATTAAAACAGGGTCCGCATCTAGAACAGATAGAATTTGTAAATACAATCAATTATTGCGAATTGAAGAACAGCTTGGGAAAAAAGCAGTTCTGGCAGGTATGGGGGTTTTAGGAACATCAAGGTAATGCAATACGGCAGATTAAAGCGTCATTCGCCCCCTAGAACCATCCGCAGACAATCAACAGATACTCAAAGGAAATTTATCCGCGGCATATTATTACTGATTTGCATTACGCTTTTAATTGTTTTTATCTTTGGAGACCACGGAATATTCCAGCTTTATAAACTCAAACGAGAGCGAGCGGAAGTTCAGGCCCATATTACCTTATTAAGGAAAGAAAGGGAACGACTTAAATCCGAAAAAGCCCGTTTGGAAAATGATTTGGATTATATTGAAAAGATGGCCCGGGAAAGATTCAGGATGGCCAAACCTGGTGAAAAAGTATTTAAAGTAGTCCCGCAGAAAAAGACAGGTTCAGATTAACATTCAAATGTATCAGAAATATTATATATTAAACTCCATTTTATTCTTTAAGAAAGCATCCAAGTATATTTCGACCCGTCGATTTTGAGCACGAGCCTCATTGATTTTTTCTTTGCTCTTCAATTGTGCTACATCAATAATAGGTCGGAATTTTCCATAGCCCATAGCAGAAAAAAGTCGTTGAGGCATTTCAGCATAAGTGCTCAGCAGACGTACAAAATTTAATGATCGTGCAGAAGACAGTTCCCAGTTACTGGGATATGCTGCAGCATTAGGTAGTTCTAGATCATCAGTATGCCCTTCACAACGAACTTCTACATTCAAGTATGTATTTCTTTTATCGATTACATCCAAAAGATATTCATAATCAGGATTATCGTATACACCAATAATCTTTGAAGTTCGTATAATGGCACCGATTTGTACCAGCAGTGGATGGACTCTAGGGTCTACATCTGCAGACATGGATTTGAATAATTTACCCCGCATGGTTATCTTAATTCCTTTTGTGACCCTATCTACAGAAACCTGAGATGATGCTACATTATCTTTCAGCTCCTCATAGGTCTCATCCAATAACTGATTGACAATGCGATCAATATGTTCCTCAGCATCATTAAGAATAACAAGCAAGA
The DNA here is from genome assembly GCA_913043235.1 of uncultured Fidelibacterota bacterium. Taxonomy (GTDB): domain Bacteria; phylum Fidelibacterota; class Marinisomatia; order Marinisomatales; family UBA1611; genus UBA2134. Next base: position 69,627 of record CAJWLO010000003.1, read on the forward strand.
GTACAAAAAATGTAAGCAGGAGCGTGACCATATCTGCAAACGTAAGTGCCCAAGCGGTTGCTTTGGCACGACGTTCATCCACTGTAATGGAACGGTGAATTTGAGCCATTTATCTAATCTTCATCGTCATTTTCTTCTACTTGTTCTTTTCTTTTTCCTTCTTTTTGTTCTTCTAACTTATCTTTAATTCCAGACAAGGAAGATGACTTTTTGATTTCAGTTAGATTATCATCTGAATCCAAACGCATGTTTGCTGGCACGAAGGTCATTAATTTTTCTTTAATTAAAATAGGGTGTTCTCGGGCGTGAATACTAATTATCCCTTCCAGGACAATATTTTTTAACATCAATTCATTCTCAGATTTTCGTTTCAATTTTCCCCCAATGGGAAGAAAAACCATGTTTGCAAAAAACACACCATAAAAAGTCGTGATTAATGCTGTGCCCATTCCTTTGAGAAGTTCAGCAAACTTTTCCGCCACACTATAACTTACACTTAAGTCATTTCCTCCTGCACCTGCAAAATTATTCATCATTATAATCAATCCAAGTACGGTTCCAAGCATACCAAATGCCGGTGCATAAGACCCCATATACAAAAAAAGCTCCTGTCCGGCAATATGACGAACTGCAATATTATCGATTTCTAAATTTAAAAAAGTACGTAAACGAGATGATTCTTTCTCGTTTATTGCTAATTCAAGACCATTTCTAAGAAAAACACTTTGTATACTAGACAGGTCAGCTTCAAGAGATAGAAGACCATTTTTTCTAGCCTTTTCAGCTTTTAAGACAATCTCATCTATGGTTGATTTATAATCATATACCTCATCTGTAAATACGTTTTTTATTATAGCAAAAAGATTACCAACCGCATGAATTGGAAGATTAACCATAGTAGCAGCGAGAGTTCCTCCAAGAACAATAATCAGGGCATTAAACTGCGTAAACCAGAAAAGGTCACCCCCACTCAAAAGAATTCCAATGATAATGATACCTGTTCCCGATAAAAGGCCAATAATTGTCCCAAGATCCATAAGTTTTATTTTTTATATACTAATTGGTTTACAAAATAATATAAAACAACATCCAAGATATTTTAGATGGTACATTATATTTACATCAATCTTTTTTCTTATGGTGTGATAGGGATTTACTGTTTTCATACAGTTGTTTTTCTTCTTCCTCAGATAAACTGTGAAAGCCGTCTCGATTTATCTTGTCCAAAAGCCGATTAATGTCTTGTTCTAATTCTTGGCGTCGGGATATCTTTTTTTCTTCTCGTTGGATTTGATATTCCAATGTTTTTTTACGTATTGAGAACCAGATGTCTTTCCACTGCCAGCGCCGTTTTAACATAATATACCCTATGGCCATACCAGCTAGATGAGTAATATGACTTATCTGAGTCGTGCCATTAAAAGATGATATAAATGCTATCACACCAATACCTATTACAAATAATATAGATTTGATAGGAATAATACCGTAGAGATATACTATACGATTTGGATAGGTGAGCCCATAAGCCAGTAAAACACCAAATACAGCACCGCTCGCTCCAACAACAGGTGTTATAGAATGTAGAGAAAATATAGTTGTTATAATACCAGAACCAATTCCCGTAATAAAATAATATTTGAGAAAATGTTGTTTCCCCCATAGACGCTCCAACTCGCTACCAAACATCCATAACACAAACATATTAATCAGCACATGCCAAATTCCTCCATGAAAAAAGAGATAAGTGACAGGTTGCCATATCATGAACTGAGACCAAATCTGTTTTGGTACTAAGCCAAACAGCTCAAAGAATAATCTTTCGGAACCGGATAATGATTGGAGTAAAAAAACACCAAAATTCACAGAAACAAGTAATTTAATAGAATCGGTAAATAGACTGGGTCTATATGAGAGTTCCCCAGGATTAGATTGGAATTGATATTTCATATCCTAATAAATATACATAGTTTTTGTATTCTTGAATAGTTCCTTCGATTTAATAAATCACCTAAACAAAAAATTAATTGTCTGCTAGGATTTGTCTAACAACGGCCATAGATCTTATTTTTGCCATGTCATCAAAATGATATCGCATAAGTATCCATAGATAATTACTAATAATCTGACGGTCTTTTGGTGTAACCAATTCTTCAGGGAGATTCTGAATATTTTCGTCCAGTAGCTTTTTTATAATTATACCACTATTAGGGCCGCTATTTGGATCAGGGAGCACAAGCCCAGGCAATTCTCGCTGATCAAGATCAGGACGGAAACCAAGATGAGTAAGCAAAGAACATTCATAAAACCAAAATAGAATATTAGGATCAGATTTTTTTTCATTGAATGCTCTAAGTACATCGGCAAGATTTTTAAATAATCCGGGATGAGGGTCATCTTCTGATAATGTTTTTTCTGTCATTTCTAAGATTGCCATTGATAATGTAATAGATCGTAGATCTTGCAGAATTCCTGGCCAAGATTCGCGAAAATTGACCTTTGAAAGTATTTGCAATTCTCGGTTGGGCTTATTACGGTAGACCAAATCCACATAACTTAAAGGCTGAAATTGTGCAGACTTTGGGGATCGTTTTGACCTAGCTCCTTTGACTATAAGATTGATTTTACCATAATCTCTGCTAAAACATCGAGCAATGAGACTTGTATCCCCGTAAGAAAACGATTTTAAAACAATTGCTGGTGTATGGATAATCATTATTTTTTATTTTACATTTACTACCTCTTTAAATCCTTTTAGATATTCTGAGTTGTAATACAAATAAGTAAAAAATATAAATATTAATATGCCTTGGCATAAATAACCTCATGTTTAGCGGGATTACCTGAAAAAACACAATTCAATCCCGAAGGTTTTTCATCAAAGGGAATACATCTAATCGTCGCTTTTGTCTCTTCTTTAATTTTTGCTTCTGTTTTCACTGTCCCATCCCATCCACAACGTACAAAACCCCCTTTTTTCATGATCAATTTAAATTTTTCGTAAGATTCAACTTTATATGTATTCTCTTCCTGGAATTTCAACGCTTGATCAAACAAGCCTTTTTGAATCTTCCTAAGTAAATATGGTACTTTTTCAACAACTTCCTTTTTTCCTAGGACTAGTTTTTCACCTGTGTCACGACGCACCAAGATAATATTATCCTGTTGAACGTCACGAGGGCCGACCTCCATACGTATGGGAGCACCTTTCATTTCCCATTCATTAAATTTAAACCCTGGGGAATTATCTGACCAGTCAATCTGAACACGAATACCGGATTGATCCATTGCTAATAAAATCGGATCCAGATATGCCTTCACCTCTACTGCTTGTTGATCATTTTTTGATATAGGAATCACTATAACTTGTATCGGGGCAATCTTTGGAGGGAGTCGTAACCCTTTTTCATCACCATGCGTTAAAACGACCGCTCCAACCAGTCGTGTGCTTATACCCCAGCTCGTTGCCCAAACCAATTCTTCCTGGTTATTTTTAGTTTGAAATGTAACATTAAATGCTTTTGCAAAATTTTGTCCTAGATTGTGGGATGTGCCAGCCTGTAATGCTCGTTTATCGCCCATCATTGCTTCAATACAGTATGTTTTATTGGCACCGGCAAATTTTTCGGATTCAGTTTTTAAACCGGTAATCACTGGTATAGCAAGATAATCTTCTGCCAATTGACGGTACAACTCTAAAATATCCATGGTCTCCTGCTGGGCTTCTTCAGCGGTCGCATGAGCAGTATGCCCTTCCTGCCATAAAAATTCAGAAGTACGAAGAAACAAACGAGTTCGCATTTCCCAGCGTACAACATTGGCCCATTGATTAATCAAAATGGGAAGATCACGGTAAGATTGAATCCATTTTTTGTACATGGACCATATTATAGTTTCGGATGTAGGACGAACAATGATTTCTTCTTCTAGTTTTGATTCCGGGTCCACAACCACACCACGATCCCCATCTGACTTTAACCGCGTATGGGTAACAATAGCACATTCCTTGGCAAACCCTTCCACATGTTCTGCTTCTCTAGCTAGGAATGACTTTGGAATAAATAATGGGAAATAGGCATTGACATGACCAGTTGTTTTGATCATTTTATCAAATGCCTCTTTGATATTATCCCAGAGTTGAAAACCGTAAGGACAAATAACCATGGTACCTTTCACAGGACCATAATCTGCCAAGCCTGCTCTGTTTATTACCTGTGTATACCAGCTGGAAAACTCCTTATTGCGATCGGGCAAATTCTTGCTCATATTATTATATACTGCATATTCATGATTTTAAATTACCGGGTTGATTTATGCGCACCAAGATACAATTATTTAGAATTACCTTCTTCAAGCACATAATTTTTTCCCATGAATTATATAAATATATCATTTCTTGGTTGTCCATTCGATTATGCCATTGGTTGAAATAAGTATAATTTACCTTATATCATGATTACAAATACCAGTATTAAACACTTCCGTGCCCTGAAACACAAAAAATACCGTCACGAACACAATAAATTTCTGATAGAGGGGAAGAGAATTATCCATGAGGCGATAAAAATTAACGTCATATTTGATATTGTACTTTATACGGAGTCATTCAAAAAATATAATCCGGATTTTATTGAGGATCTAATTGAAAAAGAACACCGTATCGAATGTCTAAGAGAACAACAAATCAAAAAAGTTACCTCAACAAAAACACCATCAGGCATTGCGGCTGTATGTACTTTCCCAGAAACAGTACAACTTAACTTTATAACTAATAAATGGCTTTATTTAGACCATATTTCAGACCCTGGAAATCTTGGGACACTCCTAAGAACTGCAGCCTGGTTTAATATAAGAAATATTGCTCTCTCACCCGATTCATTAGACCCTTATAATCAAAAAGTAATTCGTGCTGGAATGGGTGCCCATTTTCACCTTGAAATCCATTCAGATATAGATATAAATATTTTTAAAGAAAACCAGTATTATATAGTTGGAGCAGATCATCATGGTCAGCCCCTAACTGAGTTACTTGTAATTCCTAAACGCTGGGTATTGGTACTTGGAGGGGAAGCGCATGGATTATCAGAAGCAGTAAATAAAAAATTAGATACTACATTGTCAATCCCGAAAAGCGGATCCGGCGAATCATTAAATGTGTCTGTTGCAGGAGCCATTATGATGCATCAATTGTCTGCAAAATAAAAAAGGTGTCTTTTCTTACAATGGACCCGCTACAATACTGGTAAAATAACCATAAAACGTGAATATCTGGTATAAGAGAACTATACTTAAATCATCTTTTCTAATTTCAGACCGGGAGCCGTAATTTTACAAAATGGATTTTCAAGAACCTGACCCCCATGAACAACAATACGCTAACTATTCGCACAGTATTTGGTGTGGTACTCGCATCCATCCTGTCAGCTTTATTTGTTGGCTGGTTGGTTATGGGGATCGGTCTGTCCACCTCAGAAACACCCAGTAAATTCTATACTTTTCTTTCTGTAATTATCGGCCAGAGTTTTATGCTCGTTCCTTTATTGGGCTTTTTAAAATTACGCAATGAACCAATTGCTGAAAGACTGCGGTTAAATCCAGTTTCAAATAAAATAATATTGAGTTCCATAAGTTTTGCCTTTGGTTTGACCGTATTGTCCGATGAGCTGGACCGCATAATTCAAATTTTCTTCCCTCAGCCTGATTACATTCTCGATCTAAATATAGCCCTTCGGCCAGAATCTGCTATAGGATTTATTTTATTATTTTTTGCTATTGTAATTATCGCACCTGTTGGCGAAGAATTACTATTCCGAGGGTTTTTGCAGCAGTTTCTTGAAAAGCATTGGACGGATGTAACTCGCGCTATTTTAGTTACTAGTTTATTTTTTGCTATCATTCACATGAATTCGTACTGGTTAATTCAAATCTATATTTTGGGAATCTTCTTGGGGTATTTATGCTGGAGGACGGGCTCTGTTATACCCAGTTTGATCCTACATTCAATCAACAATGGGACTGCCTTGATTTTCTCTTTTACCGAACTTAATCTGAATAACATTTATCTATGGCATGATCATGTGGCTCCCTGGATTATAATTTTATCTATTGGCTTATTTACATACGGCCTTAAAGAAATCAATGCAACACCAGGTCCGAAATGAGAAAAGAATTGTTCGACCATGAAATCACGATCCTTCGTGACACATTTAGACGGCTTTTACGCCGCAACGCCAATACCAATCTGGCCAAATTAATTAATAAGACACACCCTGCTGATCTGGCCATTATTTTCCGTTATTTCCTGGATGAGGAACAAAAACATGTTTTTTCAATTATGAAAGCAAACGAACCAACGGCAGCTTTTTTAGTGGAATTAGATGATATTATATTGCAAAAATTGCTGGAAGAAGAAAATTCGGAGCGTATTTCAGCCTTGATACGTCAAGCTCCTGTCAACGACCAAAGTTATATCCTAGGCAATCTGAATGAGGAAAAAGCACAATCAGTTATCGATCTATTAAAACTGGAAGAAAAAGAAGAAATCGAAGAACTGATGGGATATCCGGAAGATTCTGCAGGCGCAATGATGACCACAGATATATTTACTTTGTGGCAAGATATAACTTGTGGAGAAGCACTTAAAACACTGCAAGATCAAGAAGATGCAGAAATGGTTTTTTATCTATACATAACAGATGACGATGGACGGTTGACTGGTGTGGCCTCGCTTCGTGCCCTAGCCACTTCTCAATCAGGTACAAAAATGCGTGATATTATGATCAAACGGGTTCATTCTGTTCGTCCTGAAACTGATCAAGAAGATGTTGCTAAAATTGTGGCTCAATACAATTATCTTGCCGTCCCGGTTTTAGATGAAAGTGAACACCTTTTAGGAATTGTGACTGTAGATGACGTGGTGGATGTTATTCGGGAGGAAGCGACTGAGGATTTCTTACAAATGGCTGGTGCAGGAAAAGATCGGGAAATTCTTTTAAAGTCAAGCTGGGAAAACGCCAAGGCACGATTACCTTGGTTATTCGCTAGTTGGGTGGGAGGCATAATTGCCGCCAACATAATTGGCGCTTTTGAGCACATGTTGGAAAGTATACTTGCCTTAGCCGCTTTTATCCCAGTTATTATTGGTATGGGCGGAAATATCGGAACTCAATCATCTACAATTATTGTACGGGGTATGGCCACAGGTAGAGTGGATACTGGCAGTGAGCTCAAGGTCCTCTTTAAAGAGATCCGTGTTGGAATGATATTGGGAGTACTGTATGGAGTTCTTTTGGGACTCTTTGCCAAATTAAAATTTATGAATTCAGATCCAATGCTTGGTTTTGTAGTGGGAATGAGTATTTGCGCTTCTATGCTAATTGCGGTGGCTGTAGGATCCCTTATTCCTTTATTTTTAAGAAAATTGGATATTGATCCTGCTATCGCTACAGGTCCATTTGTAACTACCAGCATTGATATTTTAGGTGTTTTGCTGTATTTCATGATCGCTGGTTTATTACTTAATATCTAACCACATGACCGTTATTCTGTATTTGTGCACAGGGTTATATCTGTGTTTTGTATTATTTATCATCATAGGACTATTTAAACATAATGCCAAACCAATAATACTAAATGATGATTTGTTGACTGTTTCAATTGTTATTGCGGCCAGGAATGAAGAAAATAATATTATCAATTTGATCCACGATCTTCTGAATCAAACCTTTCCCAGAGATAAACTGGAAATAATTATTGCCAATGACCGTTCTACTGATAAAACAGGAGAAATATTGGAAGAGACAGTTGCGAAACATTCATTCATTCACCATATTCATATTATCGAACGCAGTGCGGATATGACACCTAAAAAATATGCCCTAAAGGAGGCTATTAAATATGCATCAGGTGATATTATTATCAGTACAGATGCAGATTGTAGGGTTCCAGAAACATGGGTTTCTAGTATGGCATCATCCATACAGTCTACAGGAGGAATTACCATTGGTTTTTCCCGTGTTTCAGGAAAATCATTTTTTAATCTTTATCAGATGATTGATTTTTTAAGTATTACCGTTGCAAACGCCGGTTTCGGAGGATGGAAAATGTTCTGGTCTGGTAGCGGACAGAATTTGGGTTATAGGAAAAAAAGTTTTGAACTCATAAACGGGTTTACATCTGTTAAGGATAAAATATCTGGTGATGATATGTATCTAGTTCAGGCCATTACAGAAAAAGAAAGCGCTACAATAAATATTGATCCTCAATCCTTTGTAAGTACACAACCAGTAAAAACAGTAAAAGATTTTATTAATCAGAGAATCAGGTGGTCTTCCAATGCTCGGGAAAATGTTAATAAAAAACCATGGTTTTTTGCTTTCCTTTTCAGTGCTTTTTTATGCAACCTGATATTATTTTTTGGGTTTCTTTTCCAAATAAAAGGAATTCAATTAACTTTTTTTATAAAATTTATTTTTGAAGGACTGGTTATTTTTCTGGGCGGAAAACTATTCGAAACACCTGTCCCTCCTCTGGTTTATCTGACTTGGGCCGTGGTACAACCTTTTTATATTCCTTGTATTGGTCTTTTAGGCTTGACAAATATTTACTCCTGGAAATCATAGTGAAAATATTTATCATTACATTTGTTCTTATAAAATGTATTTCAGCACAAGATTATATCATATCCGTTTTTGGATTCCCTATAGCTGAAGTAAAACAAATCCATACACATCACGATAATATCATATATGAAACCAGAAATACTGGCATTGCAGATTTGATCTGGCCTACAAATAATATCTATTCCACCCAATTTGATTCATCATCCTTTGGTATTCGCGGATGGAGTAAAAATATCCGGCAAGGGGAACATAAAAACAAAATATCTATTGAGTTTGATTCGACGACTACTGAATTACTCTATGATTCCAAAAAGAAAGTTCAAATCACAGATAGTACTCAAACTATATTCACCCTGCTTGCCATGGTACAAACTGCAGATTATAGAGAATTGGATACACGTTGGTTTTCCTTTGAGCATGAAGGTCAACTTGGAAAAGCGCGATTTGTCTGGTCTGACACTGCTACTGTCACCTACAGAAAAAATAAAGTACTATGTGATCATTATCGTCTAGATATCATTCTAAATGATGATTCAGGTAAATTCTGGGAAAATTCAGATTATTTTATGGCAAAAATCGTTGCTTCTGATATTGTTCGGCAACTCTGGATTTCCAGAGAATCAGAAAAACGGATCATACAGGCATCCATTAATACCATGGGATTACAAGTTATAGCCCTGATTTATGAATAAAAAAACCATTTGGGAACTATATAGGTTAAAACTGCTTTTCTGGCTTTTTTCCGCTTTAGCTATGGGTGTTGCACTTTATTATGGTATAGACAAAAAAATTATTGTTTTTGTCACTATTGTGTTTGGAGTCTTTACCCAGTTTTTTACTGGATTGGGTGCGTTAGTCGCATTAATTCCCTTAATTGGTCCTTTAATTGTCAAAATTGTAACAGTTCCTGGTTTTTTCCTATTGAACGCTTTTGGCACTATTATTTCCGGTATTGCCATTAAAAAAGGATATACAGAAAAATTAGCAAAGGGGCGTGTGGTAACCCTCGGCCTTATGATTGGGATTATTATTGGATATATCATTGGTAACTTGGCACCATTGAAATGAACATTATCATTTTACAAGGGCCAAATTTGAATCTTTTGGGTTTAAAATCTTCTCCAACAGGGGAAAGGCTGACTCTAGATAAATTAAATAAAACAATACGGAGACATGTGCGTAATATGGAGATTACCTTAAAAATTCTGCAAACCCACAAGCAGGATAAAGCACTGAACTTCCTTCAACGCAATCGTAACTGGGCAGATGGTCTACTATTGATACCCACATCTTGGGCTCGATATGATTGGACTATGGTGGAAACTTTAGAATTGATTTCTGTATCAACAGCAGTGGTTTATTTTGAAGAACCTTATAACTATGGAACACCTATATCAGATTCTATTATTTCAGGAAAGAAAATAAAATCATTTTCTGGGTCTCCCGTTGAGTGCTGCATTGAAGGTATAGATTATCTTTTTTCCATCAGATAAACCATGAACCTATTAATTATTGGATCACTTTATATTTTTGGTTTTATTCAGTGTCAGGTTTTAGATAGGCCTGGGAACACCCCTAACCATGTTCTGAGCATCATCAAAGACGTTGAAATAAAACAGACCCCGCCTTCAATCTTCGACACAAGCTGGGTAGATTCTTTATCTTTGCTACTACCTTGTAAAGGTGTCCCTGTACCAAAAAAACCATCCAGGTTACCCAATGCACCCAGAGATTATCGGAGCGGCACTCACCGTGGCATTGATTTCTTTGCCAACTGGGGGACACCAGTAAGGGCCGTTGCAGATGGATCGGTAATTCGGGCGGATCACAATTATAAAGAATATCCAGCGGAATATCGTGTAGGTCTCCTTACTGCAAGTGAACGTGTAGGACATACCCCATCCGATATTTTCAACAGCGTTTTACTTGGAAAAGCTGTTTTTTTAGATCATGGATTTGAAATAATTCCAGGTTTCCGTGTCATCAGCATTTATGCTCATCTTTCCAGTATTGATACCAGTATAACAACTGGAACTTTCATAAAAGCGGGGAGGAATATTGGTAAAACCGGAAACACAGGTACAAGAGCAAGTACCCTTGGTACTAAAAAAGAAGCTCATTTGCATTGGGAAATGATACTGCAAAAAGGAAAAGATGAAATTTATTTAGGGCAGGATATATCGAATCCAAAATTGTATGATATGTTGCACCAAATTTTTAAACCATAGTAAAAAAGGGCAACTTAACTACATTTTATTATAGATGACCAAGTGATAAGGAAATTGAATTATTTCTATTGAAATATTCTTAGGTCTTTATATCTGTTCAAAAAGTTTGATTTCAGTTATTTATTATAAATTCTAATAAGGATGTAAAATCATCCATATCAACCATACCATCAGAGTTATAATCAGCTGGAGAATTGGGTGCATATCCATGACCTGTTGTCATATCTGAAATCATGAGTATATCTATTAAATTATAATAACCATCATAGTTAACATCCCCTAATGTGAAATAATCAGGATCAATATTCAAATAATCTATAGAATATTTTTGCGCTCGAGGAATAATATTTTCACCATCATTATAAATAAAATCCCAAACTATATAATTATCTTGGGTTACTTCGAAAATATATCCATCATCACAGTCTGTTATTATTGTATTCCCATTTGGGAGTCGAAATGCTCCACCCTGCATTTCTGTATGAAAGCTTCCTGTATATATCCATAAAGGTGCTTCAGGACCAAATGGCATATTGTTATCAAGAAAATATATGCCATTTTCGCTAAAAGGAGTGATTATTTCAATAACAGCTGAATTATTTGTATGATTGTTATTAAAAATAATAATATTTCCCGCTCCTGGATATCCTGGTGGAATCCAATTTACTCCATGTGGGTCTTTAAGTATATGATTAGAATCAGTTCCTCTATCATATGCATGTGGGTTTCCCCAACGATATAAATAGTCTCCACCCATACCTGAATTACCACCCATATGAGTGGCTGCTTCTTCAGTAGTTGTACTATGATCGATAATATAGATCTCATCATGTGTTCTGGATGATATTACTATTTGATCTAATTCTGGATTATAGTCAATTGCATTGAAATGTTTCCAGTCACCATTAGGACCACCAGGACGAGTGGTTGGAGGGCCGCTCTCAGAATTGTCATAATTTATATCCTGAAGCTCCGGATGATCAGCTACATTTCCAAAATTTGGAAGGGTTGAATCGGCATCCTGTATCAGATGATCCCATAAATGCCACTCCCATACTATATTCGCATCATTATTTCCAACAAGTTCTAATTCAAAAATAGCTTCAGACCAAATCTGATTTAGTGGATTATTTATTGTTTGTCTTCCAGCTGCAAAAGCTTCTTGTGCAGTTTTCCGTTCCCATAGTAATACTAAAATATTCCCATTTTGCAAAGGTTCAATATCATGATGATGTTGATATGTTTCATCCCCAATAGTATAATCCCATATCAAATCTCCATCCCATGAATATTTTGATATTCCTCCACCGACACCCGCTGCGTTCATAGATGGGTTTTCAACTCTATACGGGTATAATAAGGTACTATCTTCAAGAAGGTAGGGCATGCTAGCAACTCCACTTTCATGTGTCCATACATTAATTACATTTGATTGATTATCAATTAGGTATGTTTGGTGTGTATTTGCTCCACTTACTATTGGAGCATATAATGTCATTCCATTAAAAATTTCTGCGTATAAATTGCAATTTAATATTACCAGGAACAAAAATGATTTCCTTTCCCCAGCAAGCAAATATGGGATAAACCAAAAAAGATGGTTTGTAATCATTTTTCTGTTTTTATTAAGATATAATACAAACAATTCAATATAATTTTTCAATTATAAGATTATAAAAAAAAAGGGCAGTAAAACTGCCCTTTTTTTATTTACAGACTTTGATTTAAAAACCAAGTGATAGGGAAATCAAATTGTTTCCATCAAAATATTTTTGAGATCTATAGGTGTATTCAACAAGTAAATTGGTTCCAAAAAGATTGTATTTCAAACCTGCACCAAAATTAACTCCACCAAGAACTTCATCCGTTTGAGATGATTCATCTTCAAGCTGGGGTAGGCTCATTCCGCCTCTTAAAAATATCATATCCATCAGTTGATATTCACCACCTACAGTAAGATCATCATATCTGAAATTATGACTAGTATAAGTTACAGCAAGTGTTGCACCAGCCACTTTGTAAGATACGGCCATATCAAAAGTAGAAGGCAACTTATCATAGGAAGCTTCGATATTATAAAAGTCTGAAAGATTAGCATCATCTGTAGCTGTTGTGGTTAAACCGCTTCCTTCATAATGCATATCTGTACCAATATTCTTTAAAGCGAGAGCAATACCAAGTCCCTGAATATTATTTAAGTTTTCATATTGAACACCTGCATCAAGGGCAAACGCAGAAGCAGATGCTCTTGGTATACTTTCACTAATAGCCTTTACAGATATACCAAACCTTGCTTTATCACTAAATGCATTAGCATATGTCAGTGATAAAGTAGACATGTTTGGTCTAAAAGTAGATCCAGTACCATCCATCGCTTCTACAGTAGTAATAGGGATATCTCCCAAATCAATAGATTTTACTGTTAATCCAACCGCTCCAGAATTACCTACCTTAGAGCCGGCACCAAAGAAGTTCACATTGACATCGCCGAACATTTGCATTTGACTTGCCAAAACTGTGGCTCCTTCTATTCTAGAAAGTCCCGCAGGATTCCAGTAAGATGATTCTATTCCATGGGAGTATACAAGGTCGGCACCAGACATAGCTACCCCTCTAGCACCAACCGGGACTAATAACTGATTAGCTCCGCTTGTACCTATTCTTGCTTCATCTCCTGCGCTTAGTATGCCAAGTAGAAGAATGGAAGACATTACAATTTTGATGAGTGATTTCATTTTTTTATCCTCAATTAATTAATAAATACTTTTCAACTCTGTTTTTTAATAGTACTGAACCAATTGGTTACGCTGTACGACATAAATTTTCAACGTTTTTGATTTAGCCATATCATCTGATTCTATATAAGCAATATAAGGACCAGATGCTACTGGAAGATCTGTACTATTTCTAAGATCCCACTTGAGGAACTGTTCAGAATCATTCTTATCCAGTTTTCTAACGAGTGTTCCATCGATAGAAAATATCCTGACTGTTGCGACATTAGGCATATGAGTAAATGTCACAAAGTTATCAAAACGATTTGCTTCCTGGCTATTTGTAGCATAATACGGATTCGGATAAACATTGATTTTTTCATAATCAGCTGCCTTATTATCACTACTTACTGTTTTAGCAGGTGCAGTAAATGTCCAGAAATCTTCATCTATTACATTTACATTAGAAGCAAAAATTGAAAAAGTGAATGGGGCATGTAAGTAACCCCTACTTCCTCTTGGGGCAGGCCAAAATGCGTAAAGCACATTGTTGTAGTAACCATCAAGCGGACCGCTTGAAAGATACTGAGAGTAATCAACATCGTCATCAGATGCTCCATAAGGATCAGCCAAAATAAATGTATATTCTCTCCCACCTAATCCATCAAAACCAGGTGCTAGATTATTCCATCCCATATCCCAGAGATGATTCCTACTGCCGCTAGGCGCAAACTCAACTATAGCTGACTTAAGCTGGGTTTCAGGACTTGTTTCAGTATTATAAACTTTCCAAGGAACCCAGGCTAAAGTATCACTTGCCGCATAACCGCCTGCTCTATCTATCATCACAGCTTTTGACCATGGCTGACCTTCAGCCATACTTTTAGCCATCATCATCTCTGATGTAGTATCAGCGGCATCGCACGTTTCACATCCAGCCCAATCCATACGAACATCATAAAAGTCTGTACCTTCAACCA